>NZ_CP015698.1:1393333-1741666 GCF_002163715.1 Curvibacter sp. AEP1-3
TCGAGCTCGGCCTGTTCAGCGGCCAATGCGTCAAAGTCGGCGTCTTCCGCACCGTAAGCCGCATACACCTCTTCAAGGCGGGCTTTGGCAGAAAACACCTTGCCCATGCCGCTTTCGACAGCTTCACGCACAGTGTGGCTCGGATCGAGTTGGGGTTCCTGGGGCAGATAACCGATATTCAAGCCGGCCATGGGAATGGCTTCGCCCTCAATTTCCTTGTCCACACCCGCCATGATCTTGAGCAGGGTGGATTTGCCGGAACCGTTAGTACCCAAGACGCCGATCTTGGCACCGGGAAAAAAGGAAAGGGAGATGTCTTTAAGAATGTGCCGCTTGGGGGGCACGATCTTGCCGACGCGGTTCATGGAGAAAACGTATTGGGCCATTGCGATTCTGGTTATTCAGCGGTAAAACCATATTATCGACTGCTCGGCCGTCTTCCCCTTATTTGTTGGCCACTGGAGGGCCATCGAACGCGTTTTTCACGTCATTCAACAAAGCTTCACGGGCAACCGCATCCAATGCGTTATCCATCACATGACCGTCAGAGACCAAGCGGATCAATCCCAAGCCGCGAAGTCTGTCCATAGTCCGGCGTGACATGGAATGCGCCATACCTCCGCTTGACATGAACATGAACAAGGTCCGGTGAGGACTGGCCCAGGACAACTGTGCCCGCACCCACTCGCCTCCCAACGCGAGGTCTACCCAAGAACCTGTACGTAAGTTTTCTGCACCCCAGGCATTCTGGAGCTCCGGGTCCGACACCTCAGGAACGTCTGCCGTCGCAGGCTTGGGCATCTGCATGTGCGTGAGAAATCCCGAATCCTGGGCCTCCATTTCGGCTATCCAGAGCTCGTCGTCCGTCATTTCGGCTGCAGCTTCCACCGCCTCTGGTGCGGTGGTCGGCGCATCTCGTTGAGCTACGTATTTGGCGTTGTCAAAGGCTTGTTCGTGGATGTCAATCAAAGCATCGAAAAACGGGGGAATCCGTTCTTCGGGGTAGTCCACCAGCAACAAGCCCTGACGAATTTTGAGCAGCATCTGGGGGACCAACCCGACCAAACGTGGCCGGTTTTTTCGCACCAGTCGCGGTTGCACGCTCCAGATGAGGTCGTCCACCAACGCCAGGTACCCTTCAGAATCGTCGGTGCCATCAGCAAACTTCAGTTGATATTCGGCCACCACCTGCGCCCAGGGTCCCCGCAAAAATGCCAGCACGATCTCCGGTGCATTCTTGAAGGTCATGCGTTGCGCGAACTCCTGAGCCAAGCGCTGGGCCAACATATTTCGCTGCTCGGCGTGCATCAGTCCCCGAGCAGCCTCTGCAGCCAATTGCTTCTGCTGCTGGTCCTCCTGGGCCCAGCCCTCTTCCAGCTTGCGGACCATACGTTCAAAGGCCTTGGCGTCGCCCCCGCCGCCGGCCAGCACGCTGATGGCGTTGTCCAGCGTCTTCTGAAAGTGAAAATAGCCCGCATCGTCCTCTGACTGAAACGCCAAACTGCGGTGAGTCATGCGGTCCAGAAAAACACGCGCGGGGTGCTTTCGATCGGCAAAGAACCGCGGGTCATGGGCGGAGAGGCGCTGCAATACAGGCTCCATGTTCACGACCGATTGCCGTACGCCTTCGAGCAAACGTCGGTCCTGCATCAGGTTTTCCAACATGAGTCGCACCACTTCCTCGCCCAGCTCTTTGCCCAGTGCCTTGCCTTGAAGTGCTTCGACTTTGGCTCGGGAGGTGGTCGCCAACGTCTTTCCGCTGTCTGAATCCACACGACTTGCGCGTTGCGACAAACGCTTGAGCATGGGCTCCACCAGCTTCATATCTTCCAGCGCCACAAATGAGGCAGGCACGGTATGGGTGAAGTCGGCATTTCCTGCCACCATGGGGCGCGGGTCCAACTCTCCAGACAGCAAGCGACGGAGCTTATCCAGGGTCAACAGACTGCGGGTGACCGCTGTTTCGACCGGCTTCGCCGGAGCACCAAAAGGATTGGACGACGGCGCGTAGGCAGCTACGGGCTCCACACCGTGGGACTTGAGCCACTCCACCAGCTCCTTGTACATATTATTCAGCGCCGCACCCAGGATGCCGGCAGCAGGGGCCATAACAGCCGATCGGGTTTCGTCATCCGGCAAGACCTGTCCGAATGCCTCTCTCAGGGCATGCACAAAAGCCTCCGGCTTCAGCGGATTCAGATGCGCCTGCACGCTGGCCCAGCCCATCAGGCTGCTCACCAATGCATTGAGCGCCGGCAGTACGGCCTCCACCGAGCGATTTACCTCTTGCTCCGTGACCGCCAGTTCGATGTTGGCGTCAATTTGTTCTTCTTCCAAAAACTGGAAGTCATCAAAACGAACTTGACTGATCTGGGGCTTGCGGAAGGAGCCCCCTCCGTACACCGCGCTACGCAGCTCAACACGGAACACCGCCTTGGCTTCGGCGCACTGGGCGTTCAGCCGGTCTACCGCAGCTTGGCGAACCGGGTGCAAACGGGCGTGCAAGGTGTTGCCACCGGCCACCGCCAACATAAGTTGCAAACCTTCCAGCACGTCCTCCAGCAAAGCATCGCTTTGCTCAAGCACCGCCTCAATACACGTGGATAAAGACGGCTTGTCATCGCCGGGCTCGTGGGCCACGCCCAAGCGTCGCAACAGGTATTTCTTCATCGTGGGCTTATTTTCATCGCCTCGAACGGGCAGCACCAGTGTATTGACAGTTTGTTACCCGTCAGTAAACGCGGCGGACACTTTGTGTCGTTTTCCGGACATTCGGCCAAGCGTGCGACAATACGGTCCATTGCAGCTTTTCAGTTGCCTGCAATACCAGCACCTTGCTGGGGACCCCACGTGACAAGGGCGTCCCACTTTTGAATCCATCTGCCTTTGACTGACTGCTGTGCCGCGTGCCAGCAGAACGGCCGATTCCCAAGCGTCCAGGACGGACGCATTTATCCATGAACTTTGAAGAATTGAAGCTGGCACCTGCCATTGTGAAGGCCGTGCGTGAGCAGGGTTACGAAACGCCCACCGCCATCCAGGCGCAAGCCATTCCATTGGTACTCGAAGGCCACGACCTGCTGGGCGGCGCCCAGACAGGTACCGGCAAGACCGCTGCATTCACCCTGCCCCTGCTGCACCGCCTCTCCATGAGCCGCAGCGCGCAGAACAAATTCGGCGGCACCGGCATCCGCGCCCTTGTGCTGACCCCCACCCGCGAACTCGCCGCCCAAGTAGAAGAGTCGGTGCGCCAGTACGGCAAATACTTGCAACTCAGCTCCACCGTCGTGTTCGGCGGCGTAGGGATGAACCCGCAGATTTCCAAAGTAAAAAAGGGCGTCGACATTCTGGTGGCCACTCCTGGCCGTCTGCTGGATTTGGCCCAACAAGGCATGTTGGACCTGGGCCAAGTGCAAATGCTGGTGCTGGACGAAGCCGACCGCATGTTGGACATGGGCTTCATCCATGACGTGAAAAAAGTGCTGGCCCTGGTGCCCAAAGAAAAGCAAAGCCTGCTGTTCTCTGCGACCTTCAGCGACGAAATCCGCGAGCTGGCCAACGGCCTGCTCAAGAACCCGCAAAGCGTGCAAGTCACTCCGCGCAACACCACGGTGCAGCGCATCACCCAAGTGATCCACCCCGTGGGCCGCGGCAAGAAAAAGGCATTGCTCGCCCACATCATCAACGAGCAAAACTGGAGCCAGGTGCTGGTGTTCACCCGTACCAAGTTCGGTGCCAACAACGTGGCTGAGTTTCTGGAAAAAAACGGCATCACTGCCATGGCGCTGCACGGCAACAAGAGCCAAGCCGCCCGTACCCAGGCCCTGTCCGGCTTCAAGAGCGGCGATGTGCGCGCCTTGGTGGCCACCGACATTGCTGCCCGCGGTATCGACATTGACGACCTGCCGCACGTGGTGAACTACGAAATCCCGAACGTGAGCGAAGACTATGTCCACCGCATCGGCCGCACGGGTCGTGCCGGTGCCGATGGCGCCGCTGTGAACCTGGTGTGCCTGGACGAAGAAGGCTTCATGCAGGACATCGAGCGCTTCACCAAGCAAAAAATCGAAGTCAAGTTGGTCGAGGGATTTGCCCCCGAGCCGGGTGAAAAGGCCGAGCCTATCGCCATGGGCCGCCAGACCATCTGGGGCGGCGCAGGCAAGCCACCCAGCCGTGACGTGATGCAGGCAGCCGCCAAGGCCGCCCGCACCGAAATGCTGCAACGCGTGCGTGACAACAAAGCCGGCCACGGCGGTGGTCGCGGTGGCAATGCTGGCGCGGGTGGTGGCGGTAACGGCGGTGGCCGCGGTGGTCAAGGTGCCCGTGGCAATGGTGGTGGCAATGTCGGCAGCGGCCGAGGCCCTGATCGCGGTGGTGAATTCCAGCCCCCCCGCTCGCAAGGCCCGCGTCCCGCACAAGGCCGTGGCCCGCGCCGTGAAGGCGGCAGCGCCGAGTTCCAGCCGCCTGCAGGCTTCACCCACGAAGGTCGCGCTCCGCGTCCATCCACCGCGCAACCTGACCCCATGCGCACCAGCGTCGATATGATGGCTGGCCGTGGCGCCCGCCGCGGTGGTGGCGGTGGCTTTGGCGGCGGTGGCCGCAGTGGAGGTGGAAATGGCGGCGGATACGGTGGTGGCGGTGGCGGCTTCGGCGGCGGTGGACGCCCGGGTGGCGGTGGTCGCGGGGGCAACGGGCCTCGTGGGCCGCGCGGTCCTGGCGGCTCTTCTAGCCGATAAACACACCAGCGCGGTACACAGTCTGGGGCGGCGCACGCTGCCCTTGACCCACACTAAGCTGACCCAACACATCGTCGACTTTGCGGCGCTCCCTGAGCTGCCGCAAATCGACGATGTTTTTGTTTGTCTGGGCACGACCATCAAGGTGGCCGGCAGCCAGGCCGCGTTCCGCGCGGTGGACTATGACGCCGTTATGGCTGTAGCGCAGATGGGACGTGCGCAGGGCGCTACGAAATTAGGAGTGGTCAGCGCCATGGGCGCGGATGCCAAGTCTGGCGTTTTCTACAACCGCGTCAAAGGCGAAGTGGAAGATGCGATTGCACAGCTGGGCTACACAAGTGTCAGCATCGTGCGCCCTTCCCTCTTGGTGGGTGATCGCGGCCCGCTGAACCAACCCGAGCGACCCGGCGAGCGTATCGGCCTGGTGGTCAGCAAACTGCTCAAGCCACTCATTCCTGCCAACTACCTGCCCGTGCAAGCCGAAGACGTGGCTGCTGGCTTGGTGCAGGCTGTCAAAGCTGGGCAACCTGGTGTGCAACTCATTTTGTCGGGTGCCTTGCAGGGCGCGGCAACCCGCACCGCTGCGACTTAGCCCCGCACAAACAGGGTGACCAAAGGCTGGTCACCCACTTGGCGGCTCCAGTGGCCATGGATGGCCGGGTCAAACGTGGCGCCTTCGGGCAGCAAATCTGCCGAGTAAAAGTGCTGGCCGGGCCCAAACACGCGCGAACTGCCGTGCACCCCGATCTCCATCTGCCCTTGCAAAATAAAGCACCACTGGGTGTGCCCCGAGCAATGGAACTGGCTGCGAAAGCCCACCGGGCTGGTGCGCAACTGGTAGCCGCCCGACGCAAACACTTCTGAGAGCATGGACTGCGGATTGCCCTCGTTCAAAGGAATCGGCTCCTCACGGAACTTGGCGAAGCCGTCGGTGTCGGTGTACAGAATGACTTGAGTGAATGTGCTCATTGTGGGCCTTTGAAAGTTGGCGGGATTATTCACCATGCACAGACAGGGCAAAGGCCCTGATGCACAATTTGCCGCATGCAATTCCTCCACACCATGCTGCGCGTTGGCAACCTTCAACGCTCCATCGATTTCTACACCCAAGTGCTAGGCATGCAATTGCTGCGCACCTCGGAGAACCCGGAATACAAATACAGCCTCGCCTTCCTCGGATTCGATGGCGGCAACCCCGCTCAGGCTGAGATCGAGCTCACCTACAACTGGGGCACCGAAAGCTACGAACTGGGCACCGCCTACGGCCACATCGCCCTGGGCGTGCCCGACGCCTATGCCGCCGTGGAGAAAATCAAAGCCGCCGGCGGCAACGTGACCCGCGAGGCTGGCCCCGTCAAAGGCGGCAGCACAGTGATCGCCTTCGTAACCGATCCGGACGGCTACAAGATCGAACTGATCCAAAAAGCACCAAGAGAAGCAGGTGTAGGCCTGCGTTAACGCAGTACCTCGGCGGCCAATCGCTCCAGATTCTGCTGGTTGGCCGCAGCCACAAAGGTGGCCAGGGCTTGGTAATGCTCTACGGTGTCAAAGGTCTGCCGCCAGCACACTTCGGTACCTTCGCCTGAGGGCTTGAGCTCCAGCGTCAATGTGAAACGGTGGCCGTTCAGGTGCTCTATCTCCCACAAAGCATCCAGCACGATCCTGGAAAACCGGCTTTCATTCGGATAGTCCGTCCCGTCCGGCGCATGCATGGTCAGCACCCAGCTGCCCCCGGGCTGGAAATCAAATGTGTGCATGGTGCTGCTGAAGCCATCCGGGCCCCACCAACGTGCCACCCGATCAGGGCCGCTCATGGCGGCGAATACAGTGGATGGCGATGCAGCGATGAAGTGGCTGCGGATATCAGAACGGTGATCTATGGATTCCATTTCGTGGTCCTGTCGCGTAGAAACCAATAGTTAGGCTGTCGACATGTGCGCCACCCTGGCTGCCAGGGAAAGTAATCGCGGCAGATTCGCTGCACATTTCATAGCTGCCCGCGCAATGAAAATGGGCGCCGGCGCGCCCTTTCTCATCTATCTTTAGGCGGAAGTTACACCATCAGTTGACACCGCGACTGGAGCGGCCGTAACCATGCCCGCGATGGTCTGCGCAATCCCGGTAAGCGATGGATTGTTCAAACCTGCGTCCTTCATGATGGCATCCACAATAGGTTTGGCTACCTGATAGTTCAGCGCTGAATTCACCACTTGTTCAGGCAGGGTAGCGCCTCCGGATCCACAGGACTCGCCACCTCCGGTGTTGCCCCCCATGGGCATGCCATTCACCTGAAACAACCGGATGGAATCAATCTTTTCCAACGGTTTCGATGCGCTGTCGATGATTTGCGGCAAGGCCTGGATGAGTTGCATGCGCACGGCCAAATCAATTTGCGCGGCGCCCAAACGGTTCTTCGCCTCGTTGATGGCCGCGATACCTTCTGCCTCCGCCAATGAGGCAGCCCTCTGCGCATCAGCTTCCACTTTGATGGCTGCGGCCCGGTTCTCGGCGGCTTCCCGCTCAGCCTGTGCCGCCACCTTAACGCCAATCGCCTGCTGCTCAGCAACCTTGGTCGCGTCAATCAGCTGGATGGATTTGTTCCGCTCCGCGATGGCAATTTCACGGGCAGTGTTCACCAACTCCTCTGACTTGACCGCTTCAGACAGGGCCGTGTTCGCCGTAGCGTCCGCTTCGGATTGCTCTTGCGATTTGCGTGCAATGGCAATAGCTGCATCCTGGTTGGCCAGCTCCACCGCTTGGCGTTGCTCGGCTTGTTTGATCTTGGTTTCGCGCTCTGACTCGATCTGCTTCTTTTGAATCACCAGATTTTTGTCAATCTCGGCGCTGTTCACTGTTCGGTCCGCTTCGATTCGCTTTTCCTTGACCAGACGTTCGGCGTTGATGCGCACTTCTTCCGCTTCGCGGTGGCGTTCAGCCTCAATCTTGGCGATTTCTGCAACCTGCACCGCCTTGGCATTAGAAATCTGCTGCTGTTGGGTCAGCACTGCGAATTCCTGCTGCTTGGTGATGTCCAGCTTTTGGCGTTCCGCTTCCAGGTTCTTGGTCCGCACCTGAACCTCTGTATCCTGCTCTATGTCGTTGCGCTGCTTGCGGCGGGCCTCTGTTTCTTCAGTCAAGCGAGTCAAACCTTCGGCATCAAACGCATTGTTGGGATTGAAGAAATTCTTGGCAGTTTGGTCCATATTGGTCAACGAGACGGACTCCAGTTCAAGACCGTTTTTCTCCAGGTCTTCGGCAACTGCGTTTTGAACGGCTTGTACGAAATCACGTCGTTTGTCTTGCAACTCCTGCATGCTCATGGTGGCCGCCGTCGCGCGCAAAGCATCCACAAACTTATCTTCCACGAGCAACTTGAGCTCTTCAGGCGCCATAGTCTTGCGACCTAAAGTCTGGGCGGCAGTACTCACCGATTCAGAAAGTTGCTTGACACGCACAAAGAACGCCGCGGCCACGTCCACCCGCATGCGGTCCAAGGTAATGAGACTGTGTTCGTTCTTGCGGGACACTTCCAGTTTCAAGGTATTCATGTTCACGGGTATCGTCTCGTGAAATATCGGCAACACGATGGCACCGCCATCCATGATGACTTTCTGGCCACCCAAGCCTGTACGCACAAAAGCTGTTTCTTTGGTGGCACGGTTGTAAAGCCGGGCAAACACAATACCCACCACGACCAAGGCAATCAGGACAATACCTGCGGGCAACGCCGTATTGATAAGCAGATCAAAGTTCATAGGTCTCTCTGTTTCTCTCGTTAAAGTAATTGGGGATGGGGGTTGGCAATGCAGGTGAAACCCCTGCTGATCTTTCTCACCAGCACAATGTCAGCGCCCTCATCAAACACCACGTCGTCCAGATCAGGCTCCACCATGACATAGTGGACGTAGCCGTGGGTGTCTCGTACTTTTGCTTCGGCAGCCATGCCACGTCGGGCTACTCCGCGCGCCACAACACCGGCTCGCCCGATCAAACTTTGCTCGCTAACAGCAGTGGTTTCATCACGCGGCGCATATCGGGCCGCAAAACCCCCAACGCCGCGCAAGGTAGACATGCCAACAAACACGGCAGGGATGGATGCAAGCCACGCTGGCAACGCGGAACCCCACATTGCCACGGCAGTGGACTGAACGACATATCCCGCGAGAGAGAATCCCGCCAAAAAAAGAATCAGCAGAACCAGCAGCGGCACGCGCCCCCAGTGCAGCCACCCCAGCACACCCTCAGCACCATCAGGTGCATCCGGCACCAGGTTGTCGACCCACAAAGACGGACTGGTGGCAAACAGCATGCCCAGTCCTTCCAGGACCCCAAGACCGACTACCGTGACCAATGCTGCAGCAAATGGCCAGGTTTCGGGCGCAGTCAATATGCTCATGCTCCTCCCCTTCTTGCTTATTGCGCGGCTTTCAAGGCCGCGAGTCGCTCGTTGATTTTGTTGTCCCGCACCATATCACCGAGTTCTTTCAATTTCGAGGACTGCTCCAGCGTAGCGCCTCGGGTTAAACCCTCAACGCCTGTTTGCCGCAAGATGGTGCGGTCAAATGCATCTTGTGCAGCCTGTACACGCGCCTGGGTATGCAAAGTTTTCACTGCACGGTTGCCTGTCGCAGAACGTGCCTCCTGACGCGAAGCCTCAAAGTCCATGATCACGCGTTGCATCTCCCGCTTCTTGCCCATCAGAGCTTCTACAAAGGCAGACAGCTCTTTCTCCTCATTGCCCAGATTAACCAGACTGGCCTCAAGAATGGGCAGTTGGGCTTCAATATCCAATTGACGTGCCAGTGCTGCCTTGGCGAGCTCGTCCTTGCCTGCGGTGATGGCCGCGCCGATATGCTCAGCCAGCTCAGTGTGCTCATGATTCAAACGCACATGCTGCTGTTGGGTCAGATGCCGGTTGGCGACTGCTACCCCCAGCTCAGTCCGGACCTCCGAGGTAACTTGATCCAGCTCACGGGTTGCTTGATCCAGCATGGCTACCGGGTTGGCGTCCTCCCATTTGTCTAACAGATTGTGGGCGCTCGCGGCGATTACTTTGGCTACACGGCTACTCAGGTTTTGTGACATACGTCCTCCTTGATCAAGTGCTTGAAGTGTTCGGCTGTGGAATCAGGCGGGCAAGCTCCAGCAGCCGCCCGGAGTTCTGCTGTATCACCTGGGGGTCATAAGCGGCTGCCTGAGTTGTCACCGCCTGCCGGAGCAAAGTTTCGGCCAACTGCATGGTGCGCTTGACCAGCACAGACTCCAGGCGCTTGGCCTCCGCCAGACTGTTGGGCTGCGCGGAATGCAGCCCGGCAATCAGCGCAGGAAGATGCTCCATCAACGCAGCCAACACTTCGGAGTGTTGCCCGGTGTGCTGCTCCAACGCAGCAATGTGTTCACGTGTGCCCCGACCCAGATCGCGGTACATCGACAGGGCGCCGATGTAGTCACCGTCACCGTCTTGCATTCGTTTGAGGCTGGCTACCGCCACGCGCATTTTGTCGCTCACTGTGGAAGCCCCCTCCAGCGTCAGACCAGCAAGCCACGCGTACAAGTCATCAGGCAATCGCCCGGATACAGGAACCATGTTGAGCTCCGTTGAAAATGAATGAATTCAATTGTATTCAAATGATTTCTGACGTCAACATTTGATTACCCCACATGATTCTTGGGGATTTTCATTTCTCCATGGCGATGCATTTCGCTACAAACTTCATAGCTACCCGCGCAATAAAAAAGGGCGCCGCAGCGCCCTTTTTTCTTTCAACCACCGTGCGCCTTACTTGCGCAGCGCCTGTGTGTCTTTGGCCAGCTGGGTGATCTTGTCCCACTCGCCCTTGGCCATGGCGTCGGCCGGCACGATCCACGAGCCGCCAACGCACACCACGTTGGGCAGGGCCAAAAACTCGGGCGCATTTTGCAGGGTCACGCCACCGGTGGGGCAGAACTTCACATCAAAAAACGGGCCGCTCCAAGCCTTGAGCATGGCGGGGCCGCCGGCTTGCATGGCGGGGAAGAACTTGAGCTGGGTGAAGCCGTCTTCCTGCGCCATCATGATTTCGCTGCCGGTGGCTACACCGGGCAACAAGGACAGGCCCAAATCACGGCAAGCCTGGCCCACGGCGCTGGTGTAGCCGGGGCTCACCGCAAAGCGGGCGCCCGCGTTGGCGGCGGCTTGCGCATCTGCCTTGCTGCGCACCGTGCCGGCGCCAACCACGGCTTCGGGCACGTCACGGGCAATGGCTTCCATGCAGGCCAGGGCCTGGGGAGTGCGCAGAGTCACTTCCAGCATGCGCACGCCGCCGGCCACCAGGGCGCGGGCCATAGGCACCGCGTGAGCTACATCGTTCAGCACGATGACGGGGATGACGGGCGCGTCCTGCATGACTTGCAGGGCGGTAAAGGCGGGAGCGTTAGACATTGAAAAGTTCCAGATCGACGTTATTAGGGGGGGGTCAGAACCAGGTGCAGGCGCCTTCTTCGGCGGCCAGTGCATTGCGGCGGAAGTTGGCAAATAGTTCGCGGCCCATGCCGATGCCATTAGCAGCACGCAGGGCTTCGGGCATGGTGTCCAAGGGGCGTGCGGCCCACTCGGCGTCGCTCACCAGCACTTGCAGGGTTTCGGCGTTGGCGTCCAGGCGGATGATGTCGCCATCGCGCACCTTGGCCAGCGGGCCACCGGCAGCGGCCTCAGGCGACACGTGGATGGCGGCAGGCACTTTGCCGGAGGCGCCGCTCATGCGGCCATCCGTCACCAGCGCCACGCGATAACCCTTGCCTTGCAGCACGGCCAGGGGCGGGGTGAGCTTGTGCAGCTCAGGCATGCCATTGGCCTGCGGGCCTTGCCAACGCACCACGCAAATCACGTCGTGGTTGAGTTCATCGGCGCTGAAGGCTTTGTGCAGTGCGTCTTGCGAGTCGAACACTCGGCAAGGCGCTTCAATGATGTGGCGGTCGTCCGGCACCGCAGACACCTTGATCACGCTGCGGCCCAGGTTGCCCTTGAGCAACTTGAGGCCACCGCTGGCGCTGAAGGGGCTGCTGGCTGGGCGCACCACGGTCTCGTCCTTGCTGGCACCGGCATCTGCCCACTGCAAGCCGCCATCGGCTTTGGCGGACGGAATGGCGGTGTATTCACGCAGGCCACCGCTGCGTACGGTCAACACATCAGCGTGCATGAAGCCGGCATCCAGCAGCTCGCGAATCACGTAACCGGGGCCGCCTGCCGCCTGGAACTGGTTCACGTCGGCGCTACCGTTGGGGTACACGCGTGTCAGCAAAGGCACCACGTCCGACAGGGACGAGAAGTCATCCCAGTCGATCACGATGCCCGCGGCGCGGGCCACGGCCACCCAGTGGATCAAATGGTTGGTCGAACCGCCGGTAGCCAATAAGGCGACCATGGCGTTCACGATGCAGCGCTCGTCCACCACCTCGCCGATGGGCGCGAAGCGCTTGGCCTTGGTAATGCCCAGCACGGTGCGCACGGCTTCGCGGGTGAGTTCCTGGCGCACACCGTCGCCGGGGTTGATGAAGGCGGTGCCGGGCACATGCAGGCCCATGGCTTCGAGCAGCATCTGGTTGCTGTTGGCCGTGCCGTAGAAGGTGCAAGTGCCTTCGCCGTGGTAGGCGGCGCTTTCGGCGGCCAGCAGCTCGGGGCGGCCGACCAGACCCTGGGCGGCTTTTTCGCGCACCTTGGCTTTTTCGTTGTTGGGCAGGCCCGAAGTCATGGGGCCGGCGGGCACAAACACGGTGGGCAGGTGGCCGAAGTGCAGTGCGCCAATCAGCAAGCCGGGCACGATCTTGTCGCACACGCCCAGCATCAGGGCGGCGTCAAACACATCGTGGCTCAGCGACACGGCAGTAGCCATGGCGATGGCGTCGCGGCTGAACAAGCTCAGCTCCATGCCGGCGGTACCTTGGGTCACGCCGTCGCACATGGCGGGCACACCGCCCGCCACTTGGGCTGTTGCGCCGTGCTTGCGGGCTTCGACCTTGACCAGATCAGGGTAATGCTGCAAGGGCGCGTGGGCGGAAAGCAGGTCGTTATAAGCGTTGACGATGCCGATGTTCGGGCCCTTCTCGGCCACGATCTTGAGCTTGTCCAGTCCGGTGACGCGGGTCTTGTCGGCCTCGGGCATCGCGGCAAAAGCGTGAGCCACGTTGGCACAACCCATGCGGTCGGCACCGGGCTTGCGATCAGCCATCTGCGCGACTTGGGCCAGATACGCGCTGCGGGTGGCCGCGCTGCGCTCCACGATACGGCGGGTCACCGCCTCCACAACAGGGTGCAACGCGACGGGGGTAGAGGTGGTGTCTGGCATATGTTTCTGTAACTAAATTACACATCTGATGGTAACTTGGAAACCCCCACTTGTGAATGCACGTGGTTACCAGTGAGGTACAAACTGGCCGCCGTACGGCCGTGTCGCGGGTTCAGGACGCTGCCTGCAACAGGCGTTCTGCGCGTTGCAAATCGTCCAGGGTGTCGATATCGGTGATGCAACCGGGGTCGTTGACTACTATTTTGATAGCTGCTCGCGCAGACACTACGGGCGCTGCACCCTGATTTCCCTGCAAAGCAGCGAGTGCATCGCCACACGCAGGGGCAAAGCGCACCGGGTGGCCACGCTGCCCTTCAAACACCGGCATAAGTACCTCGCCGGCCAGCGGATCTCTGGCGATATCCACCAGGGTTTCAGGGCGAATCAGGGGTAAATCGGCGGGCAACACCATCCAGCCCGGCGCGTCGCGGGTGGCGCATACGGCTGCTGCAATGCTGTCGCCCATTCCGGGGTGGCCTGCATCTTCGAGGTGCCAGCGCAGGCCACTGGCGCGCACGGCGTTCAGGGTGCGCTGCATCACGGGGGTGCCGGCCAGGTCTGCTTGCAGTTTGTGCACCTTGCCGCCGGATGCTGTAAAGCGCTCGCCACGGCCGGAGGCCAGCACCAGCACCACAGGCAAAGCAGCGGCCTCAAGGGATGAAACCAGGGGGTAACTCGCGGGGAAATTCATGGGCGCTGCACTCCGGAAGGCAAGGTCACTTGCGAAGAGTATGCAACTGGCAGGACGCCGGCTCCAACGCCCGAATGGGATACGCGACCGGCACAGGCGGGCTGTGCCGGTGCAAAAAGCTGTTTATTGGGCAGCGGACGCAGGGGCAGCAGGTGCCGAAGCGGCAGCATCTGCAGGTTCTGCCACAGGGGTAGACACCGACACAGGCGCAGCAGCCGGCTTGGCGCGGGACTTGTGGACGGCGAAACCGATCACGGAAGCCAGGATGGCCACGATGATGACGGCGATGACTACGGTGACGACGGTTTGGTCGTTATTTTCCTGGGCAGACATGCAAAAGACTCCGGTTGAAAAAGCAACCCATGATTGTAGGCGGTCGCCGCCCACGCACCCCGCTGCCGCATGACCCATCGCAAGCCGCGGGAAGAGCACTCTTCCTATACTGCGGGCATGACATCCATTGCCGACCTTCGCAAAAGCTACGAACGTGCCGAACTCGATGAGCACGCCTCGCACGCTGACCCGCTCCAACAATTCGATCGCTGGCTTCAGGAAGCCATTCAGGGCGAGATTCCCGAACCCAATGCCATGACGCTGGCCACTGTGGGCAGCGACTTGCGCCCGTCCACCCGCGTGGTACTGATCAAAGGGTACGACGCCCGCGGCATCGTCTGGTACACCAACTACGGCAGCCGCAAGGGCCAGGCACTGGCGGGCAACCCGTATGCGGCTTTGCAGTTCCATTGGGTGGAGCTGGAGCGCGTGGTACGCATTGAAGGCGTGGTCGAAAAAGTGAGTGATGAGGAAAGCGACGCCTACTTCCACAGCCGCCCGCTGGATTCGCGCATTGGCGCTTGGGCTTCGCCCCAGAGCGAGGTGATTCCGGGTCGCACGGTGCTGGTCACCAACGCCGCCAAATACGCCGCACAGTTTTTGCTGCAACCTCCCCGTCCGCCGCACTGGGGTGGCTACAGGCTCAAGCCGGACCAGTGGGAATTCTGGCAAGGCCGCAAGAGCCGCCTGCATGACCGCCTGCGCTACCGCGCAGGCGAAGACGGCCAGTGGCTGCGCGAGCGCTTGGCACCCTAGCGCATAGGGCTGTCTGCTACACGGGCATCAAAGCCCGGATTTCTTCAGGTATTGATCGGATGTGACGCCCATCGACACATAGATGCTCGTCACCCCCTCCATGCCGATGTCTGCGGGCTCCACCCAGTCCGGCGGCACATAGAGCAAACCACCGCCCACAGGAACGGGCGCTGTCGGCACCAGTACCCCGAGATAAGGCATGCCACCAATCATCACGGCCTGCGGTGTCGACAAAAAGCCGAGTACAGCTGTGCCCTGCTTGCCCGCCGCAGCGCTGGCATCACCGGCATCAGAGCCCGGTTTGCCGCCAAAATACAGCCATACAGGCGACAGTGACTGATGCTCCTCCCCGTCTTTCCGGCTTAATAGACCGACCAGCTTTTGCACCACGTCGTACACCGTGCGGACCACAGGAATGCGTTGCACCAATGCTTCCAGCAGCTGGGCCGCACCTTGCTCGAGGCCCCGCTCCACCATCAAGCCGAAGGCATAGACCAGCGCAACCACCAACATCAAGCCCAGCAGGTAGCCGATCACCTCCGACTCAGTCAGCCCCAGCCCGATGCCGGTCAGCAACTGACCGAAGGCACTCCCCGGCCCCAGCCATATAGCCAGAAAACTCCACAGCCACGATAGCAATAACAAGGTTGCCGCCAAGGGCAGTAGCGCCAGCACCCCCGTGAGCAAGGTGCGCAAAGGGTGTTTCAACTTGAAGTTCATGTGCCGGAGTTTCCTGCCAAAAGTGTCCGGCCACGGATGCGCGCCCACACCGCCATGGCACCTGTACCCAGAGCGATGCCTGTGGCATCAGCCAACCAATCCATCCAGTCCCCTTGGCGCCAGGTGGTCATCGCCTGCGCGCACTCAATGGCCACACCCAGCAACAGCAAACCCACCAGCACACGCGGCACCGCCATCGGATAAGCCAGCAAACCGAAAACGGCCAAGGCTGCAAAACCAAGTGCGTGCTGCGCTTTGTCCCAAAACACCAGGGTCTGGGGAACCTGTTCACCGGGCACCAAAGACATCAACACGGTCAAAGCCACCAGCAGCCAAAAGGCAACTTTCCACAAAAGACGGGCAAGCTTCAAGTTCAAATGCTCCAGATAGCGGCTGAGTCAGCCCAGCCACAAAGGCAAGAGGTACATCACCAGCGTGACGGTGACCAATGCCACCAAGGTAGACACCGCCACGCTGGCAGTGACCAGGTCTTCCGCCTTCTGGTAGCGCTGAGAAAACAAAAACACGTTGGCACCAATGGGCAGCGATGCCGCCACCACCAACACGGTGAGCGACATGCCGCGCAGGCCTGCCAGGTAGCCCGCCAGCGCCATCAGGGCGGGATGCAACAGCGTCTTGACAGCGGAAATGGCCAAGGCGCCCTTCAGATTGCGGCCGATGGCTGCGTTAGACAGCGTTACGCCCACCAACACCAGCGCCACCGGGCCGAAGGCATTGCCCAACAGTTGCAAGGGCCGGTCCACCACATCGGGCAAGCCCCAACCCGTCTGGGCATAGAGCAGCCCTGCAATGATGGGCATGGGCACCGGGTGCACCACCGCATTGCGCACCGCCAAACCTACCGACTTGAGCGGGTGGCGTGCGGGCCCGTCGTGTTGGGCGCTCTCTTCACGCGCACTCAGCAACTCCAGCACCACGGTGGCAAATGTCAGCAGCACCAGCGCGTGCAAGGAAATCAGGGTGAAGAGCAGCACCAGCGCGTCTTTGCCATATGCCAAGCCGACCAGCGGAATGCCGATCATCACCGTGTTGCTGAAGGTGCCGGAGAGCGCAATCACTGCAGCCCGGCTGCTGGGACCTTGCAGCAACAACATCACCGTAAACAATCCGGCCGCCACGGCAAAGTAAAGCGATACGGGTGCAAAGTCCAAGTCCTGCACATGCACGCTGCTCATGGTCCGGAACAGCAGGGCCTGGGTCAGCACCAGAAAAACAAGGTTGGAAAGATCGCGTACCGCCTCCTGGCGGATGAGCTTCATCTTGCCGGTGACTACACCGACCAGAATCAGCAGAACCACCGGCAACAGGGACGATACGATCGGGTGGTCCAAAGGCATGCAGCTACAGCAAAACGGAAGTTATTTGACGGCAACCGCATCAGTGATGCGGTAGTAGAGGCCATAGGGGTCGTCGTTGAGCACCGCAAACTGACCTTCGACCACCACAGCTTCCATGGAGTATTTCACAGGGGTCTTGGTCTTCACTTCCACCATGCTCTCGGGACCGCCGGGCACACAAAAAGAGCAAGTCAGAGGCACAGAGCTGATGAGAAAGTGCTTTTGCTTTTCACCGGGTTCCAGCGGCATCATGAAGCCCTGAATGCGCTGCACTTTTTTGTTCAGGGCCTGCACATCGGCCGGAAACACGGGCAGCAGGCGATTCTTCTCTGTCTTGGTTTTGACGGTGGTCAGTACCGACCAGGGCAGCACGTCAGCGCGGTCTTTCAAAGGGGCGAAGGGGCTGTTGGGGCTGTGCACGCCAGCGCCGGTACCCGCGGGAACACCGGGCATGGGGGAGCTGAGCTGGGCCATGGCAGGCGCGACCCAAACAGCACCCAGCACCAAGGCCAAAGAGAAGACACCACGACGGGCGGAGCAGATATCAGCGCGCATACAAAACCTCCGGAGAAGAGCCACAGTTTAGTGCGACCCTGTGAACCGCATAAGACCCGGGGTTGAACCCGCGGCTCAATGCTCGTGTTTCATGCCGCAGAACTTGCCAATGGCAATGCCCTTGCACGCGGCCTGCAGCTCTTTGTTGCAGATGTCTTCCCCTTTACCGGCTTCACGACACTTTGCAGCAGCTTCATGTGCAGCGGCCATGGCGCGGTGCTTGGCCACGTCTTGTTTGGTTTCTTCAGCACTTTCTTTTGCTACAGAAAACGTAGCTGCTTGCGCAAGCAGAATGAGCGCCAGGAGGCTTTTTTTCATAAATTTCCTTGGGAGTTAGAGTGAAAAACAAACGGAGTTAACGGCTCTGCAGCAAGCGCAACACGCTCACGCGGTAAGCCGCCACGGTAGGCAACAAAGCAGAAGCGAGAGACACGACCAGCGCCAGTGCGGGCACCACCCACAACCCGACGGGCCAGACCATGCCGCCGATCAAGAGCGAATTGTCCAAGCTCAGGAACAACGCCAGTGCCTGCGCAAAGCCTTGCCCCAGCAAGACGCCAAGCACCGCCGCCAGCAGGCCCAGCCACAGGGCCTCGCTCAGCAGCAGCGTGGCCACTTTGGCGGGGGATGCGCCCAACATGCGCAGCAGGGCCAGGTCGGTGCGGCGCTCACGCACCGCGCTCCACAGGGCGATGAATACGCTCAGGCCCGCAGTGAGCAGCAGCACGCCCGCAAAGGCGCGCAGCACATCGGTGCCCAGACCTAGCATATTGAGCAGGCGGGTGATTTCCAGCGCCGGGGCAGCGGCTTGCATCTCAGTGCTGGTGTTTACATAGCGCGGGAAGCTCAAGGCCGCCATGGGGGTTTTGTACCTCACCAGCGCCATGGTGATTTCGCGCTCTTCTTCCATGACCTTGCGGTCGTCATCGTCCACCGCCGTGTAGTCCTCGTGCACCTTCCACACCGAAGCGGTGTCGGTGAGGATCAAGCGGTCCAACACGCTGCCACTGGGCTTCAAAATACCGACCACGGTGTAGGCACTCTCGCCGTGGGTGTGACCACCCGCGCCCAAGCCATGCGAGCCCACAAAGGTCTGGCCCAGTTGCAGCCCCATGCGCTGGGCCACGGTAGATCCCAGCACGGCTTGCATGGGCTGCGTCCACAGCGCACCTTGGGCGAGCTGTGCCTCGTAGTGGTCCACATAAGCTGTCGACGTGCCTACGATGCGATAGCCACCGAAGTTGTCGCCCAGGCTGATGGGAATGATCTGCGCCACCAACGGGTTCTTGGCCAGTTCATTCACCGCCTGCAGCGGCACGTTGCCCGGCGGCACATCGATGTGCAACACGCCCGAGAGGATGAGCTGCATGGGGCTGCCCTTGGCGCCCACCACCACGTCGATGCCGGCCAAGTCACGGTCAAAAGCCTTGCTGAGTTGCGCCCCCACCAGCAACAAAAACGTGATGGAAGCCAGCCCCAAACTGAGCAGCAAGAGGTTGAGCGCAGCCCCCAAGGGACGGGACCACAAATAGCGCCATGCAAAGAATAGAGTTTTCATGGCGCTACGCTTTTGATAGCTGCTCGCGCATGAGCGACAGGCGCTGGAAGCCGATTTGACCATCCGCCGCAGGCGGCACCAGGGCAGCGACCCGCGCGTCGTGGGTGGCAATCACCAGCGTGGCAGCGTGCCGGGCTGCCGTAGCGAGCAGCAGGCCCACGGCTTGTGCGGCGGCTTCGTCATCCAGGCTGGCGGTTGGCTCGTCGGCCAGCAGCACGTGGGGCTTGAGCAGCACTGCTCGCGCCAACGCCACCCGCTGCGCCTGCCCGCCGGAGAGCTGGCCGGGCAAGCGACCTGCCAGCTCTGCAACTCCCAACGCATTCAGGGCAGTTTGGATACTTGCGATATCTTCATCCCTACCAGCTGCCCATTGCGCCATGGCCAAGTTTTGTTGCACGGTTAGCGCCTCACTCAAATGCAACTTTTGCGGCAAAAAACCGATGGCGCCAGCACGCCAAGCGTCCGCCGCCGCGCCATGCAAACCGGTCACATCCTGGCCTGCCACCTGCAGCGTGCCGGCAGATGGCGCCACCAAGACAGCCACCAAGGCCAGCCAGGTGGATTTGCCACTGCCCGATGGGCCGCTAAGCAAGAGCGCCGCGCCCTGAGGCACTTGCACATCCGGAAAACGCAGCTCGCTGCCTCCGGGGTAGCGGTAGCGCAGACCTTGGCTATGGATCATGCGGCGGGCCCTGCGTTCGCACTGGCAGATGCAGCACCCGTGGCGCAGTCCGCGCACACGCCCTTCACCGCAAAGTCGAGGTGCATGTCGGTGTAGCCCAGTGCCCGCAGGGATTCGATGGCGGTTTGTGCCGCTTTCTCCAGATCCACCGCATGCAGGGCGCCCGCCAAGGGGCTGTCGCGATGGCAGGTTTGGCACTCAAAGTGCGGCGTGGCGTGCACGCTGGCCGGCATGGCCTGGTAGCGGCGCACACGCTGGCTGTCCACCCGGCACAGCAACAGGCCTACCTGCGTCAGGCGGTCTATCAGGCGGTAGAGGGTCACGCGGTCCAGCGGCTCGGCGTGGTCGCCCGCCAGAGACTCCTGCAATTGCGCGTGGGTGTAACTAGTCTCGGGGTGGGCCAACAACCAGCCCAGCACGCGGCGCGCCGCCGCCGTGCGGCGCAGGCCGTGGGCCGACAAGAGCGCGTCAATCGGATCGTCACCCTTGAGCACGGGCGGGGCCGGTGGGTTCACAGAAGCCATCAGAACATCCTCGAAAATGCAATTCAGTTGCAATAGTCAATTAAATGCAACCAAGTTGCGTTAGACTATATCGCAATTTAGTTGCATTATGAGATTGCTTTGTGACAGTTCCCCGCCCTACCCGCCAACTTTACAAACGCCCCGGATTCCTGGCCCTGCCAGCATGGCAGCGCGTCGCCATCACCCTGCCGGCCCTCGCCCTGCTCTGGCTGGGCGTGTGGTGGGCGAGCCTGGAAGCAGCGCCACTATGACCACACTGGTGCCATCCGCCGCCGTCACGCTGCACAACGTGACGGTGAGCTACCGCCGCCACCCGGCGCTGCACCATGTAAGTGGTCACTTTGCGCGAGGCTCATTGACGGCGGTGATAGGCCCCAACGGTGCAGGCAAAAGCACCTTGCTCAAAAGCCTGGCCGGGCTGGTGCAACCCGACCCGCACGGGCACGTTGCCCACGCACCCGGTGTTCGTTTGGCCTACCTGCCCCAACACAGCGAGCTGGACCGTACTTTCCCGCTGGATGTGCGCGACTGCGTACTCATGGGCCTGTGGGCGCAGACCGGTGCCTTCGGTAGCGCCACACCTGCCATGCTGGCGCGGGTGGATGCTGCGCTGGAGGCGGTGGGCCTGCAAGGCTTTGAGCACCGCCCCGTGGGCACACTCTCCAGCGGGCAGTTGCAGCGCGCCCTGTTTGCGCGCCTGCTGGTGCAAGACGCCGACTTGATTCTGCTGGACGAACCCTTCAACGCGGTAGACAGCAAAACCACCGCCGGTCTGCTCACCCTGGTGCAGCAGTGGCACCGACAAGGCCGCACCGTCATAGCCGTGTTGCACGACGACGCGCAAGTGAGGGAGCACTTTCCCCAGACACTGTTGCTGGCGCGCGAATGCATTGCCTGGGGTGCCACGGCCGAGGTTTTGACAGAAGTCAACCTGCAACGCGCCCGCGCAATGGCCGAAGCTTGGGACGAGACAGCAGCCATTTGCGACATCGACGGCGAGGTCAACGGCCTGGATTTCGACACCCTGCTGGCCCGGCGACTGGCCGCCACCCCCACTACCGTTTAAGGATGTCCATGGACTTGCTTTCGGGCCCGGTGTGGGAGACCCTGATTTCCCCTTTTGCCGAATTTGCTTTCATGCGCCGCGCGCTGGTGGCTACATTGGCGCTGTCGCTGAGTGCTGCGCCCCTGGGCGTGTTCTTGACGCTGCGCCGCATGAGCCTCTTGGGCGACGCGCTCAGCCATGCGGTGCTGCCCGGCGTGGCCATCGGCTTCATGGTGAGCGGCCTGTCGCTCACCGCCATGGCGCTGGGCGGTGTGATCGCGGGCCTGCTGGTGGCGGGCATGGCAGGTGCGGTGAGCCGTTTCACCACCCTGAAAGAAGACGCCAGCCTGGCCGCCATTTACCTCGTGGCCCTAGCGCTGGGCGTGACCTTGATTGCGGGCCACGGTACGCAGCTCGACCTCTTGCACATCCTCTTCGGCAGCGCCCTGGGCGTGGATGGCGACGGCCTGCTGCTGGTAGCGGGGGTGGCCAGCGTCAGCGTGCTGGCGCTGGCGCTGATGTACCGCGGGCTGGTGCTGGAAACCTTTGACCCGGTGTTCCTGAGTGCCCACCGCAGTGGCGTGCCGCCTTGGGCGTGGCAGCAGGGCTTTTTGATGCTGGTGGTGCTCAATCTGGTGGCCGGCTTTCAGACCCTGGGCACGCTCATGGCTGTGGGGCTGATGATGCTGCCCGCCGTGAGCGCCCGCCTGTGGCACGACACCCTGCCCGCGCAACTGCTCAACGCCAGCGCACAAGCGGCGCTGGCCGGTGTCGCCGGGCTGCTGCTGTCTTACCACTTCGACACGCCCTCGGGTCCCACCATCATCGGCTGCGCAGGGGCGCTCTATGCCGCCTCCTTGTTGCTCGCGCCCGGCGGCTGGCTGCCGCGCCGCTGGATGCGGTCCCACCGCGTGGCCTGAGCCACGCCCCATCCGCATTTCTTTCCTATTTCCACTCCACAACCCAACCTGCATATCACCATGACTGCATTCGACACCTTCTCGCTCTCCGCCATGCCCCGCCGTTTTCTTTTGGCCAGTGCCACCGCCCTGACCTTGCTGGGCAGCCAAGCCTTCGCCGCCGACAAGCTGCTTGTCACTGCCAGCTTCAGCATCCTGGGCGATCTGGTGCGCGTGGTCGGTGGCGACCGGGTGGCGGTCACCACCCTGGTCGGTGCCAATGAAGATGCCCACGTGTTTGAAGCCAAGCCTGCGGACGCCAAAACTGTGCTGGGCTCCAAGCTGGTAGTCACCAACGGATTGGGCTTTGAGCCTTGGGCTGGCAAGCTCATCAAGTCTGCCGGCTACAAAGGCGAGACCGTGGTGGCCGCCAAGGGTGTGAAGGTCCGTCACATGCAAGATGAAAAAGGTCATTCAGGCCACGCCCACGAAGAAACCGACCCCCACGCCTGGCAAAACCCCGGCAATGTGGTGCTTTACGTGCGCAACATCGCAGCCGGTTTGGCCAAAGTGGACGCTGCAGGTGCCGCCACTTACCAAATCAACGCCGAGGCCTACGTCAAAGAACTGCAGGCGCTGGACAGCTGGACCAAAGAGCAGATCGCCACCATCCCGGCAGACAAACGCAAGGTCATTACCTCGCACGATGCATTTGGCTACTTTGCAGCGCAGTACGGCGTGAAGTTTCTGGCCCCGCAAGGCGTGAACACTGAAACCGAACCCAGCGCCAAACAAGTGGCCCAGCTGATCAAGCAAATCCAGCGCGAAAAAATCCGCGCGGTGTTTGTGGAAAATATGAGCACGCCCAAGCTCATCGCCCAACTCAGCAAAGACGCTGGAGCCACCTTGGGCGCCAGCCTGTATGCCGACGCACTGTCCACCGCGGACCAGCCAGGCGCTACCTACTTGAAGATGATGCGTCACAACGTGACCCAGCTGGTCGCAGGGATGAAGTTGAACTGACGCCGGTTTTTGCTATACATTCAGGAGCTGCCTGCGCATATTCCGCGGGCGCCACAGGCGTTTTTGGCACATATTTCACAGTATTGTTTGAATCTGCACAGTTTCCACACTTAGGCACCATGGCAAGCGACAAAGAACCCAATATCTGGCTCATCGTGCTCAAGCTGGCCGCAGGCGCGGCGGCATTGGCAGGTTTGGTATGGCTGGCGCTTTGGTACAGCGAAAACTACGGCACCGGTCAGCCCATGACCCCACCGCTCAAGCCCAAGATGGACTGGGGCATCGCGAACGATTCCCCCATCCGCAACAACCGCTAGAGGGCGCGTTCAGCGCTTCAGGCCGTGGCGCTCCATGCGGTAGCGCAGGGTGTCGCGGCTGATATCCAGGGAACGGGCAGCACGGGTCACATTCCAGTGGTGGGCTTCGAGTGCGCGCACAAGGTGCTCACGCTCCACCGCTTCCAGAGACGTCGCAGGCCCGGCCCCGGCGGCGGGCGCCGATCGCACTTCTGCCGGCGGCAATGCCAGATCGGCAATCTTTATGACACCACCGGTTTGCAACAGTGCGGCGCGCTCCAGCAGGTTGCGCAACTCTCGCACATTGCCCGGAAACGCATAGCACTTCAAGGCTTGCGCAGCTGATGCGTCGAGGCGCAAGGTTCCATGCCCGTATTTGCGGGACTGCTGATCCAGCAAATGGCGAGCCAGGTGCAACACGTCATCCCCGCGCGCGCGCAGGGGAGGAATCTGGATCTGGAACACCCTCAGGCGATACAGCAAATCACTGCGGAAACGCCCTTCGCGCACCTGTATATCCAGATCCCGGTTGGTGGCGGCCACGATACGTACATTCACCTGCCGGTCGGTGAGCGACCCCAGGCGGCGCACCTTGAAGTTTTCCAGCACGCGCAGCAGTTTGGCCTGCAGACCCAAGTCCATTTCGCCGATTTCATCGAGAAACAAGGTGCCGCCATCGGCTGATTCGATCAGGCCCATCTTGCGGGCATGCGCGTCGGTGAATGCGCCTTTTTCGTAGCCGAAAAGTTCACCTTCCATCAAATGGGCAGGCAGGGCTGCACAGTTGATTTCTACAAAGGGGGCATCGGCACGGGGACCTGCCTGATGGCAGGCCCTGGCAACCAACTCTTTGCCAGTCCCGGTCTCCCCGATGATCAGGATGGGCGCGGCCGAGGTTTGGTCGGTGGGTTCCAGAAGAGACAGCTTTTGCACCATGGACCGCAAGGCCACCATCTCCGGCGACTCGCCGATGAGGGCTTTCAGGCTGGAGTGACTGGCCTCGCGCTGGCGGTAGAAATGCAAGGCTCGTTGCTCACCCCGTTCTCGCAAAGCCCGCTCCACGACTTCTCGCAAGCTGGCCAGGGTCACGGGTTTTGTGAGCAGGTCCATGGAGCCCGCCTTCATGGCATCCACAGCCAGCGTGACGCTCGCATGACCAGTGACCATGACGACGCGCGGCGGGTCCTCGGTCTGTCGCAGTTGGCGGATGACTTCCAGACCATCCATGCCCGGCAGTTGAAAATCCACAATCACCACGTCGGGCACCATGCGGGCAGCAGCCTGCACGCCAGTAATGCCATCGTGGGCCGCTTCGGCGTTGTGCCCCAACGACTCAAAGAACCGGACCATGTTTTTGGCCAGGACCAGTTCGTCTTCAATAACCAGTATGGATGCCATGGCGCATCAGTGTACGGAAGTCGCAGCCGGGTTCGGCAAAGCCAAGGGGAACAGCATCTCTACACAGGTGCCGCGCTCCGGCGCCGGCCGCAGGGTGATCTGCCCGCCCCACTGCTCGACCATGCGCTTGACCAGCGCGAGCCCGATGCCCAGACCTCCGCTTTTGGTGCTGAAAAATGGCCTGAACAAAGCTTGGCGCACTTCGTCGTGTAGACCGATACCGCTGTCCGTCACGCTGATATTGAGTGCCGGCCCCTGGACGACCCAAGTCACCTGCAAGTCGCCCCCATGGGGCATGGCGTCAATGGCATTGGCCACGATGCTGACCATGATCTGCCGCAGCATGGCGGTATGGGCCAGCACATCCGGTGCCTCACCCTGTGATGTGGACCAACGGATAGCGCGGCGCGTCATTTCCGGCCCCAGTTCCTCCAGGCAATCGCGAATGACAGCTACCGGGCGCACCCGCTCAATTTGCAGCTGTGGCGCTTGGGACACCCGTACGAGCTCGGTGATCCAACGATCCGCCCGGTCGACGGCGCCAGTGATGTCAGTGCAGTGTTCGGCGTGCGCTGCGTCCCCCTGCGCTTGCAGCATTTCGGCGGATACCCGAATGGAGGCCAAGGGGTTGCGCAGGTTATGGGCCACAGCGCCGGCCAGCTCAATGGCGGTGGCCAGCGTCTGGGTTTCAGCCAAGCGTGCTTGCTGCAGGCGCATTACGCGGTCTGCGCGAGCCACCGTCCAGTACAAGGCCACAAACAAAGCGGCCGCACCCAAGGCGCATGCAGCCCAGAGTTGAAGATGGGCCTCCCGGATCGCCGCATTGAGCTGCACTGGCACCTTATAGAGCTCCATCACCCCCACCACTGCCTTGCCATCGGGCCCCAGGACCGGGATGTAGCTTTCCACATAAAACGGCGCCAAAGCAGCCAGTCCCACGTGTTCGCCTTTGGCTACGGTGTCCTCATCCATGCGACCGCTATGCACGACGAGTTGGCCTTGCAGGGCTTCGTCCAGCTCGTCGTTCACGGGATAGCGTTTGCCGATCAGCGAGGCGTCGGTGGACCAGGCCACGGTACCGTCGGCGGTGTATGCGTTGGCGCGTACCGGCTCGCGCATCGAGGCAATATGGGCCATCGAGCCCAGAAAGCGCGCCTGCAGCGCGGGGTCATCAGGGCGTGCGAGGTACTGGCCGGAATCATCGGTTCGCAGCAGGTTCTGGATGAAGTCCATGCTGACCTCGCCCTCGCGCTGCAACATGCGCTGGGTCAACATCTGGGACATCAACCACCCCAGCCCCAGTGCCATCGCCAGGATGCCCCCCAGACTGATCACCGCAAAGCGGCGGCGCAAGTGGATGGGCGCGGATAACGCTGCTGAGGTCATGCCTGGGGACCCTGAGTTGATGACAACTCAGGTTGTACCAGCGAATCCGTCTCGGGTTACAGCCTGAAGGGCTGTCGATTCAACTTTTCTGCAAGCGCGCGAAGGTCTTGCGGAACTTCGCCACCTTGGGCGCCGCCACCGCCATGCAGTAGCCCTGCGTCGGATTGCGGGCAAAAAAGTCCTGGTGGTAGGCCTCGGCAGGCCAGTAGTTTTGAACCGCAAGGACTTCGGTCACGATAGGGCGGCCGTAATGCCCGCTGGCGGTCAGCTCGGCGATGATGGCGCGGGCCTCGGCCTCCTGCTCCGGGGTGGAGAAGTAAATGCCACTGCGGTACTGCGTGCCGGTGTCATTGCCCTGCCGGTTCAGGGTGGTCGGGTCATGAATCACGAAAAAGATTTCCAGCAACTCGCGGGTGCTCACTACCGCCGGGTCGTACACCAGTTTCACCACTTCATTGTGGCCGGTCGTCCCGGTGCACACCGCTTCGTAGCTGGGCTGGTGCAAGTGGCCATTGCTGTACCCGGACTCAACATCGACAACCCCCATCACCTCGACAAACACCGACTCGGTACACCAGAAGCAACCGCCTCCCAGGGTGATGGTTTGGTGTGTGGTGCTCATGGAGGACTCCTGAAAAAATGGGATTCACAGCGCCGTGGCACGATGCCCGGGCACAAGCTCAGTCGGTTGAACGCCCATGATCTTACGGAGGAGCCCGTTATCTTGAAGCAACAAGGGCAATGCACAGACGGTTTGCACAACTTTGCACAAACTGCCCGGCACGGGAAACCACTTGGATTGACACTCAGGGGCGGCACCGGTACATTAATAACCAACCAGTCAGTAATTTATGCCAACCCTCCCCACCCTTTGTGACATTGCCTCCAGCGCGCGCGCCAAGCGCGAGCGGCGCAAAGACGCACGCCCGGGTGAGTTGCTGGCAGCCGCACTGGAACTGTTTGTGGAAAAAGGCTTTGCCGCCACCCGCGCCGAAGAGGTCGCCAAGCTGGCCGGTGTGTCCAAGGGCACCTTGTTTTTGTATTTCTCCAGCAAGGAAGAGCTGTTCAAAGCGGTGGTGCGCGAAAACATCTCGGGCCGCTTCTCCGAATGGAGCGCCGAGTTGGAAACCTTTGAAGGCAACAGCGCCGACCTCTTGCGCTACTGCATGACGGCCTGGTGGGAACGCGTGGGTTCCACCAAGGCGTCCGGCATATCCAAGCTGATGATGAGTGAAGCGGGCAATTTTCCAGAACTTGCTGCTTTTTACCAAGAGGAAGTCGTCAAACCCGGAAATGACCTGATCCGCCGCGTCTTGCAGCGGGGCGTGGACTCAGGAGAGTTCCGGCAGCTGAATGTGGAATACGGCGTTTACTTGTTGCTCGCCCCCATGATGTTTCTGGCCCTGTGGCGCCACTCCATCGGACCCTGCGTGGCGGGCAATGGGGAACTGGACCCCATTGCCTACTTGAACACCCATATCGACAACCTGCTGCTGGGGCTGACAGTCCGCACACCTGCCGCACCCAACGCCTCCTGACACTATGAAACCCTGGATCAAATGGACCACTGTGGCCGTCAGTCTGGCCGTCGTCGCCGGTGTAGGCATGCGGCTCGTCGCGAGCAACAAAGCCAAAAAAGAGGTGCTGGAAAGCCAACAGGCTGCACTCAAATTGCCGGTGAGCCTAGAGCTGGGTGCTGCAGATCTGGTGCGTGCAAACACCGTGGAACTCACCCGCACCCTGCCGGTTTCCGGCCCGATCAAAGCAGTCAGCTCAGCCTTTGTGAAAGCCCGTGTCGCCGGCGAATTGCAAGGGCTGACTGTGCGCGAAGGCGATATGGTCAAAGCCGGTCAAGTGCTGGCACGCGTGGACTCCACGGAATACCAAGCCCGCACCCGCCAGGCTCAACAGCAAGCCGAATCCGCCAAAGCGCAGGTGGATATTGCCCGCCGCAGCTTTGAGAACAACCGCAAGCTGGTGGACCAGGGCTTTATTTCCCAGACTGCACTGGAGTCCTCCAGCGCCAGCCTCGCAGCGGCCGAGGCCTCCTACCGCGCTGCGATGGCAGGTGTGGATGTGGCGGCCAAATCCCTGGAAGACACCGTGCTGCGCGCCCCCATTTCAGGCCAGGTCGCACAGCGCCTGACCCAGCCCGGCGAACGCGTGGCGATTGATGCGCGCGTGCTGGAAATCGTGGACCTGAGCCGCCTTGAGGTGGAAGCCAATCTGGCAGCGGCCGACTCACTGGGCGTTAAACCCGGACAAACTGCGCAACTGACGGTAGAGGGCTCTGCCCAGCGCCTGCAAGCCCGCGTGGCCCGCATCAACCCCAGCGCGGTGGCTGGCAGCCGCTCTGTGCTGTTGTATTTGAGCCTGGAAAAGCCTGAAGGCCTGCGCCAGGGCCTGTTCGCCCAAGGCGCACTGGCCGTGGGTGTCAGCCGCACATTGGCCTTGCCGGTGAGCGCCATACGTACCGACAAGCCACAACCCTATGTGCAGTGGGTGCAGGACAACAAAGTCGCCCACCAGACGGTGGAACTGGGCGAGCGCGGTGATGCAAATGGCGTGGCCATGGTCAGCGTCAAGGGCATACCCGAAGGTACTCCGGTGTTGGCGGGCGCAGTGGGCGCCCTGCGTGCGGGAACCGCTATCAAAAACGCAGCAGGTAGCAACTGATGTGGTTTACCCGCGTTAGCCTCCAGAACCCGGTATTTGCCACCATGGTCATGCTGGCCCTGGTGGTGTTGGGCCTGTTTTCGCTGCAACGTTTGCAGGTCGACCAGTTTCCGAATATCGACTTTCCGGTGGTGGTGGTCATCACCGACTATCCCGGCGCCTCGCCCGAAATTGTGGAGAGTGAAGTCTCCAAAAAAGTGGAAGAAGGCGTCAACTCGATAGCAGGCATCAATGCCCTGACCTCCCGCAATTACGAAGGCCAGAGCGTGGTGGTGATTGAGTTCGGCCTGCACATCGACGGCCGCAAAGCGGCGGACGATGTGCGAGAAAAAGTGGCTGCCGTCAAACCCCTGCTGCGTACCGAAGTCAAAGAACCCCGCGTCTTGCGCTTCGATCCGTCGTCCCGCGCCGTCTGGTCGGTAGCCGTGTTGCCGGACGCCAGCCAGGGCGGCAAAGCGCTGACCGCCGTAGAACTGACCAACTGGGCAGAGCAGAACTTCAAGAAGCGCTTGGAGAACGTACGCGGCGTAGGCTCAGTCACTTTGGTGGGCGGTACCAAGCGCGAGATCAACCTTTACCTGAACCCGCAGGCGCTGGAATCTTTCGGCATCACGCCGGACCAGGTGGTCACCGCGGTCACCAACGAAAACCAGGACCTGCCCCTGGGCACCATCCACTCAAACGAGCAGGAGCGCGTGATTCAGGTACAAGCCCGCATGCAGCGCCCGGAAGACTTTGGCAGCATCATTGTGGCCCGCAAGAACGGCACACCGGTACGACTGGACCAGGTCGCCCGCGTGGCCGATGGCGCCCAAGAGGCCGAGACACTGGCCCTCTACAACGGCCAGCGCACCCTGCTGATGAACGTGCAAAAGTCCCAGGACGAAAACACCATCGTGGTGGTGGACGGCCTGGTCAAAGCACTGGCCGAGATGCAAAAGCAGTTGCCTCCGGGCGTGCGGCTGGAGCAGATCACCGATGGGTCGCGCCAGATCCGGGTGTCGGTCAACAACGTGCGCCAAACGCTGATTGAAGGCGCAGTGCTTACGGTGCTCATCGTGTTCCTGTTTTTGAACTCCTGGCGCTCCACCGTCATTACCGGACTCACGCTCCCGATTGCGCTGATAGGTACCTTCCTGTTCATGAATGCCTTCGGCTTCACCATCAACATGATCACGCTGATGGCCCTGTCGCTTTGCGTGGGCTTACTGATTGATGATGCGATCGTGGTCCGCGAAAACATCGTGCGCCACGTGCAGATGGGCAAAAATGCCTACAACGCCTCGCTGGACGGCACTCAGGAAATCGGCCTGGCCGTGCTGGCCACTACCCTCTCCATCGTGGCTGTGTTCCTGCCCATCGGCTTCATGGGCGGCATCATCGGCAAGTTCTTCCACGAGTTCGGCATCACCATCGTGGCGGCAGTGCTGATCTCGATGTTTGTGAGCTTCACGCTGGACCCCATGCTCTCCAGCATCTGGCATGACCCCAGTATCGAAAGCCACGGCAAAGGCCATGCTCCGGTCACCTTCTACGACAAGACAATAGGCCGCGTTACCGGCCTGTTTGACCGCGGCACCGAGGCGTTGGCTGAGGGCTACCAAAGCTTCCTGCGCTGGGCTTTGCTGCACAAGCTGGCCACAGTGTTGATCGCCGTCGGCATTTTTGTCGGCAGCATCTTGATGGTGCCGCTCCTGGGCACCGAGTTTGTTCCCAAATCAGACTTCTCAGAGACATCGCTCACCTTCAACACGCCGGTGGGTTCGTCTTTGGAAGTGACGGAGTCCCGGGCCCGTCAGGTCGAGGCCATCATCCGCGAATTCCCCGAGGTGCGTTACACGCTGACCACGATCAACACCGGCAATGCGCAGGGGAAGATTTACGCCAACATTTACATCCGCCTCGTGGACCGCAAAGACCGCAGCCTGAGCGTGGACCAGATGTCAGTGAAGCTGCGTCAGCGCCTGCGCAATGTGGCCGGCATCACGGTGACCCACGTGGGCTTGCTGGATTCAGTCGGTGGGCAGAAGCAGATATTGTTCTCCATTCAAGGCCCCGACACGCACGAACTCGAGCGACTCACCGTGGTGGCGCTGGACAAGGTGCGTGACGTCCCCGGTCTCGTGGACCTGGACTCCAGCATGAAACCCAACAAGCCCACGCTGGACGTGCGGGTGCGACGGGATGCAGCCTCCGACCTCGGCCTGAATGTGGCCCAGATCGGCAGCGCCCTGCGCACCCTGATCGCCGGAAAGACCGTGGGCAACTGGCGCGCGCCGGACGACCAAACCTATGACGTCAATGTGCGCCTGGCACCCGATGCGCGCAATGCTGCGTCGGACCTGCAGCGCCTGCCCTTCACCGTAGGCAGCAATGCCGATGGCAGCCCCCGCATCGTGCGCCTGAACCAGGTGGCCGACGTGCGTGAATCGACCGGCCCGAACCAGATCAACCGCCGCGACCTTACCCGCGAGGTGTCCATCAGCGGCAACGTGTCGGGCCGCTCGGCGGGCGAGGTGTCGGCCGACATCAAGACCGCGATGGACAGCATCAGCCTGCCGCCGGGCTACAGCTACAAATTCAGCGGTTCCACCAAAGACATGGCGGAAGCCTTCGGCTACGCCATTTCGGCGCTGGTACTGGCCATCGTGTTCATCTACATGATTCTGGCCAGCCAGTTCAAGAGCTTCCTGCAACCGTTGGCGCTGATGACCTCCCTGCCGCTCACGCTGATCGGCGTGGTGCTGGCACTGATGATGTTCAACTCCACGCTCTCCATGTTCTCCATCATCGGGGTGGTGATGCTGATGGGCCTGGTCACCAAGAATGCGATTCTGCTGGTGGACTTTGCCATCCGCGCCCGTGAAGGCGGCACGGACGAACAAGGCCATCCCGTTCCCGGCTTGCCCCGCTCGGAAGCCCTGTTGTTGGCCGCCAAAGTGCGCCTGCGCCCCATCCTGATGACCACGTTGGCCATGATCTTCGGCATGGTGCCGCTGGCCTTTGCCTTGAGCGAAGGCGCCGAAATGCGCGCTCCCATGGGACAGGCAGTGATCGGTGGCGTGATTACCTCTTCTTTGCTCACACTGGTAGTGGTTCCGGTGGTGTACTGCTACATGGATGATCTGGCGCAATGGGCCAAACGTTTGTGGTCCGGCGCACCCTCCACCGGCCGGTAAAATTTGTCACACCCGTTTAACGTGACCCAAGGAAACTTCGCCATGCATCCGAATCAAGCCCGTTTCAACATGATCGAGCAACAAATCCGCCCCTGGAATGTGCTCGACCTCCAGGTTCTGGAGCTGCTGGACAACGTGCACCGTGACGAATTTGTGCCCGCCGCCCACAAGAGCCTGGCCTTTGCCGACCTCGAAATCCCCCTGCCCGCCGGCCAGTGCATGCTCGCCCCCCGCCTCGAAGCCCGCCTTTTGCAGGACCTGGCCGTCCAGTCGCACGAATCCGTGCTCGAAATCGGTGCCGGCTCCGGCTTCATGGCCGCCCTGTTGGCCCACCGCGCCCGCCAGGTGCTGACTCTGGAAATCGTGCCCGAGCTCGCAGCGTTTGCCCGCAGCAACCTCGCACAAGCCGGTCTGAACAATGTGACTGTGCGTGAAGCTGATGGCTCCAAGCTCGGCGCCTCCGAGGGCAAATTTGACGTGATCCTGCTCAGCGGCTCGGTCGGTCAAATTCCCCAAGACCTGTTGAAACACCTCACGATCGGCGGACGCCTGGGCGCTATCGTTGGCGATGACCCGGTCATGAACTGCACCATCGTCACCCGCACCAGCGAAACCGACTTCCGCACCGTGGCCACTTGGGAAACCGTGGTCCAGCGCCTGCAAGGTTTTGCGGAACCCGAGCGCTTCCAGTTTTAAAACCCTCCCCGTGCAATTGGCATGATCAGTCAAATCCGTCCCACCGACCTTGAAGCCTGGTACGCCAGTGTGGAAGGCCTCGGCCAGCCCTTGGTGCTGGACGTACGCGAGCCCCACGAACTGGCCTTGGCCAGCGTGGTGCCTGACGGATTCGATGTGCTCAGCATTCCCATGGGGGTGGTTCCGGTCCGCTTGCAGGAATTGCCTGCCGACCGGCCGATTGCCTGCCTCTGCCACCACGGCGCGCGCAGCATGCAAGTGGCCCTGTTTTTGCAAAGCCGCGGCTTTGAAGACCTGGCCAACATTGCAGGCGGCATCGACGCATGGTCTGCAGAACGGGACGTCCATGTCCCGCGCTACTAGCACCAGAGTGACCAGGCACCGAATTCATCCCCTTTTGACACACTGACTGAGAAAGCCATCCATGCACAGCCCCACCACCTTCCGACTGCGCCTCTTGCCCCTCGCATGGGCCCTGGCCGGCGTGTTTGCCGCATCCCACGCGTCTGCCCAAAGCCTGCAGGACCTGTACACCGCAGCCCGTGGCTATGACGCGAGCTACCAGTCCGCCAAGAGCCTGTATGAGGCCAATCTGGCCAAAGCCGAGCAGGCCCGGGCCCTGCTGCTGCCCAGTGCCAACTTTGCATTGGGTGCCAGCCGCTCCAACCAGGAAATCCTGCCTAACCCGGACCGCAGCTTCGGCGCACAAACGGCCACTATCAGCGCTTCCCAGCCCCTGTACCGCCCCGCCAACAAGGCCAGCTACGACCAGGGCATGAAGAGCGTGGAAGCCGCCAAGGCCCAGTTGTTGGCCTCTGAGCAAGATCTGATCGTGCGGGTGAGCCAGGCCTACTTTGATGTGCTGGCCTCGACCGACAGCCTAACCTTTGTCAAAGCCCAAAAGGCTGCAGTAGCCGAGCAACTGGCATCTGCCAAGCGCAACTTCGAGGTCGGTACCTCCACCATCACCGATACCCGCGAAGCCCAGGCCCGCTTTGACCTGGTGGTCGCCCAGGAACTGGCTGCTGAGAACGACCTGCGCGTCAAATCCATCGCCCTGAATCAGCTGGTGGGCGTGAGCAATGCCTCGCCCAAGCCACTGGCCGCCCCCATCGTGCTGGCACCGGTGGAACCTGCGGACCCGGAAGCCTGGGTGCAGCAGTCTGAAGACCAACACCCCGCACTGGCGCAGTTGAAGGTGGCCCTGGAAGTGGCCAAGCTGGAAACCGCCAAAGCAGAAGCCGGCCACAAACCCACCCTGGACTTGACCGGCAGCTATTCCGCAGTCAACAACAACGGCACATCCACCGCTGTTGCCGATAGCCGTGTGAACGTGGCCACCATCGGTGTGAGCTTCAACCTGCCGGTTTTCGCCGGTTTTGCGACCCAGAACCGCATCAAGGAAACCCTGGCGCTGGAAGAGAAAGCCCGCACCGATCTGGAGGCCAGCCGCCGCACCATCGCGCAGGCCACCCGCACCGCCTACTTCGGCGTGCAAAGCGGTCAGGCCCAAGTCAAGGCCTATGAGGCTGCCGAAGCCTCCAGCCAGAGCGCGCTGGACGCCAACAAGCTGGGTTACCAGGTTGGTGTGCGCATCAACATCGATGTGCTCAATAGCCAGAGCCAGCTCTACAGCACCAAGGCCACCCTGGCCAAAGCGCGTTACGACGTGCTGGTGGGTGGATTGAAGCTCAAGCAAGCCGCCGGCACCCTGAAGGCCGAGGACCTGGCGCCTATCAACAGCCAACTGGTACCGTGATGACCCCCGGAGGCACTTCGACATAAAAAGTGCCTCTGGCGCCCGCGGAATATGCGCGAGCAGCTATACAAACAATAGCAAGCCTCCTTAACGGAGGCTTTTTTGTGCCCGGGCTGACCATCCCGGCAGAAAGCCCAAGGCCAACTCCAGCTGGTGCCCGGCATCCTGCAGGCGCGCGTTGTTGTAGATTTCCAGCACCGTCGTACCCGCTGGGCGCTCCAAAGGTGGTGCGCGCTCCAGTCGCGCCCGGATGTCTGATGCACTCTCGCGCCCGCGTGCCACCAGACGTTCGAGCAGCACTTCCGGAGACGCAGTTACATGCAACACCACCAGCCAGGGGAAAAGGGCTATGGCTTGCGGCAGGTAAGCACGTGAGCCTGTCACGAACACCCAGCCGGTGCCGGGGGGGCCCTGCAACTCAGCGTGGCGCACCCCATAGTCCAGACCATTGGCGGACCAGCACAGCCCGAAGCTGCCAGCATCGCGGGCGGCTGCAAATGTTTCGCGGGTCATCGGCTCGTGCTGCTCTGCACCCGGGTGCGCCGCACGGGTGATGCAACGCCGGGCAACGTGCACACCGGCGTTCGGTGGCAGATGGGCTTTCAGCCACTCCAACACGCTGTCTTTGCCCGCGCCTGACGGACCCAGCACATAGATGAGCACCGGGCTCATGACGCCAGCGGGAACTGGTCCAGCACCACAAAGTCTGCGCCCGGCTGGGGCTCGGCAAACAAGGTCAGGCTGTCCATGTGGTCGGGCGTCTTTCCATCGAAATGCCGCTGCGCAGCGGTCTGCAACGCCTGCACTTCTTGGGGGGCACGACCGTGCAAGCCCCCTGTGAGCGACATATGAAACCGGAAGTGCCCGAACACATACGGGTAACCCCAAGCCACCAGCATCGCGTCTTCGGCAGCGGTTAGCGGCGCTTTGCGGCGGCGCTGCAACTCGGCCTCCGACAGCGGGGCTACCAAGGCATGCAGCTCACGCACACAAGCGGCTGCAATGTGGTCCAGAGCTGTGGTGTCACCCACGGGAGTCAGTGCCAGAAAGTCATCCAGATGGCTCACCTGCAAGCGGGGCATGGGAATGGTGCTCAAGCTCCCCGCCAACTGCGCCATGCGCTCACGCAGTTGCTGCAGATTCACGCCCGCCGCCAAGGCGAAAGGCGCTTTCAAGGTGGCGTGCCAGCCATAGCGGCGCGGTGCTGCGGTCAGCTCTGCAAGGGCCAGGGGTGACATACCGTTCACCACCGGCTGCACCCGCAACAACCCATCATGCGCACAGCGCCCCAGCCACTGGCTGCCGGCTTGCCATGCATCGCTGCCCATGGCGGGGGCGTAATACACCGCATAGCGGTGGTAGTGGGTCTCAGTCATGGTGGTTCACCATCAGGTTGACGCGGTCCCCGGCAAACCAGGTCAGTGCGAATTCGATCGGTACGCCGGCTGTATCCACGTTCACACTCTCCACGCGCAGCACCGGCCGGTTCACCGGCTGGCGCAAGTGGGTGGCTATGTCCGCCTCCGGCATTTGGGCGGTGATACGGCTTTCCTGCCGGGTGTAGTCCGCCACGCCGGCCGCCTGAAAGGCCGCGGTGATGGAGCCGGTCTGCGCGACCACCGCGTCCAGCCCTTCGAAGCGGGGCAAAGGAAAGGCCCGTTCACTTACATGCAGCGGCAGGCCTTGGGCCTCGCCCAACACCTCCAGCACCAGCACCTTGCTGCGCGCAGGCAGGGCCAAGGCCGTGGCTTGTGTTTTGGTGGCCCGCTCGGTGCGCACCGACAGCACCTGCAAGCCGCCTTTGAGCCCGGCATGCGCTAGGTTCTGCTGATGGCGCGTGCGCTTGGCCAGCATCAGGTCGACTGCAAAGTCTTCCACGTAGGTGCCACTGCCCTGAGCGATGCGCACCAGCCCTTGGCTGGACAGGCTCGCCAGCGAACGGCGGATGGTGTGCCGGTTGACTCCGAACTGTTCCGCCAGCGCATGTTCCGACGGCAGGCGCTGCCCCGGGCGGTAGGCACCGCGTCCGATGGCATCAGCAATATCGGAGGCGATGCGCGTCCAGAAACTCTCTTTGGTGCCGCTTTCTGCGGCTGCGTCGATGGAAGTGATGCTTGTCATGAAACCTACATACCCGCTGGATAAGCTGCGGACAGATTCTAAATTTGTCTATACAACTTTCAGGGTACCACTGCGATGTTTCACGCATTTGACAATGACGGACCGCCCCGGCACACCACCCGCCCGGACTGGATGGCGCTGCTGTCCAGAGCCCCACTGGACCTCCTCGAATCCGCACTCGCCCCGTATGCAGAGCAAGCCCCGCAATGGCTGCGTCAGCCCGAAACCGGGCTTTACATGGTGCAGGGCCGTGCAGGCGCTACTGGTGAACGCTTTAACCTCGGTGAAGTCACCGTCACCCGCTGCGCGCTGCGTCTTCCCTCCGCCTCTGCGGCCTCCGGCCACACCGTGGGCGTGGCGTATGTGCTGGGTCGCTCGCGCCGCAAGGCCCACCTCGCCGCTGCAGCCGATGCCCTGCTGCAGGACCCAGCCCACCACGACGCGCTGAACGAGCAGTTGCTCCAACCCGTGCGCCGCCACCTGGCTCTGCACAGCGCACAGCGCCACGCCAAAGCACAAAGCACCAAGGTGGAGTTCTTCACCGTGGCGCGTGAATCCGGCGGCGAAGATGACGAAGGAGACCAGGAATGAACACCCCCGACCTCAGCACCTTGGGTGCCGGCTTCAGCCACGAAGCGTTGGGCAGCCAGGCCGTGTTCCGACAGGCCCTTCAAGCCCTGTCGCACCCCGGCCGCTGCATCGCAGTGCCCAACGACGCACAAGTGCCACAAGGTGCTCACCCGGCCTCAGCCGCCTTTCTGCTCGCAATGCTGGATTCGGATTGCCGCGTCTGGCTTTCACCACGCTTGGCCTCCGGCCCTGCCGCGCTCTGGTTGCAATTCCATACCGGCTGCACCGTGGTGCCATCAGCCGCAGACGCTGCCTTCGTCTGGGTCGCGCAAGGCGATGCCATTCCCGCCCTGCACGAACTGGAACAAGGCTCTGACGCCTACCCCGACCAATCCGCCACCTGCGTGATCGATGTGGCAAGTCTGACTTCTGCCCATGAGGACGGTGCTTGGGAGCTCAGCGGCCCCGGCATCCAAAGCACCCAAGCACTCACCGTGCAGGGCCTGCCGCCTGACTTCACCAGTCAGTGGGCCGCCAACCAGGCGCGCTTCCCGCGTGGAGTAGATGTGTTTCTGGCCAGCGAGAACCATCTGGCAGGCCTGCCGCGTACCACGCGCATAGCAACTCCAGGAGGACGCTGAAGATGTACGTAGCCGTCAAAGGCGGGGAAACTGCCATCCTCAACAGTTACGAGCTGCTGGCTGCCCAGCGCCGTGGCGACCCGGCGTTGCCGGAGCTCAGCATTGCGCAAATCCGTGAGCAACTCAAACTGGCCGTGGACCGGGTGATGAACGAAGGCTCGGTGCACGACCCCGAGCTCGCGGCCCTCGCCATCAAGCAAGCCAGTGGTGATCTGGTGGAGGCCATCTTTCTGGTGCGCGCCTACCGCGCCACCTTGCCCCGTCTGGGGAGCACCGTACCTTTGAAAACCGAACGCATGCAGCTGGATCGCCGCATCTCGGCCACCTTCAAAGACTTGCCCGGCGGACAGGTACTGGGCCCCACCTATGACTACACCCAGCGCCTGCTGGACTTCACCTTGCTGGCCGAAGGCCGCACGCCGGTAAGCAGCGTGCCTGCGGCATCCGTGGCCGGTACGCAAACACCCATTACCCCGCGTGTGGTCGATCTGCTCAATGACGAGGGGCTGATCGAAACCCGCCCCATTCCGCCGGGTGATCCAGCGCCCGTGGACCTGACCCGCGAGCCCCTGCGCTTCCCGGCAGCCCGTGCCACCCGCTTGCAAAACCTGGCTCGCGCGGACGAAGGCTTCTTGCTCTCCATGGCGTACTCCACCCAGCGCGGCTACGCCCACAGTCACCCCTTTGTGGGCGAGGTGCGCTTTGGCAGCGTGGCGGTGGAGATTGAGCCGGAAGAGCTGGGCTTTGCCATTTCCATCGGCGACATCGAAATCACCGAATGCGAAATGGTCAACCAGTTCGCCGGCAGCAAGACCGAACCCCCGCAGTTCACGCGTGGCTACGGCCTGTCTTTCGGCCACTGCGAGCGCAAGGCCATGGCCATGAGTCTGGTGGACCGTGCGTTGCGCGCGGATGAGCTGGGCGAGGCCATTGAGTCACCTGCACAAATGCAGGAATTTGTGCTGTCGCACAGCGACAGCCTGGAGGCTTCCGGCTTTGTGCAACACCTGAAATTGCCGCACTACGTGGACTTCCAGTCCGAGCTGGAACTGATTCGCAAAATGCGCGCCGCCGCTGTGGAGGACACCACCCCATGAACGCCCGCCTGGAAACCACCTTGCCGGATACCGGCCACACCGCGGACGAGATGCAGCAGCACTTCAACTTCGCGTACCTGGATGAGCGCACCAAGCGCATGATCCGCCGCACCATCCTGAAGGCGGTAGCCATCCCCGGCTACCAGGTGCCCTTCGGTTCCCGCGAAATGCCCTTGCCCTATGGCTGGGGGACCGGCGGCATTCAGGTCACCGCCGCAGTCATCGGCCCGGATGAAGTCCTCAAGATCATTGACCAGGGTTCTGACGACACCGTCAATGCGGTCAACATTCGCCGCTTCTTCCAGCGTACGGCCGGCGTGCAAACCACCACCCGCACGGCGGAGGCCACGCTGATACAGACCCGCCATCGCATCCCCGAGACGCCGCTCACCGAAGGCCAGGTCATCGTGTACCAGGTGCCCGTGCCCGAGCCGCTGCAACGGCTGGAGCCGCGCGAAACCGAGACCCGCACTCTGCATGCGCTGGCGGAGTACGGCCTCATGCATGTGAAGCTCTACGAAGACATTGCGCGCTACGGCCACATCGCCACCACCTACGACTATCCGGTCATGGTGAACCAGCGCTACCTGATGGCACCCTCGCCCATCCCCAAGTTCGACAACCCCAAGATGCACATGAACCCGGCCTTGCAGCTCTTTGGCGCAGGCCGCGAAAAGCGCATCTACGCCGTGCCGCCCTACACCGCCGTAGAAAGCCTGGGCTTTGAAGACCACCCCTTTGAAGTGCAGAAGTGGGACAGCGCCTGCGCCCTGTGTGGCGCGACCGACAGCTTCTTGGATGAAGTGATCACCGACGACGCCGGTGCCCGCATGCACGTGTGCTCGGACTCGGACTACTGCCAGTCCCGCCAAGCTGCGCAAGCAGAGCAAGGGCCCACAGGAGAGACTGCATGAGCGTTGACATCCGCCAGGCTGTCGAAGCCGATCTGCCGGACGTGCTGGCCCTGTATGCCCAGCCGGACTTGGACAATGGAGTCGTGTTGAACGAAGACGAGGCCAAGGCTGTCTTCGCGCAGTTTGCGCGCTACCCCAACTACCGCCTGTTCGTCGCCCTGCGGGAGGATGCGGTGGTGGGCACATACGCGCTGCTGGTCATGCACAACCTGGCACACCGTGGCGCGCCTTCCGCCATTGCCGAAGACGTGGTGGTCGATAGAGCCTGCCAGGGTCAGGGCATAGGCCGCCAGATGATGGCCCACGCCCTGCAGCTGGCCAAAGAGGCCGGTTGCTACAAGCTGGCCCTGTCTTCCAACCGCAAGCGCAAAGACGCGCATGCGTTTTACGAATCGCTGGGCTTTCAACAGCACGGCCTGAGCTTTGTGATGGAGCCCTGACATGCACACCGCCCCCTCTACACCTTTGCTGCAGGTGCGCGGCATCAGCAAGCGCTATGGAGACCGCGTGGCCTTGCACGATGTGTCCTTTGACCTCTGGCCCGGCGAAGTGCTGGCCGTGGTGGGCGAGTCCGGCTCGGGCAAATCCACCCTGCTCAACGCCATCGCCGCCCGCGCCAAGCCGGACGCCGGCAGCGTGCAGTACTGCACCCGTGAAGCGGGCCTGCAGGAAGTGTTTTTGATGACCGAAGCGCAGCAGCGCCTGCTGGCCCGCACCGACTGGGGCTTTGTGCACCAGAACGCCGCTGACGGTTTGCGCATGGATGTGTCGGCCGGTGCCAATGTGGGCGAGCGCCTCATGGGCCTGGGCGAGCGTAACTACGCGCACCTGCGTGCCACCGCAGCACAGTGGCTGAGCCGCGTCGAGATCGACCCCGCCCGCATGGACGACACGCCCCGCACTTTTTCGGGCGGCATGCGCCAGCGCTTGCAGATCGCCCGCAACCTCGTCACCGAGCCACGCCTGGTGTTTATGGATGAGCCGACCTCCGGTCTGGATGTGTCGGTGCAGGCACGCTTGCTGGACATGCTGCGCCAGCTCACTCAGGGCATGCAGCTCGCCGCCATCATCGTGACGCACGACCTCGCCGTGGCTCGCCTGCTGGCCCACCGCATGATGGTGATGCAGCGTGGCCGCGTGGTGGAATCCGGCCTGACCGACCAGCTGCTGGACGACCCCCAGCACCCTTACACCCAACTTCTCGTTTCCTCGGTACTACAGCCATGAGCACACCCTTGTTGCAACTCCAGGGGGTGGCCAAGCGCTTTACCCTGCACCACCAATCCGGCGCGGAGCTGGCAGTCATGTCGGACGCCAGTTTTGCGGTGCATGCCGGCGAATGCGTGGTCCTGGACGGCCCCTCCGGTATGGGCAAAAGCACGCTGCTGAAAATGATCTACGCCAACTACCGCGCCAGCACCGGTCAAATTGCCGTGACCGACGCGCGTGGCCGCACCATCGACATGACCAGCGCCACACCGCGTGAGCTGGTGCGCATGCGCAAGGAGACCATCGGCTATGTGAGCCAGTTCCTGCGCGTGATACCGCGGGTACCGGCCATCGATGTGGTGGCAGAGTCCCTGCTAGAGGACACAGCCAACGACCCGCAAGCTGTGGCTGCAGCGCGGGAGGAAGCCGGCCGCTGGCTGACCCGCTTGCGCATTCCTGAGCGGCTGTGGCACCTGCCCCCGGCGACCTTTTCCGGCGGGGAGCAGCAGCGCATCAACATCGCCCGCAACATGATCAAGCCGCGGCCCTTGCTGCTGCTGGACGAACCCACTGCGTCGCTGGATGCGGCCAATACCGACACCGTCATCACCCTGATCCGCGAGGCCATTGCCCGTGGCGCTGCGGTGGTAGGAATATTTCACGATGCCGAGGTAGGCCGCGCCGTAGCCACCCGCCATATCGACGTCACCCAGTTCCGGAGCCAGGCCGCATGAGCACTTCATCCTTGTTCACCAACGCACGCCTGGTGCTGGCCGACGAAGTGCTGGCAGGCAGCCTGCTGGCACAGGACGGCCACATTGCCGAAATTCAATCTGGTCGCTCGCAAGCAGCGGATGCCATCGATCTGGAAGGCGACTACCTGCTGCCCGGCCTGGTGGAAATGCACACTGACAACTTCGAGCGCCACCTCATGCCCCGGCCCAAGGTCTATTGGGCGGAACTGCCAGCGCTCATGGCGCACGACGCCGAAGTAGCCGCCGCGGGCATTACCACCGTGTTCGATGCTCTGGGCGTGGGCGAGGCCGACACGGAAAGCCTGCGCGGCAGTGCATGGAGCGGTGTTCTTCAAATTATCGATGCCTGCCATGCGCAAGGCCTATTACGGGCAGACCACCACTTGCATGTGCGCTGCGAACTTCCAGCCCCCAACACCATTGAACTCTTTGCGCCGTTTCTGGGTCACCCGCGCCTGTCCCTGATCTCGCTCATGGACCACACACCGGGCCAACGCCAGTGGGAAGACATTGAGCAGGCTCGCACCTACTACACCGGCAAAAAGGGATGGAGCCAGCAGAAGTTTGAGCAGCAGGTCGCGCAGGCCAACGAGCTGCAGGCCAAATACGCAGAACCACACCGCGCCTACTTTGTGGACCACTGCCGCAGCAACGGCATTGCGCTGGCTAGCCACGATGACACCACCGTGGCACACGTGGAGCAGGCGCATGCCGAAGGTGCCAGTATGTCGGAGTTCCCCACTACCGTGGCGGCAGCCCAGGAAGCGCGTGCGCGCGGCTTGCGCACCGTCATGGGCGGGCCCAATGTAGTGCGCGGCGGCTCCCACTCCGGCAATGTCGCTGCGGCAGACCTGGCCAAGCTGGGGCTGCTGGACATTTTGTCGTCCGACTATGTGCCGGGCAGCATGCTCAGCGGGGCGATGCGCCTGGTGCGCGATGGCCTGATGACGCTGCCACAAGCCGTGGCCACCGTCAGCCGTACGCCGGCCCTGGCCACAGGCCTGAGCGACCGGGGAGCTATCGCTGCGGGCTTGCGTGCCGACCTGATCCAGGTGCGCATGGCGACCCTGCCGGGCGGGCAGGAACACCCCGTAGTGCGCGCCGTCTGGCGTGAAGGCCGGCGGGTGCTGTAAGGGCGCCTTGCGTCATACAAATTTCCCTGAAGTTTCATCAAAACGTCACCCCACCGCCGGACACTGAATCTGTCTAGACAAATTGAGGAGAAGCCATGCACCACGCACTCCGTATTGAACAACTCAACAAACACTTTGCCAACGGCAAGCACGCGCTGAACAACATCAACCTCACCGTGGCACAGGGTGAGATGGTGGCTTTGATCGGTGCTTCGGGGTCCGGCAAATCCACGCTCATGCGCCACATGGCTGGCTTGGTATCGGCGGACGCGGGGCCGGGCTCCTTGATCGAGGTAGATGGCTGCTGCGTGCAGCAGGGCGGCCGGGTGCACCGCAACATCCGCCAGGTACGGGCCCGCATCGGCTTTGTGTTCCAGCAATTCAACTTGGTGGACCGACTGCCGGTCCAGGTCAATGTGTTGGTGGGTTTGCTGCACCGCATGCCACTGTGGCGCGGGCTGCTGCGCTGGTTCACCGAACAGGAACGCGCACAGGCCATCGAGGCGCTGCAACGTGTGGGCATTGCCGAATGCCACGCCCAGCGTGCCTCCACCTTGTCGGGCGGCCAGCAGCAACGCGCCGCCATTGCCCGCACGCTGGTGCAAGGCGCGAAAGTGGTGCTCGCGGACGAGCCGATTGCCTCGCTGGACCCGGAGTCCTCCCGCAAGGTGATGGAGATTCTGGCCCGCATCAACCGTGAAGACCGCTGCACCGTGATCGTGTCGCTGCATCAGGTCGATATGGCACTCAAGTACTGCCCTCGCGTGGTAGCCCTGAACCAGGGCTGTGTGGTCTATGACGGCCCCGCCAGTGCCCTCACCCCCGATCTGCTGCGCGAACTCTATGGCGTGCAGGCCGACGAAATTCTGGCGGATGCGCAACGTCCTGCCACTTCCCCGGTACTCGTGCCGTCTGCCCCTTGGGGCAGCCCGGTGGCGCAGACCGCTTGACCTTCCCTGCCAACCTTTTCAGGAGCTTTCCATGTTGAAAAAAATCTGGGCGACCTCGGTCGCCGCTATCAGCCTCGGCCTGCTGGCACCCGCAGCCGGTGCACAGGAACTGAACTTCGGCATCATCTCGACCGAATCGTCCCAGCAACTCAAACAGCAATGGCAACCGGTGCTGGACGCACTGACCCAGCAAACCGGCCTCAAGGTCAATGCATTTTTTGCCCCGGACTATGCCGGCGTGATCGAAGGCATGCGCTTCAACAAAGTGCAGTTCGCCTGGTTCGGCAACAAGTCCGCCATGGAAGCGGTGGACCGTGCCAACGGTGAAGTGTTTGCCAAAGTCGTCAACATCGACGGCACCGAAGGCTACTACTCCCACCTGATCGTGCACCGCGACAGCGCCCTCAAGTCGGTGGACGACGTGCTCAAGAACGCCAAGAACTTGAACTTCGGCAACGGTGACCCGAACTCCACCTCCGGCTTCCTGGTGCCCGGTTACTACGTGTTCGCCAAGAACAATGTGGACACCAAGAGCGCCTTCAAAGTCGCCCGCTCTGCCAACCACGAAACCAACGCCATGGCTGTGGCCAACAAGCAAGTGGACGTGGCCACCAACAACAGCGAGACCCTGGCCAAGCTGGAAAAAACCATGCCCGAAAAGGTCAAGGAATTGCGCGTGGTCTGGACTTCTCCATTGATTGCCTCCGACCCCTTGGTGTGGCGCAAGGACCTGCCCGACGCTACCAAGGCCAAGCTCAAGGCCTTCTTCACCGGCTACGGCAAGACCAGCCCTGCGGAGCGCGAAATCATGGCCAAGTTGAACTGGTCCACCTTCAAGGAATCCAACAACAGCCAGTTGCTGCCGATCCGCCAGCTCGACATGTTCAGCAAGCGCACCAAGGTGGAAGCCGACACCACCCTGGCTGAAGACGACAAGAAGCGCCAGCTGGCTGAGCTGGACAAGAAACTCGCTGAGCTGAAGTGATGTCCACCACCCCGGCCCCCACTGTGACGCCCCGCCTGCCCGCTACGGTTGGCGCCGCTGCCTCGAAGCAAGGTCTGGGGTGGCACCTCTCTTGGGCCTTGTTGCTGGCCCTGCTCGCTATCTCATGGAAGGGCGCAGACATGCGCCCCGCCGACCTGGTCCGCGACTCCGGCAACATGGCCACTTACCTGGCAGACTTTTTCCCCCCAAAGTTCGGTGACTGGCGCAACTACGTGCAAGAAATGTTGGTCACCTTGCAGATCGCCCTCTGGGGCACTGCCCTTGCAGTAGTAACAGCCATTCCCATGGCGCTGTTGGCCTCGGCCAACCTCGTGCCCTGGTGGGTCTACCAGCCGATGCGCCGCCTCATGGACGCCACCCGTGCCATCAATGAGATGGTGTTTGCGATGCTGTTTGTGGTGGCCGTAGGCCTGGGCCCGTTTGCCGGTGTGCTGGCGCTGTGGATTCATACCAGCGGCGTGCTGGCCAAGCTGTTCTCGGAGGCAGTCGAAGCCATAGACCCCCAACCGGTGGAAGGCATTCGCTCTACAGGGGCTACCGCGCTGCACGAAATCATCTACGGCGTCATTCCGCAAGTCATGCCCTTGTGGATTTCCTTCACGCTGTACCGCTTTGAGAGCAATGTGCGCTCCGCGTCCGTGGTGGGCATGGTCGGAGCCGGGGGCATCGGCGTGGTGCTGTGGGAAATCATCCGCGGCTTCCAGTACGCAGAAACCTGTGCCGTCATGATCATCATCGTGGCTACGGTAAGCATCATCGATCTGGTGTCCGCCCGCATCCGCAAAGCCCTGGTCTGAGGAGACTGATATGGCATTGGACATGGAAGACATCGCCGCCTTGTTTGACAAGCGTGCGGGCAGCCAATACGGCCGCGAGCCAGTGAACCAGATGGAGCACGCCCTGCAATGCGCCCTGCTGGCGGAGCAGGCTGGCGAGAGCATCGAGACCGTAGTCGCAGCGCTACTGCACGACATCGGCCACCTGATTGCAGCCGAGCGTGACGGCGTCATGGACGACACCCAAGAGAAAGACGACCTGCACCAGTATGTGGCGCTGCCGTTTTTGCGTGCGCTGTTGCCCGATGCCGTGCTGGAGCCCATACGCCTGCATGTGGATGCCAAACGCTACCTGTGCGCCACAGAACCCAGCTACTGGGCTGCACTCTCCGAAGGTTCCCAGCGCAGCTTGGAACTCCAAGGTGGCCCGTTCAGCGAAGCGGAGTTGCAAAGCTTTATCGCCCAACCCTTTGCCGAAGAGGCGGTGCGCCTGCGCCGCTATGACGACCTGGCCAAGGTGCCAGGCAAAGCGACACCGGACTTCAAGTACTTCGCGGAGAAGCTCAGCGCCGTGTGCGCGTAAGCACAGCGGCCACTTCGGTGGCCGTTTTCACTGCCGCGCCCCGGTGCGCAGCACCCAAACCCAAGGCGGCGTCCTGCATGCGTTGCAAGCGGGCGGTATCACCCGCCGTTGCAGCTGCTTCAGCCACCGCATGGGCAATGTCTTCGCACCGAAGCGCGGCGCCTGCCTCTGCCGCCAGCGTGGAGGCTTCGGTGAAGTTAAAAAGGTGCGGCCCCATGAAAACCGGCACACCGCAGGCCGCCGCCTCGATCAGGTTCTGCCCGCCCAGTGGTGCAAAGCTGCCGCCCAGCAAAGCCACATGGGCCAAGCCGAAGTAGAGCGCCATTTCGCCCAGCGAGTCGCCCACCCACACGTCCGCTGTCTCTGGCGCTTCGCCCCATTGGCTGCGGCGGGACACGGAGTAACCGGCATCGGCAAACAGCTGCGCAACTTCTGCGAAACGCTGCGGATGGCGTGGCACCACCAGCAGCTGGAACGGCAAGCCGGTTCTTTGGCCCGATAGATTTGCTATTTTTTCAGGAGCTGCTCGCGCATATTCCACGGGCGCTATAGGCCATTTTTGCTTCAAAACATCGAGCAGCATCTGCTCTTCGCCTTCCCGTGAGCTGGCAAACATCAGCACCGGGCGACCTGCGCCAGCGCGCCAGGCGCGGCCTTGGGCCAGCAGCGCGGCGTCGGGCGTAGCGTCGAACTTGAAATTGCCCAGCACCCCCTGCACAGTCGCACCCAAGGAGCGAAGGCGCTGCGCATCCGCTTCGCTCTGGGCCCACACCGCATGCAGGCCACGATACGCGGGGCCAGCCAGCCAGCGCAGGCGCAAAGACTCTTTGTAGGTTTTGTCGCTCATGCGGGCGTTGACCAAACACAGGGGCACGCCGCACTGTGCGCAGCCGGCCACCAGATTGGGCCAAACTTCGGTCTCCATCAGCAAGCCGATATTGGGCCGGAACCGCGCCAAAAAGTGGCCCACCGCCGCAGGCGTGTCCCAGGGCTGCCAGACCTGCACGTCACCCGGTTGCAACAAGGCCTTGCCGGCCTCACGACCCGTCGCGGTGCCGTGGGTCAGCAACAGGCGCATGCCGGGCAAAGCTTCGCGCAAACGGGCCAGCAACACCGCAGCAGCGCGGGTTTCGCCCAGCGACACGGCGTGAAGCCAGACCACCGGTGCGCCACCCGCAGCGGATGCCGGTTGCGGGGCAAAGTGAACCGCATCGCCGTAACAGCCAAATCGCTCTTCTACCCATTCGCCATACAGCGGCTCTACCTGGGCACGGCGGGCCAGTTTGCGCCGCACCCAGGGTTGGACGGCATAGGTCAGCAGGGAATAGAGGGCGCGCATCATCATGGTGGGTGGGTCCAGATTCAGCGGCTGAGCACCGGTGTCGCCAGCGCCTCCCAGGCCGACCACACGGACTCCACCTCAGGGCAGGGCTGTGCGTACACGCTACATTGCCGCGCGGGCTTGCCGCGTGCATCCAGCGCCGCCGGACCGGTACGCCAAGCGGTATCAAAGTTGTAGATCTGCACGTGGGGCAAGTCCAGCGCCACAGCGATATGGCTCACCCCGCTGTCCACACCCACCACGCCCGCGCAGTGGGCCAAGGTGTCGGTCAGCACATCCAGCGCCACGGCGGGCAGCACCCAGGCCTCGTCGAGCCCGGCTGCAATGGCTTGGCTGGTGGCCAGCTCGCGGGCGCCCGCGTGGGGCAAGGACACGCCAAAGCCGGCATCATTCAATCGGCGGCCCAGCGCAATCCAGTGCTCCAGCGGCCACTCCTTGTCAACCCGCGAGGTGCCGTGCACCAGCGCCACCAGCGGCTTGCGGGGCACGAAGGGGTTGTCGGCATGGCCCACGTGTTTGGGCAGCGGCGCGCTCAGGGCCTTGGATTGGCCTACCAGCCCGAAGCGCAGTGCATCCGCGGGTGTGTAGCCCAGCGCCTTGGCACACAGCAAACGGCCGCGCTCCACTGCATGCACGTGGGCTTCCAGCGCAATGGCCGTGTCTGCCACCCAGCGCGTAGGCGCCTCGTAGCCCGAGCCTTCGGTCTGGTTGGCCATGGCATAGCGGCGCCCGTCCGGCGTAGTGCGAGCCAGCCAGGCCACCAGCGCGGACTTGCTCAGGCCCTGCAGGTCAATGACTGCGTCATAGGCGTCTTGCTGCAGGTCGGCCTTGAAGCTGCGCCAGGCGGCGCGGGTTGCAGCGGCAAATGGTTTTTTGCTCCAGATGCGGATATCGCACGGAATCACACGCGCCACGCCTTCGCAGCGCGCCACCAGCGGCGCAAAGCCGCGCTCCACCACCCAGTCGATGCGGGCACGGGGAAAGGCCGCGCGCAGGTCTTGTACTGCAGGCATGGTGTGCACCACATCGCCCAGGGACGAGAGCTTGACGATCAGAATTTTTTGAGGCGCTTTCAATGCGAAGCCTCCACCAATGCGGCATGAGGCTGGATGCGTCGCACCCATTCCATCAGCAGGGTCTGAATGCGGGCCAGCGCTTCGGGCGTGCGGCCTTCGCAGCGCATCACCAGCACCGGGGTGGTGTTGGACGCGCGCAGCAGGCCGAAACCGTCAGGCCAGTCCACGCGCAGGCCGTCCACGGTATTGAGGCGGGCATCTGCTTCCAATGTAAGTGTGGCCAGTAACTGCTCCACCAGCGCATGGGCTTCACCCTCCTGGCAGGCGATGTGAAGCTCGGGGGTGATGTGGCTGTCCGGCAGCGCGTGCAGCACGGCGTTGGCGTCTGCGCTTCGGCTCAAGATTTCGAGCAGGCGACAAGCAGCATAAGTACCGTCATCAAAGCCGAACCAACGGTCGCCGAAAAACAAATGGCCGCTTATCTCGCCGCCCAGGGGCGAATTCAAGGTGCGCATCTTGGCTTTGATCAGCGAGTGGCCGGTACGGTCCATCACCGGCACACCGCCAGCAGCTTCTATCGCGGGGGCCAGGCCTTGGCTGCATTTGGCATCGAACACTACTGCCGCACCGGGGTGGCGAGCCAGCACATCGGGAGCCAACAACATTAACTGGCGATCGGTATGGATGGTTGTTCCATCGCGAGTGACCACGGCCACGCGGTCGCCATCACCATCCAAAGCCAAGCCCATCTCGGCATCGCCTTCGCGCAAAGCGCGCACCAGGTCCGCCAGGTTCTCGGGGCGGCTGGGGTCAGGGTGGTGGTGAGGAAAATGCCCGTCCACCGCGCTGTGCAGTTCCTGCACCTCGCAGCCGATGGCGCGCAGCACTGCAGGCGCGCTGGCGCCGGCCACGCCGTTGCCACTGTCCAGCACCACTTTCATGGGGCGGGCCAGTTGAATGTCTTGGACTATGCGTTCAAGGTAGGCGGCCAGCACCTCGGTCACCTGCACCGGCTCTGCGGGCAAGGCTGTCTCACTGTCCGGCCCGCTCGCCAGCAGCCCCTCCATGCGCTTGCGCAAATCCTGCACGGCATCGCCATACAAGGCCTGGCGGTGCAGCACCATCTTGAAGCCGTTGTCGTCTTTGGGGTTGTGGCTGCCGGTCACCTGGATGCCGTGCGGGCACAGGGTGTGAGTCGCGAAATACAGCTGGGGCGTGGTGCTCAGGCCGATGTCTATCACCTGCACGCCCGCGACTGACAGGCCAGAAATCAGCGCCTCTGCCAAAGCAGGGCTGCTCAGGCGTCCATCCCGGCCCACGGCTACCGCACCGCCACCCTGCTCGCGCACCAGCGCACCGAAGGCACAGCCCAGCACATGCGCCACCTCCGGCGACAGCGTGGAAGGCACGGTGCCGCGGATGTCGTAGGCTTTGAAAATTCGGGGGGACAGGTGCATGCAGCGCAAGGTTATGGAAGAAGCCAATACCGCCTTCTGGCGGGTGGGCTGGATTGTAGGCGGCAGGCACATGTCCGGAAACGGCTACTTTGGCACGCTTCGCTGCGTATCATCCCCCTCATGCCCTCCGCCTTGCCCACCGCCAAACCCGTGTCCGCGACGACCGCCGACGACGCCGGCCGCTATCTGGCACTGCAGGCGCGGGATGCACGGTTTGACGGGCGCTTTTTCACCGGGGTGACGAGCACGGGCATTTACTGCAGGCCGGTGTGCCGGGTGCGCACCCCCAAGGTCGAAAACTGCCGCTTTTTTGAGCGTGCGGCCCAGGCCGAAGCTGCAGGCTTTCGCCCCTGCCTGCGCTGCCGCCCCGAACTTGCACCTGCGCAGAGTGCTGCCCTGCACTGGACTACGCAGGACGCCAGTGCCCTGCTCGCCCTGCAAGCGGCGGACCTGATCGAGCACGCCACGCAGGCTGATGACAGCCCCGGCATCGTTGCCATAGCGGCCAGGCTGGGTATCAGCGACCGGCATTTACGCCGCATCTTCGAGGCGCACTGGGGCCTCACACCGCTGAGCTACCTGCAAACGCGCCGCCTTTTGACTGCCAAGCAGCTGCTCACCGACACGCAGCTACCCGTGGCCGATGTGGCCGCCCTCAGCGGATTTGCCAGCGTGCGCCGCTTCAATGCGGCCTTTGTGCAGCACTACCGCTTGCAACCCACGGCACTGCGCAAGGCGATGCGTTCCGACTCCCAGGCCGCCCAACTTGGAACCCGAAAAGGTTCCGATGCGCCGTATGGTCTGGCGACTGAGGCTGCAGTTTTCCGTTTCCAAGCGGCCTACCGCCCGCCCTTCAACGTCCAGCACCTGCTGAATTTTTTCGCGCAACGTGCCATTGCAGGCATGGAGTGGGTGGATCCGGGACAGGGCTTGATCCGGCGCACTGTCAGCCTCCAACACAAAAGCACCACGCTTCGCGGTTGGGTCGAAGCGCAGTGGATGCCTGATCAGCATCGCGTGCAGCTACTCATCAGCGAGTCACTGGCCAGCGCCTTACCGGTGGTGCTCCAGCGCATGCACGCCTGGCTGGATCTGGATGCCGACCCGGCTGCGGTGGACGTGCTGCTGTGCGCGGACTTCCCCCACACCGAAGGCATGCGGGTACCCGGCACCATGGACGGCCTGGAACTGGCGGTGCGCGCCATCCTGGGCCAACAGATCACCGTCAAAGCAGCCCGCACCTTGACCGAACGGCTGGTGTCGCATTGCGGCGCCACCTTAACGAATGCGCCCCAAGGTTTGGCGCTCTGCTTCCCCGACGCTGCCTCGCTCGCCGCCATGTCGCCCGATGCTTTGGGCAGCTTAGGGATCGTCAAACAACGTCAGCAAGCCATCTTCTCCCTGGCGCAGGCGGTGCAGTCGGGCGCCCTGAACTTACAGCCAGGTAGTGATGTACCGGCCACCATGGCGAAGCTTCAGTCTCTGCCCGGTATTGGCGCATGGACCGCGCACTACATCGCCTTGCGGGCGCTGCGCTGGCCGGATGCTTTTCCTTCAGGTGATGTGGCGCTGCAGTCCGCATTGGGCGTGCGAGAAGCCAGCAACCCGGCCGCTGCGGCAGATGCGCTCTCACAACGCTGGCGGCCGTGGCGGGGTTATGCCACCGTACGGGCGTGGCATTCACTATCAAAAACATAGCTATTCGCGCATATTCCACGAGCGCCAGAGGCCTACTTCATGAAAATTCCCACTACCGCACGCCTGTCCCGCTGGATCAGCCCATTGGGCCCCATGCTGCTCGCGGGCCATGATGCCGGACTGCTCGGCGTCTGGTTCGATGCGCAGAAGCACTACCCGGATATCGCCGGACTGCCATTCGCACCTCATCCGAGTACCAAGGAAGCGCAGTCGCAACTGGCCGCCTACTTCGCCGGTGAGCAAACCCGTTTTTCAATGACGCTGGACTTCAGCAGCGGGACCGTATTTCAGCAAACCGTCTGGCAAGCGCTATTGGCGATACCCTGCGGCGTTACCATCAGCTACTCCACCTTGAGTCAGCAGATCGGCAAGCCTGCCGCCGTACGTGCGGTGGCTGCTGCGGTGGGGCGTAACCCCTTGAGCATCGTGGTGCCCTGCCACCGCGTGCTGGGCAGCAACGGCAGCCTGACCGGGTATGCCGGTGGCCTGGACCGCAAGGCAGCATTACTGAACCTCGAACAACGAAAGCCCTGAGTGAGCGTCAACCCCACCACCCCACCCTCGCCCGCCGCCAAGACGTGGGTTTTCGATTTTGTGCTGCTGGCCGCCATTTGGGGCGCGTCCTTCTTGTTCATGCGCACCAGCGGCAAGGCGTTTGGTGCATTGCCCACTGCGGGTTTGCGTGTGTGTATTGCCAGCCTGTTTCTTCTGCCCTTGCTCACGCTGCGAGGCCAGTTGCCCGCTCTGCGCCGCCATTGGAAGTTATGCTTTACCGTGGGGGTGCTGAACTCCGCGATACCTTTTGCCTGCCTTTCCTGGGCGCTGCTGTCCATTTCCACCGGCTTGTCGGCCCTGCTCAACGCCACCGTGCCCTTGTTCGGTGCCGCTATCGCATGGTGGTGGTTGGGAGACAAATTGCAGGGCTCCCGCGTGCTGGGTCTGGTGGTTGGCTTTGTGGGGGTGGCCCTGTTGGCACTGAACCGTGACGCCGCCGGTGCTTCCGGGGCAGGCTCCAGCGCCTTGGCCGTGATTGCCTGTTTAACGGCCTGCCTGTTCTATGGCATTTCAGCCAGCTTCACCCGCCGTTTTTTGCCGGGCGTACCGTCTTTGGTGCTCGCAACCGGCAGCCAGTTGGGGGCTTCCTTGGCCTTGTTGCCTTTGACCCTTTGGGCGTGGCCTACGAACCCCGCGCCCTTGCAGGCCTGGGGCGCAGTGATTGCGCTGGGCGTGGTGTGCACCGGCTTGGCCTATGTGATTTTTTTCAGGCTGATCGAGCGCACTGGCCCCTCGCGCGCCCTGTCCGTCACCTATGCCATTCCGGTGTTCGCCATCCTGTACGGCGTCATGCTGCTTGGTGAATCGGTCACCCTGTGGATGGGCCTGTGCGGGGCGGTCATCATGCTGGGCACTTCGCTCTCCACGGGCTTGTTGTCGTGGGGTAAAGCGCCCTTGCCGCCGGGGGACTAAAGCAGCCCGGCCATCACGTTCACACTCAAGGCCAAGACCATCATGTTGAAGGCAAAGGCCGCCAGACTGTGCAGCAGGGTGAGGTGGCGCATGGGCCGGGAGGTCACCACCACATCAGACACCTGGGACGTCATGCCCACCACGTGGGCGTAGTACAAAAAATCGAAATAGTCCGGTGGCAGAACACCCGGAAACTGCAGCCCACCACCCGCGGGGTGGCCTTTGAGCTCGGTCTGGTAGTACAGATGCGCATAGCGGAAGGCAAAGATGCATTGCATCAACAACCAGGAGCTCACCAGCGCCAGCAGAGACACCAGCACATGACCCACACGGGCCAGCAAGGCCATCTCACGGCTGTTGGACAAAAGCATGGCAATCGCCGCCACACTCGCAAACGCAGACAAGAGCAAGAGGCTGAACCAGATCACGCTGGGCTGGTCCTGAGACTGTGCACGTGAGCGCGTGCTGTCCGCATCAAACACCATGGCCAAGCGCCACGCCAACACCAGGTAGGCCGTGGCGCCTGCGATCCAAGCCACGAGTACTTGCAGTTCCAAGGACCAAGGACTTGGGATCACAGCCACACCTGCACCCACGCAGGCACCCACTACGAGGCGTTGATGACCGGTTGTGCGGGAAAGTCGATGAATCCACATGGCTTGATTGTGCAACGCCAAGAAGAACAGAGGCAGAAAACAAAAAAGCCGTTGCATCTGCATGCAACGGCTTTCGAAATTTGGCGGAGTGGACGGGACTCGAACCCGCGACCCCCGGCGTGACAGGCCGGTATTCTAACCAACTGAACTACCACTCCTGGTAGCGGTAACCATTCGCTCTGTGTCTTGCGACCCGGAGCCAAGTCGCTTCCTTGCAGAAGCTGTTACCGACTTGTTGCCGTTTACCTTGCGGTAAAACCTGGCGACCCTACGGGGATTCGAACCCCGGTACTCACCGTGAAAGGGTGATGTCCTAGGCCTCTAGACGATAGGGTCAAAACCTTGGAACGTATCCGTTTCAGAAGAATTGGTGGAGGTAAGCGGGATCGAACCGCTGACCTCTTGCATGCCATGCAAGCGCTCTCCCAGCTGAGCTATACCCCCAATTTCCTGAACACACCGCCAAATTTTGTCTGGCTTTGCATTCAACTTCCGAGCCTCAAATTATATACAAGTTTTTCAGGCTTTAGCAAGCCGATCCAAAACTTTTGTTCTGCCGCTGAGTTCCAGCACGGCATCCAGCGAAGGCGTTTGTGCAGTGCCCATGACCAGCACACGTACCGGCATGGCCAGTTGCGGCATCTTCAGGCTGTGTGCAGCCAACACTTCCTTGATGACCCCAGCAATGGACGCTTTGTCCCATGCGCACGCAGCCAGCTTTTCAGCCAGCGTGGCAATGGCCGGCTTCACGGCATCGGTTACATGCTGGGCCCGTTCTGCAGCGTCGACCTGCACATCGGCATAGAACTTCGACGCCCACTGGGCCAAAGCCACGGTGGTGTCGCAACGGTCCTTCAGCAAGGCGCACAGTTGGGGCAAGTGGGTGTTCACCGTCTCTGCGGGCAGTTCCACGCCCAGCTTGGCCAGTTGCACTGCCACCAACTGGGCGAGGCGGGTGTTGTCCGCCTGCTTGATGTAATGGGCATTGACCCACAGCAACTTGGCGGGGTCCCATTGCGCGGGGCTCTTGTTCAGGTGGGTACCGTCGAACCAGCTCACCAGCTGCTCGCGGCTGAACAGCTCTTCGTCGCCATGGCTCCAGCCCAAGCGGGCCAGGTAGTTCAACATGGCTTCGGGCAGGTAGCCGCCCTCTTCATAGGCAGTCACGCTCACTGCGCCACGGCGCTTGGACAGCTTCTGGCCGTCATCGCCCAGAATCACGGGGCAGTGGCCGAACTCGGGCAGTGGCGCACCCAGCGCGTGGAAGATGTTGATCTGCCACGGTGTGTTGTTGATGTGCTCATCGCCACGAAACACATGGCTGATCTGCATATCCCAATCGTCCACTACCACCGCAAAGTTGTAGGTCGGAATGCCATCGGTGCGAACGATGATGAGGTCATCAATCTCGCGGTTGCTGATGGTGATGGGGCCTTTGACCAAGTCATTCCAGGTCACGTCACCGTCCGGCGGATTGCAAAAGCGCACCACAGGTTTGACACCTTCGGGAATGGCCGGCAAGGTTTTGCCGGGTGCGGGGCGCCAGGTGCCGTCGTAAAGCGCTTTTTCACCACGGGCCTTTTTGGCTTCGCGCACGGCATCCAGTTCTTCAGGTGTGCTGTAGCAGTAGTAGGCCTTGCCTTCTGCAATCAGCTGCTCCACCACGGCCTTGTAGCGCTCCAGGCGCTGCATCTGGTACACCGGGCCTTCGTCGTACTCCAGCCCCAGCCAGCGCATGGATTCCAGAATCTGATCGACCGAATCTTGAGTGGAGCGGGCCACGTCGGTATCTTCAATGCGCAGCACAAACTCACCACCGAAGTGGCGGGCATAGGCCCAGGAATACAGCGCGGTGCGGGCAGTGCCCAGGTGCAGGAAGCCGGTGGGCGAAGGGGCAATACGAGTGCGGATTTTGCTCATGTCAGATAGTTTGCAAACCACGCGCCAAATCGGCGGTGATGTCATTGATATGGTCCAGGCCCACGGCCACACGAATCAGGCCTTGGCCAATGCCGGCCGCTTGGCGCTGCACTTCCGAAAGGCGGCCGTGCGAGGTGCTGGCAGGATGCGCCGCCAGCGTTTTGGTATCCCCGAGGTTGGTGCACAGCGAGAGCACCTGCATGCTGTCGAGCACATGGAAGGCGTTTTTCCGCGCGGTCTCCACGTCCGGTGCCTTCACTTCAAACGACAACACGGCGCCACCGCAACCGGACTGCTGGCGCATGGCCAATTCGTGCTGAGGGTGGCTGGCCAAGCCGGGGTAATACACCCGAGCGACTTGCGGCTGAGTTTCCAGCCAATGGGCCAAGGCCAAGGTCGTCTCGGACTGCGCTTTCACGCGCAAGGCCAGCGTTTCCATGCCCTTGAGCAGCACCCACGCATTGAAAGGCGCCAGCACCATGCCGCAGGTGCGGATCACGGGCAAAAACATGTCGTCGCGTTGCTTCTGGGTACAGCAAATGGCACCCGCCATCACGCGGCCCTGGCCATCCAAAAACTTGGTGCCGGAATGGATGATGAAATCAGCGCCCAAATTGGCCGGACGTTGCAACACCGGGGTGGCGAAACAGTTGTCCACGGCCAGGAAGGCGCCTGCGCCATGTGCGATATCGGCCAAGGCCTGGATGTCGCACACCTCGGTGAGCGGGTTGGTGGGCGTCTCTGCAAACAGCAACTTGGTGGAGGGGCGAACAGCGGCCTTCCACGCTTCAACATCGGTTTGCGACACGAAGGTGGTTTCCACACCGAACTTGGCGAACTCGCGACTGAACATCGGAATGACCGAGCCGAACACCGATTGCGAACAAATGACGTGGTCGCCTGCTTTCAGCAGCGCCATGCCCAGCAACAGAATGGCCGACATGCCGGACGAGGTGGCAATCGCTGCTTCAGTACCTTCAAGCGCCGCCAGACGGATTTCCATGCTGGTGACTGTGGGGTTGCTTACCCGGGAGTAGGTAAAGCCTTCTTCCTCCATGGCAAAGCGCGCGGCGCTGGAGGCCGCGCTGTTTTGCACATAGCCGCTGGTCAAATACAGAGCTTCAGAGTTTTCGCCGTATTGGCTGCGCTCCAGGGCCGCACGCACCGCCAGGGTGTCGTTGTGCAGGCCTTCGGGTAAGTGGGTTAGCTTCATAGGGTCAGTCAGCGTGGTTGGGCAGAGCGAGGCGGGAGGTGTCTTCCTGGCCTTCTTCAGCGCCTACGCGGTTTTCGTTCAGGCGGGCAATATCGTCGGAGGAAATGTCCCCGGTAACGTACACACCGTCAAAGCAGGAGGCATCAAAGCCCGCCAGGTTCTTGCCCAGCGCACCGATCGCTTTTTTCATGCCATCCACGTCCTGGTAAATCAGCGCGTCGCAACCGATGATTTCGCGCACTTCTTCAACTGTGCGGTTGTGGGCCACCAGCTCGCTACTGGTAGGCATGTCGATACCGTATACGTTGGGGTAACGCACAGGTGGTGCAGCGCTGGCCATGTAGACCTTGCGGGCGCCGGCGTCGCGCGCCATCTGCACGATTTCCTTGGAAGTCGTGCCGCGGACGATGGAGTCGTCCACCAGCAGCACATTGCGGCCCTTGAACTCGCTGGCAATCACGTTGAGCTTCTGGCGCACCGACTTCTTGCGCACGCCCTGCCCCGGCATGATGAAGGTCCGGCCGACGTAGCGGTTTTTCACAAAGCCTTCGCGGTAGGGCAGGCCCAGCAACTGGGCCAATTGCGCGGCGCTGGGGCGGCTGGATTCGGGGATCGGGATGACCACATCGATTTCGTTCGGCGGCACGGTGGAGATCACGCGTTTGGCCAAGGTCTCACCCAGGTTCAAACGCGCTTGGTACACCGAGATGCCATCCATCACGGAGTCCGGGCGGGCCAGGTACACAAACTCAAATATGCAAGGCATCAGCTGTGGATTCACCGCGCACTGTTGGCTGTGCACCGTACCGTCCAGCGCAATGAACACGGCTTCGCCGGGCTGCACATCGCGCACAAACTGGTGGCTGGTGCCCTCCAGCACCACGGATTCGCTGGCCACCATGTGGGTGCCATCCGCACCCTTGCCGATGCACAGCGGGCGAATGCCGAAGGGATCGCGGAAGGCCAGCAAGCCGTGGCCGGCGATGTGGCAGATCACCGCATACGAACCCTTGATGCGTTGGTGCACACGGGACACGGCAGCAAAAATATCCTGCGGCTGCAAAGGCAGGCCGCGGGTGGAGACTTCGATTTCGTGGGCCAGCACGTTGAGCAGCACTTCGGAGTCGCTCTCAGTGTTGATGTGGCGGTGGTCCAGATTGAACAACTCCGCCTTCAGGGCCTTGGCGTTGGTCAGATTGCCGTTGTGCACCAGCACGATGCCGAAGGGCGCGTTCACGTAGAAGGGCTGCGCCTCTTCTTCGCTGAAGGCATTGCCTGCGGTGGGATAGCGCACTTGGCCCAAGCCGGAGTTGCCCAACAAAGCGCGCATGTTGCGGGTGCGGAACACATCCTTCACCATGCCCTTGGCCTTGTGCATGAAGAACTTGCGGTCCTGCTGGGTGACGATGCCGGCTGCGTCCTGCCCGCGGTGCTGCAAGAGCAACAGCGCGTCATAGATCAACTGGTTTACGGGTGCGTTACTGACAACGCCAACAATTCCACACATAGGGTTTCACTCACTCAGGTAAATACTTGCCAAAATCTTGCGGTAACAGGGGTTTGAGACCCTTGAGCGCGGCGCCGGTGATATGCGGCCCGGTGGCCTCAGTCCACCACACGCTGGTGTGCAAAGGCGTCATGCCCACCACCACGGTCACTGCCAACAGCAGCAGCACCCCACGCACCAAGCCGAAACCGGCTCCCAACATGCGATCAGCCGGCCGCAGGCCCACCGCTGCAATGAGCTTTTTCACCAGAAAGGCCACCAAGCCGCCGGCAAAAATCGACGCCACAAACACGATCACGAAACCGGCTGCATAGCGGATGGCCTCACCCGCGCCTGACATTGACAGGTGGGCCGCCACGTCCGGCGCAAACCACTGGGCCAGCACAAAGGCCACCGCCCAACTCAGCACCGACAACACCTCAAACACCAACCCGCGCCACGCCCCGACTACCAGGGACACCAGCAAAACGGCCAGAAAAATCCAGTCCACGGTGGGCATGCCGGGCTCGCTTTAGAGTTCCAGAATCGCCGCAGGCAGGCTCAGCTTTTTGATCTTGTCGGCAGCCTTCTCGGCATCCGCCTTGGTGGCAAACGGACCTATGCGCACCCGTGTGCGCTGGCTATCTTTGGTGCCCACCACTTGGGTATAGGTCTTGAAGCCCGCTTTCTCTACCTTGGAGCGGGCTTCCTGCAGCTTGCCCGCCTCGGTGTAAGCGCCTACCTGCACCACGAAGCGGCCAGCATCGGCTGAGGGCTTTTTGTCTGCCTTGTGGTCCGCAGGTTTGGCTTCTGCAGTCGGTTTGCCTTCCAACAGGGCTTGCGCTTTGGCTGCGTCTGCAGATTTGGCATCAGGTTTGGCGGCTGCGGCGGGTTTCTCAGCGGGCTTCTCTACGACCTTCTCCGCCGGTTTCGCCTCGGGCTTCTTGGGCTCGGGCTTGGCTTCTGGCTTGGATTCGGGTTTGGCCTCCGGCTTGACAGCGGCAGTCTTGGTCTCCGTCAAGGCCACTTTGGAGGCCGGTGCGCTCGCGGCAGGCGCTGCGGGCTCTTCTCGCTCCTCGATCACCACGCCGCTGGCTTGGGTTGCGGCAGGCAGCGCAGGCGCGCCCAAGGGTCGGACTTTGCCCTTGTCCGGAATTTCGATCGGAATATCCACCGCAATCGGCCGCGGCTGGCTGTCAAACAGCAGCGGAAAGCCGACGACGCCGATCAGCACCAGCACGGCAGCACCCACCAGACGGTGGCGTGCGCGCCTGCGCATGGCCTCTACGCTCTCTGACGCGGTGGGTGGGGTGGGCTGTTCGTCGCCACCTTTGCGAAACTTGAAAAAGGCCATGAGCGGAAGACTTAAGGGTTCAGATGTTTGGCTTGCAGGCGTGGTGTGCCCTGTTGCAGAACGCCGCCCACGGTGTAGAACGACCCAAAGACCACGATTCTATCAGCGGGGTCTGCCGCAGCGATGGCGGCGTTCAACGCCTGCATGGGGTCGGCGTGGGTGGTGGCCGAGGCATCTTTACGGGTGTTTTGGGCTTGCCACTGGGCCTGCAGACTGGCGCCGCTGGCGGCACGCGGGCTGGGCAGGTCGGTGAAATACCAGCGGTCGATCATGGGGCCCACCTTGGCCAGCATGGGGGCCAAATCCTTGTCGGCCATGGCGCCAAAAATGGCGTGGGTGGTGGGGAAGAAGCCCATGGCATCCAGATTGGCCGCCAGCGCCGCCACCGAGTGCGGGTTGTGCGCCACGTCCAGCACCAGGCTGGGCTGGCCGGGAATGATCTGAAAGCGCCCGGGCAGCTCCACAAAAGCCAAGCCGTTGCGCACCGCCTGTGCCGTGACTGGCAGGCGCTCGCGCATGGCCGTCAGTGCGGCCAACACGCCCGCGGCGTTGACCAGCTGGTTCGCGCCCCGCAGCGCCGGGTAGGCCAGCCCGCTGTAGCGGCGCCCGCGCCCGGCCCAGCCCCACTGCTGCTTGTCGCCAGACACATTGAAATCCGTGCCCACCTGCCACAGGTCTGCGCCGATCTCCAGCGCGCGGTCCAGCACGCTTTGTGGCGGCACCGGGTCGCTAACAACAACCGGGCGCCCCGTGCGCATGATGCCGGCTTTCTCAAGGCCAATGGTCTCGCGGTCGTTGCCCAGCAGCTCCATGTGGTCCAGGTCGATGCTAGTGATGATGGCGCAGTCGGTGTCGATGATGTTGACCGCGTCCAGCCGCCCGCCCAAGCCGACTTCCAGAATCACGGCGTCCAGCCCCTCTTGAGACAGCGCCCACAGAATGGCCAGTGTGGTGAATTCAAAATAGGTGAGCGCAATCTCAGAGCATTTTTGGCACCTGGCGCCCTCCACCTCTGCGAAAGCAGCTACAAATTTAGTAGCAGGCGCCGCCTCGCCCAGCAGCCGCATGCGCTCTTCAAAGTGCACCAGGTGGGGCGAGGTGTACACGCCCGTCTTGTAGCCGGCCTGCCCCAAGATGCTTTCCAGCATGGCGCAAGTGGAGCCCTTGCCGTTGGTGCCCGCCACGGTAAACACCGGGCAGCCAAACCGCAGCCCCAGGCGCTTGGCTACCTCTTGCACCTTGCCCAGCCCCAGCTCAATACCGTTGATGCCCTTGGGGTGCATGGACTCGATGTAGGCCAGCCAGTCGGCCAGGGGGGATTGCGCGGTAGGGTGAAGCAAAGACGGGGAGGTTGCGGGTGTGTGTTCCATAGCGGGCGCCATTGTCGCCCACCGGCAATGCACTGCCACAATAGAGGGATGACCATTCTTTACGGCATCCCCAACTGCGACACGGTGAAAAAGGCCCGCACCTGGCTGACCGAGCACCATGTCACCCACGAGTTTCATGACTTCAAAAAGCAGGGCGTGCCCGCCGACCTGCTGCCCGGCTGGATACGCGCCGTGGGCTGGGAAACGCTGGTGAACCGCAAAGGCACCACCTGGCGCAAGCTGGACGAGGCCACCCAAGCCGCCGTGGTGGACGCCACCTCGGCCGCCCAACTCATGCTGACCAATGCCAGCGTCATCAAGCGCCCGGTGGTCGTGTGGGCCGACGGCACCGTGACCGTGGGCTTCTCGGACGCGGCCTTCCAAAGCCGGGTGGCCTAAAATCTCGCCTTTGCCTTGCTGCGCTGTGCCGCACGGGGCACTGCCCTCCTCTCTTTACTTTTCCACGTTTGACCATGACCACGACCCACTTTGACAACGTTTCCGTCACCACCAAAGCCAATGTGTACTTCGACGGCAAGTGCGTGAGCCACGGCTTCACCCTGGCTGACGGCACCAAAAAGTCGGTCGGCGTCATCCTGCCCGCCACCCTGACCTTCAACACCGGCGCACCAGAAATCATGGAATGCGTGGGCGGCAGCTGCGACTACAAGCTCGACGGCTCTGACGTGTGGGTCACCAGCGGCGAAGGCGACAAGTTCAACGTTCCCGGCAACGCCAAGTTCCAGATCCGCGTGACTGAAGGCTTTGAGGCTTACCACTACATCTGCCACTTCGGCTGATCTGCGGTTGCCCGGCGCCTGGTCGCCCGGTCCGTTTACTCCTAATTTCATAGCTGCTCGCGCACATTCGGCGAGCGCCAGAGGCCTAAAACATGTCAAACACCATCCTGCAAAACATCCCCGTCGGCCAAAAGGTCGGCATCGCTTTCTCCGGCGGCCTGGACACCAGCGCTGCCCTCTTGTGGATGAAGCAAAAGGGCGCCCAGCCCTATGCCTACACTGCCAACCTCGGCCAGCCCGACGAAGCGGACTACGACGAAATCCCCCGCAAAGCGATGGAATACGGCGCCATCAAAGCGCGCCTAATCGACTGCCGCCCCCAGCTGGCTGCTGAAGGCATTGCCGCCCTGCAGGCAGGCGCCTTTCACATCACCACCGCCGGCCAAACCTACTTCAACACCACGCCCCTGGGTCGCGCCGTGACCGGCACCATGTTGGTGACCGCCATGAAGCAGGACGACGTGAACATCTGGGGCGACGGCTCCACCTTCAAGGGCAACGACATCGAGCGCTTCTACCGCTACGGCCTGTTGACCAACCCTTCCCTCAAAATCTACAAGCCCTGGCTGGACCAGCAGTTCATTGACGAACTGGGCGGCCGCTCCGAGATGAGCGCCTTCATCACCGCCAACGGCTTTGGCTACAAGATGAGCGCCGAAAAGGCCTACAGCACCGACAGCAACATGCTGGGCGCCACCCACGAGGCCAAAGACCTGGAGTTTTTGAACTCCGGAATCAAGATCGTGAACCCCATCATGGGCGTGCCATTCTGGCGTGAAGACTGCGTGGTCAAGGCCGAAGAAGTGAGCGTTACCTTTGAAGAAGGCCGCCCTATTGCCCTGAACGGCCAGCGCTTTGACGACCTGGTGAGCCTGATCCTGAAGGCCAACGAAATCGGCGGCCGCCACGGCCTGGGCATGAGCGACCAGATTGAGAACCGCATCATCGAAGCCAAGAGCCGCGGCATCTACGAGGCCCCCGGCCTGGCACTGCTTTTCATAGCCTACGAGCGTTTGGTCACCGGCATCCACAACGAAGACACCATCGAGCAGTACCGCGAAAACGGCCGCAAGCTGGGCCGCCTGCTGTACCAAGGCCGCTGGTTCGACAGCCAGGCCATCATGCTGCGCGAAACCGCCCAACGCTGGGTTGCCAAGGCCGTGACCGGCACCGTGACCATGGAACTGCGCCGCGGCAACGACTACAGCCTGCTGAACACCGAGAGCCCCAACCTGACTTACGCGCCCGAACGCCTGAGCATGGAAAAGGTGGAAGACGCGCCTTTCAGCCCGCTGGACCGCATCGGCCAACTGACCATGCGCAACCTGGACATCACCGACACTCGCGCCAAACTGGGCATCTACAGCAACGCCGGTTTGCTGGAGCTGGGCAAGGGGGATGATTTCTTGAAGCTGGGTAATTAAGCCCCGGTTAACCCCCCAAAGACAAAGCCCGCCAAGTGAAAATTTGGCGGGCTTTGTCTTTTTCAGGAATACTGCGCAGAAACCACCGAAGGTCAACAGGCGCACCACAATTTATGAATCCACCAAAAATGCCGATTTGATTGAAATACAGACGGCCCGTGGACTACACTCGGCACACCCATTCACACCAGGAGTTTCAGGATGACCATTGCCAGACGCCCCCTCATTGCCGCAGCTTGTGTATGGATGGCAGCACATTCGTGTGCTTTCGCCTTGGAGCCCGCCAAGGGCAAAGTGATCTTGACCATCACCGGCAAGGTGGCTGAAAAAAACAGCGCCGAGGGCGCCGCATTTGACCTTGCCATGCTGGAAAAACTGCCGCAGCAAACCTTCAGCACCAAAACTCCCTGGGACAAAAACCCCATCAAATTCAAAGGCCCTTTGCTGCGCGACGTATTGGCCGCAGCCAAGGCCAGCGGCACAACGCTCAAAGCTGCCGCCCTGAACGACTACCAGACCAGCATTCCGTTTGACGACGCCACCAAGTTCGACGTGATCGTGGCCCACCAGATGAACGACCAGGCCATTCCGGTGCGCACCAAGGGGCCGCTGTTCATTGTTTATCCCTTTGATACCAAGGCAGAGCTGCGCTCCAACGTGTACTACGAACGCTCAGCCTGGCAGTTGAAGTCGATTGCGGTGGAATAAGGGCTTCCATTGAACGGCTCCAGCAAAAACAAGCGCTATCTGCTTTGGCTCGCCGTGGGCACCGGCGTGCTGGCGGTGGCCATGGCCATTTTGCTGGCCTTGCAGATCACCCAGAAGCGGGCTATCGAGCGGGCCAACGACCTGGGGGCAGACTCCATCACGGCGCTGGTATTCCAGTTTGAGCGGGAGTTTTTGCGCTTCCGCCAGACGCTGGAGGCCAATGTCATCCGCCCTGGAGCCCCAGACGCTGACAACCTGACCTTGCGCTATGACCTGTTTTTGAGCCGCCTGAGCCTGCTGCGCGACAACCCGACCACAGACCTGATTACCCACCGGGCTGAGTACAAAAAGGCCATGCCCCATGTGGAGGAGGTGGTGCAACAGGCGGACCGCGTCATGGCGGCAACCCCCTTGAACAAAAAAGACCTTGCCGATTTACTCAAGGAATTCAATACGGTAGGAGTGGATGTACAAGCCCTGAGCTTGGCAGCCACCTCGGAGATTGCCGCCCTGCTGGAGAGCCAGGACAAGACCATGCTGGAGCAGAACAACCAGATCATCCGCCTCACGCTGGCGCAGCTGGTGTTTCTGTTGATGGCAGCGGGCGCTTTGGCATTGCGCCAACGCCGCCAGGAGCAAGAACGTCAGGCCCTGGAAGACCTGACCCACGAGCTGCGGGAGGCACACTTCCGCGCTGAAGCCGCCAACCGGGGCAAGAGCCAGTTCCTGGCCAACATGAGCCACGAGCTGCGCACCCCCTTCAACGGCATGCTGGGCATGATGAGCCTGTTGGAGAGCACGCCCCTCACCACCGCGCAAACCGACTACATCAAGACTGCCAAAGGCTCGGCCAACCACTTGCTGACGCTATTGAACGACATATTGGATGTGTCAGCCCTCGAGTCCGGCAAGATGACGCTGAACCCCGAGCCGGTGCAGCTGCCAGCCCTGTTGAACGAGGTAAACGCGCTGATGCACCCGCTGGCGGTGGAAAAGCAGCTGAAGTTCTCCATCGTGGTGCAAGCAGAGCTGCCGGTCTGGGTGCTGGCGGACGCCACCCGCCTGAAGCAGATTTTGTTCAACCTAGTAAACAACGCGCTGAAGTTCACCGACCACGGTGGCGTGACGCTGACCATCGTCTCCCGCCCCCGTACCGATGGCAACACCGGCTTGGCCTTTTTGGTGGAAGACACCGGCATCGGCATGGATGACCATGTGTTATCCCGCCTGTTCCAGCGCTTTTACCAGGTGGACGGTGGGCTGGCCCGCAAGTTTGGCGGCACTGGCCTAGGATTGGAGATTTCGCAAACCCTGGCCCGCATGATGGGCGGTGCGATTGAAGTGGAAAGCACGCTGGGCAAGGGCTCGGTGTTCACCCTGCATCTGCCCTTTACCACCTGCCCTGCCCCGCCTGCGGCCGCAGCGCCGGTGAACATTCAATCGTTCGCCAAGCCTGCGCCAGTGGCCGCGCCCACCGATGCGTCTGCAAGCGAGGCGAGCGCACCAGCGACCGATGCACCGCCGCCTTTGAACGCGCTGCGCGTGCTGGTGGCAGAAGACCACCCGGTGAACCGCAAGTTTGTGGGCATTTTGTTGGACAAGATGGGCTGCAAAGCCACCTTCTGCGAGAACGGTCAACTGGCGGTAGAAGCGGCCGAGCGCGAAATGTTTGACCTGGTGCTGATGGACGTGCACATGCCCATCATGGACGGGCTGACCGCGACCCGCACCATTCGCGGGATGGCGGGCCCGATTGCGCAGGTGCCCATCATCGTGCTGACGGCAGATGTCATGAATGACGCCAAAGAGCAGGCGCTGGCCGCCGGCGTGAACGACTTTGTGACCAAGCCGGTGCAAATCGGCCAGCTGCAAGCAGCAATGCAAAAGTGCCTGGCTGCTGCAAATGCAGCACCTTCAGGTGCGGCGGCGCAGGCCTAACAAGCCGTGGCCGGGCAGGCCGCGCTGCAGGTAGTCCATGGCAATGGGCTCCAGCGCTGCGGCTTGAATGCCCAAGTCGATCAGCCCCGCCTCTGAGCCACTGGCCACGTTGTCCACCTTCATCGAATCGAGGTTATCGCCGCTCATGAGCGGCTCGCCGGGGGCGAGCTGCATCAAGGCGGCCTGCAATCGACCTGCCCACTCGGGCAGCGGAATCACCGGGCGGCCACGCCCTTCGGCAATGCCGGCCCATACCCCTGCGCCGTGCACCAGCGCGCCCAGGGTGTAGACCTGCGGACCGCAAGCCTCCCACACACCAGTAGCCCCTGCCGCTGCACGTGCCTGCACCAAGCGCACTACGGCGGTGGCCACGTCTTCCACCCACACTGGCTGAAAGCGCGCATGGGCACCTGCGAGCGGCATGAAGGGGAACGCTTGCTGCAGCTTGGCAAACATGTTCAAAAACTTGTCTTCCGCCCCGAAGATGACGCTGGGGCGCAACACCGAAACGGCCAGAGCCGGATGGCTCAGGGCCAGCTCACCGCGGGATTTGCTGCGCAAGTAGCGCGACGGCGCTGCGTCCGGCTGCTGGGGGTTGGCACCAAGCGCGCTGACATGCACTACATGCGGCACACCGGCAGCCACCGCAGCATGGGCCAGCTTGGCGGGCAGGTCCACATGCACTTTTTGAAATGCGGCCTCGGTGCCGTGGAGGATGGCGACCAGATTCACCACCGCGTCGTGCCCGGCCAGCGCCTGCTGCAAGGCCACGGGCTCATGGACATTGAGCTCGGCAACCGTGACCGTGGGCAGGGTTTGCAGCTCACGCGCGTTGACGGCGCGCCGTGTAACTACCGTGACGGTGTAGCCCTGCTTGACCAGTTTCTGGACCACGTGGCGCCCGACAAAGCCAGTGCCACCGAGAACAAATATGTTTTTCATGCAGACAGGGTAGCCCCTTCAGGCTTCTGACTGCAAGGCAGGGGTTTAGATGACCACCGGCTCGGGTTCCAGCAGGATGCCGAAACGTTCGTACACGCTAGTCTGTATGGCCTTGGCCAGGGTCATCACTTCGCCGCCGGTGGCACCGTTGCCGTCCACCCCGGCACCACGGTTCACCAGCACCAGCGCCTGCTTTTCATAAACGCCGGCCTGGCCTACGGTTTTGCCTTTCCAGCCACAGGAGTCGATGAGCCAGCCAGCGGCCAGCTTGACTGAGCCGTTGTCCAGCCGGTAGTGCACGACCTTGGGGTCGCGGGCGATGATGTCTTCGCACTGCTCGGCGGTGACGGTCGGGTTTTTGAAAAAACTGCCGGCATTGCCGATGACGGCCGGGTCCGGCAACTTGGCGCGCCGCACTTCGCACACCCAGTCATAAATCTGGCGCGGGGTGGGCTCGGTCACGCCATGTTCGGCCATCTTGCGCTCGATATCTGCGTAGCCCAGCACCGGCTTCCACACCTTGGGTAAGGCAAAGCGCACACGCAGAATCAAAGCGCGGTCTTTCAGGCCCAAGGGTTGGTGCATGTCCATTTCCCCGCTGCTCGCGTGCTTGAACACCGAGTCACGGTAACCAAAGGCGCATTGCGCGGCATTCAGGGTGAAGACCTGGCCGGTTTGCAGGTCGATGGCGTCCAGCGAGTCAAAGCGGTCTTGCAGCTCCACGCCATAGGCGCCCACGTTTTGCACTGGCGAGGCGCCCACCGTGCCGGGAATCAGGGCCATGTTTTCCATGCCGGGCAGGTTCTGGTCCAGCGTCCAGGTCACGAAGTCGTGCCAGTTTTCGCCGGCGCCGGCTTCCACAATCACCGCTTTAGAGGTTTCGCTCACGACTTTGAGGCCCGGCACCTCGACCTTGAGCACCAAAGGCTTCACGTCGCCTGTCAGCACGATATTGCTGCCACCGCCCAGCACAAACTTGGGCGTGGCGGCCCATTCGGGGTCGGCCAACAGGTCCCGGACGTCCTGTTCGTGGGTGATTCGGGCCAGGGCATGGGCCTTGGCGACGATACGGAACGTGTTAAACGCCTGCAGGGGAATGTTTTTCTCGACTACCATTCCCAGATTGTCTCATTGCATTTTTTAGAGCGAGCCCATGCCCTCATTTGATACCGTATGCGAAGCCGACTTGGTCAAGGTCAAGAACGGCGTAGAAAACACTGCCAAAGAAATCGGCACCCGCTTTGATTTCAAGGGCACCTCTGCCAGTATTGAAATCAAGGACAAGGAAATCACCATGATCGGTGATGCCGACTTCCAGTTAGAGCAGATTGCCGACGTACTGCGCAACAAGCTCACCAAGCAAAGCGTGGATGTGCGCTTCCTTGAGTTCGGCGATTTGCAAAAAATCGGCGGCGACAAGGTCAAAAAAGTGGTGAAGGTACGCAACGGCATTGAGTCCGAACTGGCCAAGAAAATCCAGCGCCTAGTCAAAGACAGCAAGATCAAGGTGCAAGCGGCCATCCAGGAAGAAAAAGTGCGTGTCACAGGCGCCAAGCGCGATGACCTGCAAGCCACCATGGCACTCTTGCGCAAAGAGATTACGGACGTCCCCCTGGATTTCAATAACTTCCGCGACTGATGCGCACCGCCGCCCGCTTTCTGTTCGCCCTGCTTCTGGCCCCCACTGTATGGGGCCAGACGGTAGCCATTAATGGAACGCTGGGCGACAAGGCGCTGCTGATTGTGGACGGCGGTTTCCCCAAAAGCGTGGCTATTGGTGCCACGCACCAGGGTGTGAAGGTAGTCTCCATTCAGGGTGACTCGGTGGTCGTCGAAGTTGCCGGCAAGCGGATGTCGCTGCGGGTGGGAGATGCGCCGGCCAGCGTGGGTAGCAATGCGGGACAACAGTCCAGCGGTTCCCGCGTCGTGTTGACTGCGGGCCCCGGAGGTCACTTCACCAGTGAAGGCCAGATCAATGGCCGTGTGGTCCGCTTTATGGTGGACACGGGAGCAACCGCTGTGTCTCTGGGCGTGGCGGAGGCAGAGCGCATAGGTTTGAAATACCAGAATGGCGATCGCGTGCAAATGAGTACGGCCAATGGTGTGGTGCAAGGCTGGCGCATGACGCTGGATAACGTTCGATTGGGTGATGTGCTGGTAGGTGGAGTGGACGCCGTGATTTCACCGGTCTCCATGCCCTATGTTTTGTTGGGCAACAGTTTCCTGAGCCGCTTCCAAATGAACCGTACCAACGACCAGATGGTGCTGGAACGACGCTTTTAACGACAGCATGGACGTGCAGGACGAGAACGCTTACGAAGATTTGCTAGGCCAGTGGTCGGACCTGGAGTCTGGCCTTGGCGTGATTCTGGGCAGCCCCGGCACCACTCAGCAGTTTGCGCACCGCGTGCTGCAATACGACCGGTGGATGCAAGGCCTGTTGCAACGGGACCCAGATGTGGGCCTCTACCTCTTGTTCCAGCTGGCAAGCAATTCGCCCGTGGGCTACAGCGCATCTCACGCGCTGGTATGCGCAGTGCTGTGCCACCTGGTAGCTGGTGAACTGCGGTTGCCGCTCAAAGAGCGCAACAGCCTGGTGCATGCTGCGCTCACGATGAACGTGGCCATGACTGCACTGCAAGACCAGTTGGCGACTCAAACGGAGCGCCCCAACCAAGTTCAGCAGGATGCCATTCGTGCCCATCCCATCAAAGGCGCCATGATGCTGGCCAATTTGGGTGTTGCAGATGATGACTGGCTGGACATTGTCTCCAGCCATCACGACGATGCCGTAGACCGCGACACCCCGGAGAACGCCAACGGCACACTGCGCCTGACGCGTATCTTGAAAGTGGTGGACCGGTATGCGGCGATGATCTCCCCACGGGCCTCCCGTACCGGCCGCAGCGCCATTGAATCAGCCCGTTCGGTGATGGCACGTGCCACTGCAGGGGTTGACGAAATCGGCCAGGCGCTTGTGCGTGCTGTGGGCTTGTGCCCGCCCGGAACCTATGTACGGCTGGACAACGACGAGCTGGCAGTGGTCGTCCGGCGCAGCATCAAGGCCAATCAGCCTTTTGTGGTGATCATCGGCAAGGCAAACGGCGAGTTTCACAACAACCCTCGCCTGCATGCCACGGGTGACACTCCACCGCGCATCCGTTCTGCCCTGCCTTCGGTGGCGGTGCGCACGCCGCTCAACCACTTCTTTCTGCTGCAGCTGGGTAGCCAAGCCCTGAGCATGGCCTGAACCTGCCTCTCGGCTGCGGCGGCTTACTTGGCCGCTTCTTTCTTCTTGCCCAGTTTGGACTCTGTGCCTTTGACCAGGCGGGAGATGTTTTCCGAGTGGCGCCAAATCAGAAAGATGGACATCACTGCAGTGGAGAGCAATAGGTTGCGGTCCGTTACCCACGCCACGCCATCGCCGAAGGCGTAATACGCAGGCGCAAACAAAGCCGCCACCAAAGACGCCAAAGACGAATAGCGAAAAGCATAGGCCACGATGAGCCAAGTGAGGCCTGTCGCCAGCGCCAGCCAGCCGCTGGTGGCGACCAACACACCCAGTGCAGTCGCCACACCTTTGCCACCTACAAACCTGAAGAACACCGGATACAAATGGCCGATGAAGGCCGCAAAACCTGCCAGGGCCATGGTGCCCTCGCCTAGGCCATAAGGTTGGCCCCACCACTGAATGGCAGCCACCGGCAACCAGCCTTTGACAGCATCGAGCAGCAGCGTAACAACTGCAGCTGCCTTGGAGCCGGAGCGCAGCACATTGGTGGCGCCGGGGTTTTTGCTGCCGTAGGTGCGCGGGTCGTTCAGCCCCATCACACGGCTGACGATGACGGCAAACGACAAAGAGCCGATCAGGTAAGAGGCTACCGTGGCCAACAAAGGGTACAAAACAGGATTCAAAACAGGTTCTCCAATCACTCTTCCAGCGCGCACTGTACAGGCTTGGCGCCCAGCAGTTGCACGCAGACTTGGGGGTCAATGCCTACCAGATAACCACGCCGGCCACCGTTGATGCAGATGCGGGGCAACTCCAGAATGGTGGACTCAATAAACACCGGCATGGTTTTGCGGGTGCCGAAAGGGGAGGTGCCGCCGACGAAGTAGCCGCTGTGCTTGTTGGCAACTTCCGGGGCACAGGGCTCGACCGATTTGACGCCAATCTGCCGCGCCAGATTTTTGGTAGACACCTTGCGGTTGCCGTGCATCAGCACCACCAGGGGCTTGGCGTCCTGGTCTTGCATGATCAGGGTTTTGACGACCGTAAACGGGTCAAACCCCAGCACCGCCGCGCTGTGCTGAGCGCCGCCATGCTCCAGATATTCGTAGGGGTGCTCGGTGAACGCCACCTTGTTCGCTTTGAGCAGCTGGGTGGCAGGGGTTTCAGAGACGTGGTCTTTTTTGGCCATAGGGGCGTATTTTCATACGCCTCGCGCCTCTGATCGCGTTACACCGCCGGATCGCGGATTTCCCAGCGGACTTCGTCGATCTTTTTGAGCAGCTCTTCAGGTAGCACCGTGCCCCAAGCGTCGATGTTTTCATCGAGTTGCTCCAGGGTGCGCACACCGATGATGGTGCTGGCTACTTGCCACTTGGTGTAGCAGAAGGCCAAGGCCATCTGGCTGGGTGTGAAGCCGTATTCGCGGGCCAAGGCGTTGTATTTGCGCGCGGCTTTCAGGGCATCAGGGCGACCCCAGCGCTGCTTGCGGGTGGACTCGAACTTGCGCAGGCGCACATCGGGCGACACGTTCTCGCCCAGCAGGCCTTCGTTGTCGTATTTGCCGGTCAACAGGCCAAACGCCAAGGGCGAGTAAGGCAACAGAGACACGCCCAGACGGTGCATGGTTTCGTCCAGACCGTTCTCAGCCGTGCGGGCGAGCAGGCCATAGTTGTTCTGCACGGTGGCAATGCGGGGCAGGCCATGCTGCTCTGCCAGGCGCACAAACTCATGCACCCCATACGAAGTTTCGTTCGACAGACCGATAGCGCGCACCTTGCCGGCCTTGACCAAAGTATCCATGGCGCGCAACTGCTCTTCGATGGCGCTACCGCCCACATTTTCGTTGGCGGGGTTGTAGTACATGCCGCCGAACATGGGCACATGGCGCACCGGCCAATGGATCTGATACAGATCGATGACGTCGATATTCATGCGCTGCAGGCTGCCATCGCAAGCTGCCACGATGTCTTCTGCTGTCAGGTTGCTGCTGCCATTGCGCACCCAGGGCATGCCGCGCGAGGGGCCGGCTACTTTGGTGGCGATCACCAGCTTTTCGCGGGCACCGGGGTTGGCCTTGAGCCAATTGCCGATGATTTTTTCGGTCAGGTTAAAGGTCTCCGCGCGCGGAGGCACCGAGTACATCTCTGCCGTATCGATGAAGTTCACGCCCCGCTCCAGCGAGCGGCTCAGGATGGCGTGGGAGGTGGGTTCATCGACCTGCTCACCGAAGGTCATGGTGCCCAGGCAGATGGGCGTTACGCGCAGATCGCTTTGACCAAGGGGTACAAGATTCATGAGAAATGCCGAAGTAGTAGTGGTTGGATGAAAGCCAGCGCGCGCAGTATCCCACGCATCGTCCTTCGTTGCAGGGATAACCCTTGCGTGCGGAAAGTCGCAACGCGCTAGCATTTGTTCGTCGTGAAAACTATAACCCTTGCAGCCCAAGAAGTTCGCAGGCCCTCGCATCCATGAATCTCTCAAATCTAAAGATCGGCACCAAGCTCATGCTAGGTTTTGCCAGTGTGCTGGCTCTGACCACCTTGCTGGGGGTTATGGCATTGCTCCAGCTATCCAACCTCTCGGTCAAAACGGAGCGGATTGCGACCAACAATCTGCCCAGCGTCCAGTACACGTCTGACTTGAACAACATGCTTGGCGCCATCCGGCGTGCAGAGGCGCTCCATTTGTTGACATCCGACCCAAACGTGAAGAAAGAGCAGGAAAAACGCATCGCAGAGTCCCGCAAATCGGTGGAAGCAGTCGTTGCGCGCGCCGGTGCTGTACTGGACTCTGAGGACGAGGCCAAAGCACTCGCTAACTTTCAAAAGCATTTCGCCGACTGGGCTGCGGCAGACGCCAAGATGCTGGAGCTGTCCAGTGTCAACAACGCCACTATGGCCGAAGAGATGTTCCGGGAACAGGTGGGCAAAGCATTTGAGGCGGCCATGAAGGAACTGGACATCGTCTCGGCCTACAACGCCAAGGATGGTGAGACCGTTTGGAGCGAGACCCAGGCAGTAGTTAAAACCGGCAAGATCACAGTGATCGGTGCATTGGTAACTGCTCTGGTCATTGGTGCTGCCCTCGCCATCCTGATCTCCCGTGCAATCACCAAACCTGTTGAAGACGCAGTGAAGGCAGCTCAGGAAATGTCCACCGGGGACATGACACGCGCACTCGTCGCTAATGGACGGGATGAAATAGCAGTGCTGCTGCAGTCCTTGGAGTCCATGCGCCAGAGCCTCGCCAAAGTGGTGCAAACCGTGCGGCAAGGTTCCGAAAGTGTGGAGTCTGCCAGCTCAGAGATTGCCCAGGGAAACAATGACCTGAGTGCGCGTACTGAGCAGCAAGCGAGCTCCTTGGAAGAGACTGCTGCGTCCATGGAGGAGCTGAGCGCACAGGTCAAGCACAACGCAGAAAACGCACTCCAGGCGAATCAGCTGGCGTCCAGCGCCTCCACGGTGGCCGCACGCGGCGGCGATGTGGTGGGTCGGGTGGTGGACACCATGAAAGAGATCAATGACTCCTCACGCAAGATCTCGGACATCATTGCCGTGATTGACGGCATTGCCTTTCAGACCAATATCCTGGCCCTGAACGCCGCCGTCGAGGCTGCTCGTGCGGGGGAGCAAGGCCGTGGATTCGCGGTGGTAGCTTCCGAAGTACGCGCATTGGCTGGCCGCAGCGCTGAGGCGGCTAAGGAAATCAAGTCCCTCATCAACGCCAGTGTGGAGCGGGTGGAACAAGGCTCCGCCCTTGTCAATGAGGCGGGAGCCACCATGACCGAGGTGGTCACCTCCATCCGACGTGTGACCGACATGATGGGCGAGATCAGCTCCGCCAGCAACGAGCAGTCTCTGGGCGTGACACAGGTGGGCGAGGCGGTTGCGCATATGGACCGTGCCACCCAGCAGAACGCTGCCTTGGTGGAACAAATTGCCGCCGCCGCGAGCAGCCTGAAGTCGCAATCGGCCGAGTTGGTGAGCACGGTTTCCATTTTCAAGCTCGACGGCGCGCAGAGCACGCGCAAGGTACAGGTACGTGCTCCGGAGTCGGCCAAGCAGCCATTTGCGGGTGAAGAGCGCCGCGCACTTCCTGCGAAAACTGCGCCAAAACCAACGCCTACCGCAAGCCCCAAAGCAGCGCAAGCCTTGCCCAGGCCCGCTGCGCCCGCCCCAGCCAAGGCAGTGACCGCCAAGGCTGGAGGGGATGACGACTGGGAAACCTTCTAAGCGGCAAGCGCCTTCGCGCGTGCCTCCTCTTGCAGACGCAGCACGCGGCGCTGCACTTTGCCGGTGGTGGTCATTGGCAATGCGTCTACAAACTCGATTTCCTTGGGGTACTCATAGGGCGCCAACTGGCCTTTGACGTGCGTTTGCAGGTCCTTGGTCAGTTGGGCATGTAATCGAGCCTTGGCCCCCGTATCTTCTGCGCAAGCAGCTATGAAATCAGGAGCAATGACCACAAAAGCTTTGACCAGCGCACCCCGCTCTGGGTCGGGCTTGGGCACCACGGCGGCGTTGATGACAGCAGGGTGTTTGACCAGACAGTTCTCAATCTCGCCGGGGCCGATGCGGTAGCCCGCGGCCTTGAATACATCATCACTCCGGCCCTGGTACCAGAGATAGCCTTCGGCATCGCGCACTGCGAGGTCACCGGTACGGCACCAATCGCCGGTGAACTTGGCCTCGGTGGCTTTCTGGTTTTTCCAGTAGCCCAAAAAAAAGATAGGGTCGGGTTGGCCGTGCACATCGAACCGGTGAAGTGCCACGTCACCGGGCACACCTACGGGGCATTCATTGCCGGCCTCGTCGATCACCGCCACGCGGTGGCCGGGGTAACCCATGCCCATGCTGCCCCCCTTGGCAGGCCAGTGGCGGCTGGAGTTGCCGACGATGTAGTTCATTTCAGTCTGGCCGAACATCTCGTTCGGTATGACGCCCAGCTGCTGCTCGCAATAGCCGAACACGGCGTCGCCCACGGCCTCCCCCGCGCTCATGATGGCGTCTAGCTGAAGCTTGAACTGTAGGCGCACCGTCTTGCCCTTGGCTCCCGGGTAGGCCTTCATCATGGCTTTGAGGGCAGTGGGAAACAGGAAGGTGTGTGTCACACCACAGTCGCGCATCAGCTCCAATGCCGTTTGCGGGCTGAAGCGTCCGTTGTAGGCCACGATGGGGCGGCCGAAGTACAACGTGGGCAGCAAGGCATCCATCAACCCGCCTGTCCAGGCCCAGTCGGCCGGCGACCAGAACACGGCCTTGGAGCTGCGGTTCTTTTTGCCGTCGAAGCCAAACCAGTTCTGGCTAGCCACAAAACCACTCAGGTTGCCGATGAGCGCGCGGTGGGGAATGAGCGCCCCCTTGGGGTTACCGGTGGTGCCGCTGGTGTAAATCAGCACAGCGGGCTCTTCAGCCAAGGTGTTCACCAGCTCAAACACGGCGGGCTGTGCCTGCAAAACAGCCTCAAAGCGGGCGTCTTGGGGCCCGGTCAGCAAGGCGGCATCTGCTTCCTGCAAGCCTACGCCCAGCACCGCGCGCAACTGCGGGCAAGTCTGGCGCACACTGGTCAGCGCCGGCAACGAGCCGGCATCGCAAATGGCGACGACCGCTTCGCTATCTTGCAAGCGGAACTCCAGCGCCTCCGGCCCGAACAACATGGACAGGGGCATGGCCACTGCCCCCAGTTGCAGCACCGCCATGTAGGCCACTGCGGTCTCAAACCGTTGCGGCAGCACGATGCCTACACGATCGCCGCGCTGAACGCCCAGCTTCACCAGCGCGTTGGAAAGCCGGCTTGCCTGCTCCTGCAGTTGCGAATAAGTATAAAAAGTATCGCTAGCTCCCGAGGAATATGCGTGGACAGCTACTCTTTTTGTAGCATCCGGCAGCTCTGCCCAGCGCCGGCTGCACACCTGAGCCATGTTGAAGTGCTGCGGCATCTCCCAGCGGAATTGGCTGTGCAAGGCTGCGTAGCCTGCAGGTAGTTGTGACTTGCTGGATGTGTCTCTGCCTTGACTGACGGCCATGCCTTGTCTCCTCTTCTGTCCTTATGATTTGCACAATGTACCAAGCCCGACGCCCCTTTCGCAGCGAATTCGTTCCCATCCGCAACCTGGATTACCACGTGCAAGTGTGGGGAGAGCCCGGCCCGGATAAAACGCCCTTGGTGATGGTGCACGGCTGGATGGACGTGGCTGCGAGCTACCAGTTTGTGGTGGATGCCTTCAGCGAGGACCACTACATCATTGCCCCCGACTGGCGGGGCTACGGCAAAACCAAAGTGCCGAAAACGGACAACTATTGGGTGCCCGACTACCTAGCCGACTTGGACTTTCTGCTCGACCATTACGCCCCTGACCAACCAGTGAACCTGGTGGGCCACAGCATGGGTGGCAATGTAGTCATGCTCTACGGCGGCGTGCGGCCCCAGCGCATACGCCGGCTGGTGAACCTGGAAGGCTTCGGCATGCCGGCCACCATTCCTGCCCAAGCACCCGGCCGCTTTGCCACCTGGATGGATGAACTCAAAAAGCTGCATGCAGGCGATATGGAGCTCAAGGCGTATGACAGCGCAGACGGGGTAGCCCGCCGCCTCATGAAAACCAACCCGCGCTTGGGGGCCGACAAAGCCGCTTGGCTGGCCCGCCATTGGGCCGCTGAAAACGCCGATGGCAGCTGGTCCATCCTGGGCGATGCGGCCCACAAGGTCACCAATGCACAGCTGTATCGCGTGGAAGAAGTGCTGGCCATTTACCAGCGCCTGAGCATGCCGGTGCTGGCCGTGGAGGCCTCCGACAACAGCCTGGAAATGTGGTGGAAAGGCAAGTTCACCCTGGCCGAATACCATGAGCGCCTGAAGGTGGTGCCGCAGGTGGAAATCGCCCGCATCGAGGACGCCGGCCACATGATGCACCACGACCAACCTGAAGTTCTTGCGGCGTTGATCGAGCGTTTTATCCGTTGATTTTGTGGGGCTGAATTGCGACTCCTAAAATGAGAACGTCTCTCATTTTGATTCGCAACTACCTCGCTTCATCCACATGAATAAGCTTTCTGTCCGCCGCCTTGCGCTTGCCGCTGCCGTTCTCGGCGTTTGCTCACCCGCCATCCAGGCACAAGACAAGGCGCTCAATGTGTATTCCGCCCGCCACTACCCCGGTGACGTGCAGCTCTACTCCGCATTCACCCAGGCCACGGGCATCCAGATCAAGCGCGTGGATGCGGATGATGCGGGCATTCTGCAGCGCCTGAAAGCCGAAGGCACTGCGTCTCCCGCCGACGTGATCCTGCTGGTGGATGCTTCGCGCCTGTGGCGTGCCGAGGTGGACGGCTTGTTTGCCCCCGTGAAGTCCAAGGTGCTGGATACCGCCATTCCTGCCCAGTTGCGCGGCAAGACCAGTGCTGAAGGCACTTATTGGTATGGATTCAGTACCCGTGCTCGCGTCATTGTGTACAACAAGGCCCGCGTGTCCAAAGAGAATGTGGACACCTACGAAGAGCTGGCAGACCCCAAAAACAAGGGCTTGCTGTGCACCCGCTCCGGCTCACACCCCTACAACCTGAGCTTGTTCGGCGCCATGAGCGAGCACCTAGGCAGCGCCGCCACTGAAACCTGGCTCAAGGGCCTGGTCAGCAACATGGCCCGCAATCCCGTGGGTGGCGATACCGACCAGATCAAGGCAACAGCCTCCGGCGAATGCGGCGTTGCGTTGACCAACACCTACTACCTCGCCCGCCTGATGCGCAGTGACAAGCCGGAAGACCGTGCGGTGATGGACAAGGTCGGCGTGGTATTCCCCAACCAAAGCAGCTGGGGCACCCATGTGAACATTGCCGGTGGCGCCATGGCGAAAAACTCCAAGAACCTGGCCTACGCCCAGCAGTTCCTCGAGTTTCTGGCCAGTCCCCAGGCACAGGAGTACTTCGCCAACGGCAACAACGAATGGCCGGTCGCCAAGGGCATCAAGATCAGCAACCCGGCACTGGAAAGCATGAGCGGTGGCAACTTCAAGGCGGAAACCATTCTCGTGAGCATCGTGGGCATGAACCAGGTCAAAGTGCAGCAGATGCTGGACCGCGTGGGCTACAAATAAGCTTCAAAGCACTTCGCTCAGGCGGCTTGACTGCGCAATGCGGTCAGGCCGCTTTTTTATTGAGCGTACGACTCAAAAAAATCACCGGGATCAGGCCCACCAGCACCAGCACCAAGGCCGGTAACGCCGCTTCACCCAAGCGCTCGTCTTTCGCCAGCTGAAAGGCCACCACGGCCAGGGTGTCGTGATCAAAGGGCCGCAGCACCAAGGTGGCTGGCAGCTCTTTCATCACATCCACAAACACCAGCAACCCGGCCACCAGGCTGCTGCGCACCAGCAAGGGCCGGTGCACACGCCACCACAGGCTCCAGCCGGTCACGCCCAGCATGCGGGCCGTTTCGTCCAGAGTGGCCGGCAGTTGGTTGTAGCCACTCTGGACGGTGTGCAAGGCCACCGCAGTAAAGCGCACCAGATAGGCCCAGACAACGCCGATCACGGTGGTGCTGATCCAGAAACCCACCTGCCAGTCCGGCCGTACAGCCTGTAGCCAAGCCACCGGAATCAGCAGGCCCACGACGATGACTGCACCCGGCACGGCATAGCCCATGCCGGCCAGGCTGACCACGGTGCGGGTCAAGCGGGTCGGCGTACGCCTTGCAGCAAACGCCAACGCGAGCGCCAGTGCACTGGCCAGCACTGCGGTCAACGCGGCAAGCTTGAAGCTATTGAAGCTCCAGCCCACAAAGCTGCTCCAGGGCAGAGGGCTGTCTTCCAGCCCCCAGGCTTGCCACAAGGGGCGCAACATAAACACGACCGGAAAAACAAAGCCGAACAGTACGGGCAGGCCACACACCAGCGTGGCCAGCAGTGCGCGACCGCCTTGCAAAGCGACCGGTTGCGCCGCAACCCTGCGTCCCTTGGCATTGGCATAGCGCAGGTTACGGCGGGCGTGCAGTTCCAGGCGCAGCAATAGAGCCATCAGCACCAGCAAGGCCGTGGCTAACTGGGCCGCCGCAATCCGGCTGTCCAGTACCAGCCAGGCCTTGTAGATGCCTGCGGTAAAGGTCTGAATGCCGAAGTAGCTGGAGACCCCGTAGTCCGCCAGTGTTTCCATCAGTGCCAGTGCGACACCCGCCATGATGGCGGGCCGCGCGAGCGGAATGGCTACGTGTGTCACCCGGCGCCCGAGGGATGCGCCCATCAGGCGGGCCGCATCCATCAGGTGTGCAGCGCGCTCCAGCAGGGCTACCCGCACGAGCAGATACACATAGGGATAAAGGGTAAAAACGAAAACAAGGGCTGCGCCTCCAAGGCTGCGCACTTCGGGGAACAAGCGCCCTTCCAGCCCGAAGGTGTCTCGCATCCAGGTTTGGGCCGGGCCACTGAACTGCAGAAAGTCAGTGTAGGCATACGCCACGACGTATGCAGGCATGGCTAGAGGCAATAGCAAGGCCCATTCCCAAAGGCGGCGCCCCCGGAAGTCAAACAAGGTCACGGCACAGGCGCTGGCCGTTCCGACCACACCCACACCGAGTGCTACCGCGACGCACAGGAACAGCGTCGTACCCGCATAGTCGGGCAGCACCGTGGCGGCCATCTCACGCAAAAGTCCCAGCGCGACCGCATCCCACTGCAGCACCGCGGCCACCAGCGCCAGCACCGGTAGGGATACCAGTGCCCCCATCAGGAGCAAGGCCAGCTTGGCTGGCACCGCACGCAAAGCAAAGGTCAGTTTGTCGGGAAAAAGAGCAAGCACAAACGGGCAATCGAAGAGATGAACAGCCCGGAGGGACCCTGCGGCTCTGAATGAGAATTGTAAGTATCTACAATTTTCCCCATGTACCTCGAACTCCAAGACCTCAGCGTGCGCTACCGCCCATCCCAGCCCCTTGCGGTGGACAGTGTGAGCTTTGGCCTGCGCGCCGGGGAAATCGGTGTACTGATCGGCCCTTCGGGCTGCGGCAAGACCACGTTGCTACGCGCAATTGCCGGCCTGGAGACCACGCACGCCGGCCGGATTTCGCTCGGTGGCGTCACGGTCAGTGGCAATGGAAAGGCTTTGCCGCCCGAGCGCCGCCAGATGGGCATGGTGTTTCAAGATTACGCTCTGTTCCCGCATATGGATGTGAGCAAAAACATTGCTTTCGGCATCCACGCACTGCCTGTGGCGCAACGGCGGGAGCGGGTGCAGGAGGTGCTGCGCTTGGTCGGGTTGGAAGAACACGCCGCGCGTTACCCCCATGAGCTGTCAGGGGGCCAGCAACAACGGGTAGCGCTGGCGCGGGCCTTGGCACCGCAGCCCCAATTGCTGTTGCTGGACGAACCGTTCTCCAACCTGGACGTGGACCTGCGCGAGCGCCTGGCCCAGGAGTTGCGCACCATTCTCAAGGCCGCTGGCGCCACGGCGCTGTTTGTCACCCATGATCAATTAGAGGCCTTTGCCATCGGAGACCTCATCGGCGTGATGCACCAGGGGCGCCTACACCAATGGGCCGATGCTTACACGCTCTACCACCGGCCGGCGACGCGCTTTGTGGCCGACTTCATCGGCCACGGCGTTTTCACCTCCGCCCGGGTCGAGTTGCACGAGGAACACGGCATCACTCACAAACACGTGGTCACGCCCTTGGGCGAACTGCACGGAATCCACCAGCACGAGCAGGACCGGCTGAGCCTTGGCCCTTGCGACATCCTGCTGCGGGCGGATGACATCGTGCACGACGATACGGCGGAGGTGCAGGCCCGGATCGTCAGCAAGGCCTTCCGCGGCAACGAGTTTCTATACACCCTGGAACTGCGCACCGGCGAGCTGGTCATGGCCCATGTGCCCAGCCACCACGACCACCGCATCGGCGAGTGGATTGGCATCCGGCCGGAGGTGGACCACGTCGTCACCTTTGCCAGCGAAAGCCCACCGGGGTGATGGCAACTAAAATAGCGGGTTAACCATATACACAGCAAGCAGGACCCGCATCATGGAAGCAGAACGCATCAACCTCATCGGCACCACCCTGGCAGACCTGACAAGCAGGACCCAGGAACTCAGGGGGTATCTTTGACTACGATGCCAAAGCCGAGCGCCTGCGCACCGTCAATGCATCGCTAGAAGATCCTTCGGTCTGGAACGACCCCAAGAAAGCCCAGGAACTGGGCAAAGAAAAAAAGATGCTCGATGGCGTGGTCGTCACCCTGAACGACCTGACCAGCAACCTCTCTGACAACACCGAGTTGTACGAGATGAGCAAAGAAGAAGGCGACGAGGAGAGCCTGCTCACCATCGAAACGGAAACCGCCAAGCTCACCGAAATCGTGGAGGGTCTGGAGTTCCGCCGCATGTTCAACAACCCGGCCGACCCCCTGCCCTGCTTCCTGGATATCCAGGCCGGCGCTGGTGGCACCGAGGCATGCGACTGGGCCAGCATGTTGCTGCGCCAGTACCTTAAGTACGCGGAACGCAAAGGCTTTACCGCCAATGTGGAAGACCTGACCGATGGTGATACCGCCGGCATCAAGAGCGCCACCATCAAGATCGACGGTGAATACGCCTTTGGCCACCTGCGCACCGAAACCGGTGTGCACCGACTGGTGCGCAAGAGCCCGTTCGACAGCTCAGGCGGCCGCCACACCTCGTTTGCGTCGGTGTTTGTGTATCCGGAAATTGACGACTCGATCGAGATCGATATCAACCCCGCCGATGTGCGTACCGACACTTTCCGCGCATCCGGCGCCGGTGGTCAGCACATCAACAAGACTGACTCTGCGGTCCGCTTGACGCACATCCCTACAGGCATCGTGGTGCAGTGCCAGGACGGACGCAGCCAACACAGCAACCGGGACGTAGCCTGGAAGCGCCTGCGCAGCCGCTTGTACGACTTCGAGTTGCGCAAGCGCCAGGAAGAACAGCAAAAGCTGGAAGACACCAAGACCGACGTGGGCTGGGGCCACCAGATCCGCTCTTATGTGCTGGACAACAGCCGCATCAAGGACTTGCGCACCAACGTGGAAGTGTCTGCCACCCAGAAGGTGCTGGACGGTGACTTGGATGTGTTCATCCAGGCGTCGTTGAAGCAAGGTATTTGATGAGCGCCCCTTTTCACACGCAAGCGCAATTTTCCGCAGGGCCGCCCCAAGGAAAATTAGCCCCCTTAGGGGGCAGCGAACCTCACGCAGTGGGGAGCGTGGGGGCATTTATCTTCGACATGGACGGCACCATGATCGACTCCATGCCCTCGCACAAACACAGCTGGGTGGAGTTTGCGCGCCGCAAACAGTTGCAGGTGGACATTGATGACCTGATGCGCCGCACGACCGGCCGCACTGGCATTGAGTGCATGCGCGACTTGTTTGACCACCCGGAGATGGACGAGGCCACCGCTATGGCTCATGTGCATGAGAAAGAAGCGGTGTACCGCGAAATCTTCTCGCCCATCTTTGCGGAAGTAGCGGGGTTCAAAGCGTTTTTCAACCTGGCATATGGCCGCGGCCTCAAGCTGGGGGTAGGTACGGCGGGCGACCGCCATAACCAGGCCTTTGCCTACCAGCACCTGCAGATGCCAATTGCGCCCCTCACCACCGTGGGTGGCGATGAAGGTCTGCCGGGTAAACCGGAGCCGGCCATTTTTCTGGAAGCTGCACGCCGAATGGGCGTGGAGCCTGCGCGCTGCATCGTGTTTGAAGACGCGCCGCTGGGCATCGAAGCGGCCCGCCGAGCGGGCATGCGCGCCGTAGGCATTGCCAGCAGCCACCACCCTGATGAACTGAGGGGCCCGCACGTGCTGGCCATCGTTCCTGATTACAACGCCTTGATCGCATCCCGTTTTTTGGAGACCCACCATGTTGCATCTTCGTGAGGCCTCGGGCCCTGCCGCCGTGATTCACCGCGGCGACTATTCCGCCCCCGCATTCTGGATCGACACCGTCGATCTCAGCTTTGACCTGGACCCCTCCAAGACCCGCGTGCTCAACAAGATGACCTTGCGCCGCAACCCCGATGTACAGCCCCAGCCGCTGCGTCTGGACGGCGAGGAGCTGAACCTGGCGCGTGTGCTTGTCAACGGCCAGGGCACCAGCTTCAAGATGGATGGCAACCAGCTGGTGCTGGAAAATCTGCCTGAAGGCAACGAGCCATTTGCATTGGAGATTTTCACGACCTGCGTGCCGGTGAAGAACACCAAGCTCATGGGCTTGTATGTGAGCAACGACTCCTTCTTCACCCAGTGCGAAGCCGAGGGCTTCCGCCGCATCACCTACTTCCTGGACCGCCCGGATGTGATGGCAATGTACACCGTCACCCTGCGTGCCGACAAAGCCAAGTACCCGGTGCTTCTGTCTAACGGCAACCTGGTGGACAGTGGCGACTTGGAAGACGGCCGCCACTTTGCCAAGTGGGTAGACCCGCACAAAAAGCCCAGCTACCTGTTTGCGCTGGTGGCCGGCCAACTGGTGGCGCGCGAGCAGCGCATCACCAGTCGCGCGGGTAAAGACCACTTGCTGCAAGTATTTGTGCGCCCCGGCGATCTGGACAAGACCGAACACGCCATGAACAGCCTGATGGCCAGCGTGGCGTGGGACGAAGCACGCTTCGGCCTGCCGCTGGACCTGGAGCGCTTCATGATCGTGGCCACCAGCGACTTCAACATGGGTGCCATGGAGAACAAGGGCCTGAACATTTTCAACACCAAATACGTGTTGGCGAATCAAGCCACGGCGACCGATGTGGACTACGCCAACATCGAAAGCGTGGTGGGGCATGAGTACTTCCACAACTGGACCGGCAACCGCATTACCTGCCGCGACTGGTTCCAGCTGAGCCTCAAAGAAGGCCTGACCGTGTTCCGTGACCAGGAATTCAGCCAGGACTTGTGCGCCGAGCCCAGCGCCCGTGCGGTCAAACGCATTGAAGACGTGCGCGTGCTTCGCACCGCCCAGTTCCCTGAAGACGCGGGCCCCATGGCCCACCCGGTGCGGCCTGACAGCTACATCGAGATCAACAACTTCTACACCGTCACCATTTACGAAAAGGGTGCCGAGGTCGTGCGCATGATGCAAACGCTCACCAGCCGCAAAGGCTTTGAGCGCGGCATGAAGCTGTATTTCGAGCGCTTTGACGGCCAGGCCGTGACCTGCGACGACTTCGCGCAATCCATCGCCGAAGCCAACCCACACTCCCCGTTGGAAAAGCTGCTGCCCCAGTTCAAGCGCTGGTACAGCCAGGCCGGCACGCCCCGCGTAGCAGCCCGCGGCGAGTACGACGCTGCGGCCCAGACCTACACCCTGCACTTCAGCCAGAGCTGCGCAGCCACGCCGGGCCAGCCGGTCAAAGAGCCCTTGGTCATTCCGGTGAGCCTGGGTCTGGTGGGTGCTGCCAGCGGCGCTGCCCTGCCCTTGACGCTGGACGGCCAGACCGTGGGCGACAGCCACCTGTTTGTGCTGACTGAAGCCGCCCAGAGCATCACCTTCCAGAACGTGGCGGAAGAGCCTGTGCCCTCCATCCTGCGCGGTTTCTCCGCACCGGTGGTGCTGGACTTTGACTACACCGACGCCCAGTTGCTGGCCCTGCTGGCCAATGACCCGGACCCGTTCAACCGCTGGGAAGCCGGTCAACGCCTGGCCCTGCGAAGCGCTATCAATTCCATAGCTTCTCCCGCAGATTCCACGGGCGCCAAGCCGCTGAATGATGCTTACATTGGTGCCATGCGTGCCGTGCTGCGTCACCCCACGCTGGATGCTGCGTTCAAGGAACTGGTGCTGACACTGCCATCCGAAACTTACATCGCCGAGCAGTTGGACGTGGTGGACCCGCAGCGCATTCACGCGGTGCGCGAAACCATGCGCATGCAACTGGCCACCGCCTTGCACGCCGACTGGGAATGGGCCTTTGCCGTGCACGAGAACAACGGTGGCTACCGCCCCGACCCCGTCTCCAGCGGCCGCCGTGCCCTTGCCGGCATGGCGCTCAACTTCCTGTGCCTCGCAGCCACGCACAGCGGCGACGAGATCTGGCCCGGCAAGACGCTGCAGCGCTTCAAGGACGCCGGCAACATGACCGACCGTTTCAACGCCCTGCAGGCGCTGGTGAACAGCGGCCACGCACTGGCTGCCAACGCACTCGCACGATTCCACGCCTTGTTCAAGGACGAGGCCCTGGTGCTGGACAAGTGGTTTGCCCTGCAGGCAGGCACGAGCGACCGCGGTGGCCAGGTGCTGCCCGCTGTGCGCCAGCTCCTGGCCCACCCGGACTTCAATCTCAAGAACCCCAACCGCGCCCGCAGCGTGATCTTCAGCTTCTGCAGTGCCAACCCCGGTGGTTTCCACCGCGCGGATGCCGCCGGTTATGTGTTCTGGGCCGACCGGGTGATCGAGCTGGATGCCATCAACCCGCAAGTCGCCGCCCGACTGGCGCGCGCGCTGGACCGCTGGAAGAAACTGGCCGAGCCCTACCGCAGCGCTGCGCGTGAAGCGCTGGCTCGCGTGGCCGCCAAGACCGACTTGAGCAATGACGTGCGCGAAGTCGTAGACCGCGCGCTGGCTGACTGATTTTCAAAAACCTAGGGACTACACATGACACAACGCATTTCGCTCACGCGCTATCTCATTGAGAAGCAGCGCGGCAGCCAGGACGCAGGCGGCCAGGGCACCATTCCGCCGCAGTTGCGCCTGCTGCTGGAAGTGGTGGCACGTGCTTGCAAAAGCATCAGCCTGGCTGTGACCAAGGGCGCCCTGGGTGGGGTTTTGGGCGCAGCGGAGAGCGAAAACGTGCAAGGTGAAATCCAGAAAAAGCTGGACATCATTGCCAACGAAGTACTGATCGAAGCCAATGAATGGGGCGGCCACCTGGCGGCCATGGCCAGTGAGGAAATGGAAGGCATTTACACCGTTCCCAACCGCTACCCGCAGGGTGAATACCTGTTGATGTTCGACCCGCTGGACGGGTCGAGCAACATCGATGTGAACGTCAGCATCGGCACCATCTTCAGTGTGCTGCTCAAGCAACCCGAAGGCCCGGCCGTGAGCGAGCAGGACTTCCTGCAAGCCGGCCACCAGCAGGTCGCCGCTGGTTACTGCATTTACGGCCCCCAGACCACGCTGGCGCTGACAGTGGGCGAAGGCGTGGCCATGTTCACCCTGGACCGGGAGCAAGGCTCTTTTGTGCTGACCCAGGAAAACGTCCGCGTGCCGGAAGACACCCAGGAATTCGCCGTCAACATGAGCAATATGCGCCACTGGGCTCCCCCGGTGAAGCGCTACATCGACGAATGCCTGGAAGGCAAGGAAGGCCCGCGCGGCAAAGACTTCAACATGCGTTGGATTGCCAGCATGGTCGCCGATGTGCACCGCATCCTGACCCGTGGCGGTGTCTTTATGTACCCCTGGGACAAGCGCGAACCCGGCAAGCCCGGCAAGCTGCGCCTGATGTATGAAGCCAACCCCATGGGTTGGCTGATCGAGCAGGCCGGCGGAGCAGCCTCTACCGGCACCGAGCGCATTCTGGACATCCAGCCCACCCAATTGCACCAGCGCGTGAGCGTGGTGCTAGGTTCGAAGAACGAGGTGGAACGCTTGGTCCGTTACCACGCTGAGCACACAACCTAAAAGAGTCCTAGCCGAATTGATGTTCGGCTCGGCACGCCGCTTTAGCTCAGTCGGTAGAGCAGCTCCTTCGTAAGGAGAAGGTCGACAGTTCGATTCCGTCAAGCGGCACCACAAAAACCAAAGCCTCTTGTCTCACGACAAGAGGCTTTTTCTTTGCTTACATGCCAGGGCAGGCGTTTGTCCCTTCGAGTTCCATGCGCTTCGTGGCTTCACAAAACACATAGGATGCAGAGCGCCCGTTCACCAAGGGCACCCTCGGCTTGGTGGTTTCCATTTGTGCCTTGTCAGAACGCACATCTTTCAACTTGGGCACCGCAGCGAAGGTGTCTGCAGGTTTGCGATAGTCAATCTGGGCCGCAGCTGCATCTTGGTATCTCTCGGCCCAATTCATCAGTTTGGCAAATACGCTGGCCTTTTCGGAGTCGGTCTTGATGGTCTGGGCGGTCCAATCTGCGGCATTCGAGGACTGGAAACCCAAATAGGACACATTGAAGAAAACGGTCGCGCTGTAATAGCGTCCACCGGAATTCGATTGCACCGTGGTCACGTTCAAAAATGTTTCCTGCTTGGCGCCCACTGATATGGTGTTCACACCGATCGCCATGCAATCGTCATAGCGTCCTCGCCCCCGCTTACGGGTATGCAGGTAGTCGCCCTCACATGGCGCGCCTGACCAGAATGCTCCGTTACTTGCCCTTAGATTGGCAATCACCGTTTGGGCTGCAACGATCTCATCTCCTTCCCATCGTGTCAGTCGCAAAACACCCATGGGAATACTGTCCGCGCGTCCACCTGACCAGGAAATGGAGGCGTCTTCAAATTGCCAATAGCCATTTCCAGCGTAGAGCTGGTAGTTGCCTATGGTGTCATCACCGTAGATGGATTGGCCTGCAGAAAAGGTAGGCGGCTTGTCATCGTCAAACAATTCCCTGGAATGGGCAACTTGTCCCTGTGCAAACACTGCGCACGCAAAAACCGAAACTGCCAGAAAGTTGGCTCTCAAAATATGTCTCCTGTGTAGTTGTTGCCAACGACAGATCGGCCAGTGCCTGGCTCTGCAAGGAATTTACCCGATCTTGAGAGGCGTTCACTCGAGCTCTCAGGAACATCATGTGGCTTGCCGATAGCGTCACAGCCACATTGCTTTCATGCAAAGAGAATGATCAGTCTTCAAAACAGGCAAATGACCGCAATGGAAAGCCTGTTTATTTCATGGTCGGAGCATGAAAATATCGCATTCCGACCAACAGAAGGTGCTCCTCCGCCATGTGTCAGCTGCTCAGCATGAATTGCAACAACACTGCATCCATCCAGTTTTCGTTCACCGGTTTTTCTGAGCGCGGCGGGCACACCTCAGATCATGTGGATGGCTGGGGCATTGCGTTCTACGAGCCCACGGGAAGCCGGCTGTTTATCGACGACAAGCCGGCTTATGAATCCCCCTTGGCGCGGTTCGTGAAGGGCTACGAGATCAAAAGCAAAACCGTAGTCGCCCACATCCGCAAGGCAACCCAGGGCGAAGTGGGCCTAGCCAATTGCCACCCGTTCCAGCGCGAGTGGTTGGGTCAGACCTGGTTTTTTGCCAACAACGGTGATCTGCGCAACTACTACCCCGAGCTGAGCGGCCCTTACTTCCCCATCGGCAGCACCGACAGCGAGCGTGCCTTCTGCTACCTGATGCAGGTGCTGTCACGGGCGTTCAAGGATTGCGTGCGCCCTCCGGCTTGGACGGGGGTTGCCGAAGTGTTGTTTGAGGCCATAGCTCCCATCACGCGGCATGGCAACTTCAACTTCACCCTGACCAACGGCGACGCCCTCTTTGTACATTGCTCCAGCTCGCTGTACGAGGTGAACCGGCAACACCCCTTCCCCAAAGCCCGACTGGTGGACGTGGATGTGGAGATGGACCTCAGCGCCGTGAATGGCACGAACGACCGCATGGTGGTGGTTGCCACTGAGCCGCTCACAGTGGATGAGCCTTGGATAGCACTCCAAACCGGCGAGCTCCGGGTCTACGTGGGCGGCGAGCTGGCCCACGCACGCGTGAACCCCGGGGTGGAACGCTTTCCGGTGCCCACTGTGTCTGTGGGGCGACGCCCTTCGCTGTAGCTTGCCAATAGGCATCCGATGAATTTGCACTTATTTAATTAAAACAATAAAATCATTAAATAACATTTCATCTAGCAGGTGTGCCATGAATATCTCTGCAGACGCAAGCAAAACCCTGACCGCGGCCAGCCTCTGGCACGCCATTTCGGCGTTTCCCCGGTGGCTGACCGCTCCCACCGTTCTGGCGGAATGGACGATTGAACCCCGCTGGCACCAAGCGCTCAAGCACGTGCGCATGCTGTTGATCCTGGCAGCCTATTCTCTAGCCTGGTATTGGTTTGGCGGCTATGCGAGCGCCTCGTCCAACGCCCCGGCAGCGCCCGCTGCATTCGCTGCGGTTAGCTCGGCGCTGGAAGAACCCGAGAAGGTGAGCCTGAGCAGACATGGGGGCGAAGCGCCCTCTGCTGATGTGGTGCTGAATGCCTTGCCCCCTGAAGACACGGCTGGCCTGCGCATCGACAATTTCCGGATTGGCGCAGTCTCGGGCTATCCCAACCGCTTGCGTTACGAACTGGGCCTGAGCAACAAAGGTCGCAAGCTGGTGGGCAAACTGCAATTCATGGTGGTGGGCGAACAAAACGGCGAGCTGCGCGAAATGCCGCTGGACCAACCCGCAGCCTTGGCAGACGCCAAGCCCAAAGTGGAAGTGTCCCGCCTGCTGAACACCCGCGGTTACTTGGACCTGCCCGAAGGCTATGTGGTGCACAAGGTGGTCGTTCAAGTCGTAGAAGGCAGCAGCCCACGCGTGGCCCAAAGCGCCCCAATGTGGCCGACCTGAGTCAGAACGTTTGCTATATTTTTGCTAGCTTCTCGCGCATATTACGCGGGCGCTAGAACAGGTTTTTCTGTTCAACCCCGTGCTGCAGGAATGTCAGTCGCACCACGGTGGGCATGCCATCAAAGCGGGTGACTTGCAGCAATGCACCATTGCGCCGTGCTGCCAGTTGGCCGATCGCGAGACCCAGACCCATGCCCTGCTGCTCATGCACTTCACGGTCCGCCTGTGAGAGTGCGCCGATCTGCGCCATGAACTTCTCGGGCATGGCCACACCAAGGTTGGCGATCTCTAACTGGTAGGCCTCCTGCCCCAGCGGCTTGCCGGTCACGCCAACAGGGCGACCCGGCTTAGAAAAACGCAGGGCATTCACCAGCAGCTCGGTCAGGATTTTGTGAAAGTCCGGCGCCCAGCATTGCACATGCCCGGGCTCCAGGCGGGTTTGTACCGCATGCCCCGCAAACACGCCAGGCGCTATTTCCGCCGGCACCTTGAGTACGGCTTGCACTTCGCTCGCAAAGGCCTGGCTGGCCAAAACCTCCTGCACTGCAGAGGCGATGTCGAGCCGGTGCGAGGGGCTGCCGGAATCGGCATGGCTTTGGGCGGCGCTGAGCTCAGCCCAGTCCATCATGCGACTGATGGTGCGCGCCAGTGCTTTGGCGCTACGGTGCACGTCTTCCAGCATGCCCTGCACGCGCTCGGGCGAGTAGCGGTCACGCCGGGTCAACAACAGTTCCGTAGAGCCCAAAATGCTGACCATGGGCGTGCGCAGTTCATGCGGAATGGTGGCCAGTACCGCAGAGCGCAGCTGCTCCTGGGCCCGGTCTGCATCCGCCTTGTAGCGGTTCGCTTTCTCGAGCAAGGAAGTGACTGCGGAGAGCAACTCTGCCTGCGTCCAAGGCTTAGTGAGGTAGTCGTCTGCGCCCGCAGCCATGGCGCGGCGCACGCTAACCCGGTCGTTGTCAGAGGTGAGCATCAGCACCGGCGTGGTCCCTAGAGACTCGCTGCTCCGGGCCTCTCTCACCAGGTCCCAACCATCCAGCACCGGCATGTGAATGTCACACAGAATCACATCCGGCTGCTCGCGCAAAGCGGTGTCCAGCCCTTCGCGACCGTCACCCGCCTCCAACACAACAAAGCCTTCGTGACGCAACACACTGGCGGTCAACTGGCGCACAGAAACGCTGTCGTCCACCACCAGAATGGTGGGCACACGCGCACCTGCAAGAACTGCACTCACAGCCACCCCGCTTTCAGGAAGAAACAATCAGGCCCATGCGGGCACAGATGGCGTTGGTGGTGTTCCAGCATTCGCGCAGGCTTTCTGCGTGCTGCTTGCATTCCTCGGCGGTGAATCCATGGCCCTGCTTCTCGATCGTCAGTGCAAGGCGGGACAAGGCGGCCAGCCCCAGACTGGCGGTCACACCTTTGAAGGAGTGGCCGAGTTCGAGCAAGGCACCAGTGTTGTTTTGCTCCAGAGCCGCCTGTAGGTCCGCGTAGCAATGGGCATCAGTACGCATGGCACCGTCCAGCAGCGACTGGTAGCCCTGCAAGGTCACGCCTACGCACAGCTCGCCGATCATGGCCATATTCAAATGCTCTGCCACATCTCCAGGGCGGAAGCGCCGGCGCGGCTGACGCGGTGCGGGTGCAGGCGCGGGCACAGGCTCCTCAGCCACGGGTGCGGTGCCGGTGGGCGCTGCGTCAGCTTGCACGGGTGCGGCAGTGTCCGCGACCTGAGGTACTGGTGCTACTGCAGGCGCGACCGCGACCGCAGGCTGTGCTTTGGCTGCCGCTTTCGCTGCCGGCATGGCCAACGAGGCGCCGCGCAGCCCGAAACGCCGCACCAGCAGTTTCTCCAGCTCGTGCACGTTGACCGGCTTGGACAAAAAGCCGTCCATGCCGGCGGCATTCACACGGTCCTTGGACTCTTCAAACACATCGGCTGTCAGCGCGATGATGGGCAGCTCGCAATAGGGTGCTGGCAACTGCCGGATCGCTTCCGTGGCTTGCAGGCCATCCACCTCAGGCATGTGCAAATCCATGAGCACCAGATCGGGCACCTCTTTCTGGATTTCCTGCAGGGCAATACCACCGTGTTCCGCAAAACGCACCGTGTGACCCATATTGCCCAACAGGGCCGCCATGTACTTGCGGTTGATGGCGTTGTCTTCAGCGACCACCAGGTTCAAGCCCAGTGTGCCCGGCTCGCGCCGCGCTGTGATGGCGTCGGTGGTTTGCTCGTTCGGTGGACTGCTCAGTGGCAGGCACAAGGTCGCGGTGAACACGCTGCCCTTGCCTTCCACGCTGCTGACTTCAATGTCGCCCCCCATGCGGCGGGCCAGGCTACGGGAAATCTCCAACCCCAGGCCGGTGCCACCATGACGCCGTGCGCTACTGGCATTGCCCTGCTCAAAGCGCTGGAACAACTTGGCCAGCACATCGGCAGACATGCCCATGCCTTCGTCTGTGACGCGGATCTTGAGGGCTACGTCATCCCCGGCTTTGAGCTCTTCACCAGCCGGTGAAAACACTTCCACCGAAACCGTGCCGTGCTCACTGAACTTGAGCGCGTTGGACACCAGATTCAGCATGATCTGCTTGACCCGCGTGCCATCAGCCAGCACCCAACGGGGCAGGTCTTTATCCGCCTTCACGCTCAACACCAGACGCTTCTCCAGCGCCACAGGGCGCATCAAGGCCTGCACGTCGCTCACGAGTGAGGGGAGGTGCACGCTCTCGGGTTTGAGCGTCATCTTTCCGGCCTCAAGGGCAGAGGCATCCAGAATGTCATTCAGCAAACTCAGCAAATGCTTGGCAGAGCGGTTGGCCGTCTGGATGTAGTCGTCCTGTTGGGCATTAACGGGGGTCGACTCCAACAGGCTCAGCATGCCCAGCATGCCGTTGAGTGGTGTGCGCAGCTCGTGGCTCATATTGGCCAGGAACTGGGACTTGCCGGCATTAGCGGCATCCGCTTTTTCATTGGCCACACGCATCTGCTCGTGCATGCGCTCCAAGCGCTGACGCTCCCGTTCCACCCGACCTTGGCGCACCCCGATGACCGCTGCAGACACCAGCAACAAGACCAACAAGCCGGACATCAAGCGCAGCTTGGCAACCGCACTGTCCACGCTGCGCGCAAGTACCTCTTCTTGTTGGGTGCTCATCATGAGGGATGAGCGCATGGTGAGCGCATTCATGGCAGGCGCCAGAGCCTGCAGCTCTTTGGAAAGTGCTGCCCAAGTTTGAGAGTCTTGGTTTTGCCTGCTGATGGCGGCATCCGCTTGTTGCAGCACCCGCTGCAACTGGGCACGTGCAGTGACAAAAACTTCGGTAGTCCGGAATTCTGCTGCCGCCAGTGACTTGTCTACCACCTCTACACGGCTCATTACGAGGTCCAGAGCCATGGCCAGCGCGTTGATATCAGGCACCCCATGATCGTGGGATGCGATCTCTACCTTGTTGGCAAACCGAAGGTACTCGCGCTCCAACTGGAAGACAGACGGAACAAAGGATTCTGTGAACTCCGCTTGCCGAGTACGTGCATCGCGCAGTTCATGGGTAGCCTGAAATATGAGTAAGCCCACAATCGCAACCGACAGCACCGTTGCCAGCAAAAGCCAGATACGCCTGAGATGCATGGTGGTGGGCTTGAGCACGGGGGCTCCTTCCTTTATTGCAGGCTTGACGCCATTTACTCGACAGTCAGGGACTTGAGTTGCCAGGCCGAGCGCTCATAGTAGGTCGCGGAGCGCAGTTCTGCCTTGCTATCAAACGGATACACGATAAACAGGGGACCCTTGGTACGCACAGGGATCAACTCGCCGTTCATCTTGTAGGCCAAGATCACGTCGAACTTGTTGGCATCGTCTGCAGGAATGGTGGTCTGGTAGTCATTCAGCGCAGCTGCCTTCAGGGTGGTGCCGCTGGCCTTGGCTGCAGCGAGCACATCGCGCAGCAGGGGGCCCTGGAAAGCGATGGGCTTTTTGTCCCAAGGTGTCTGGGCGCTGAATTTTTGCTGGGGCAGCTTCTCGAGCATGGCCAGATCGAACACTGCTGCGTCAGGAGAATTCTTCTCCCCGACTTTGCCGGAAATGGTCAGAATGACTTTGCCTTTGGCGGGCTCCAAGGCCTGCACAGAGGCTGCGCCAACCATCAACACAGCGGACAAAGACAACATCACGCAACGGGACAACAAGGTACGCATGGAATCACTCCTTTTTACGAAAGATATCCAATAATACGCCAAATACAACTTAATTGGTATAAATATTTAAAACACAAAAAAACAACAATCTCATAAGGTGATGACTTGCGGATCGGATTCTTGATCGGCAAAACGAATGAAACGTTTATTTTTATTTTTCTTGTATTTTTTGATAAATTTGATACATTAGCGAAAAACAAGCCTCTTACTAGAGACCCTGACCATGGCAACCAACTTCCATCAACCGTCGGTGAATGCGCTCTTTGACGCGATGCCGCTGCCCATGATTACGTTCGGTGTCAACGGTGTGGCCACATTTGCCAACCGTGCAGCTCGCTTGCATCCGGGCAAGCCTGTCGAAGCGATGAGCGGGCGCATCGTTATCAAAAATCTGGCTCAGGCCATCACACTGGGTAAGGTCAAACTGCCCTATGCCGCCGAGGTGGGCGTGGCCGACGGCAAGAAGCTCAAAGGGCAATTCATGGCAGGCCCTTCCGGCCTGGACATTGCTTTTGTCGCGACGCCTGAAGAGAAGGAAGACGCCCAAGCCGGCCCCGGCGTGCAAAGCCGCATGGGCCTGGAGCAAATCATTGAACTCCTGCAGGACGAAGTCGGCCCGCCCATGCGCAAACTGACCGGCCTGCTGGGTTCACTGCCTGAAAGCGAAGAAGGCAACCGCCTCGAGCTGGCTGCGGACGAGCTCAAAGAGCGCCTGCGCCGCTTGGCGGACTTGCTGGCCGTGTTCGGCGAAGAAGCCATGATGATGGACGATCGCATGGACCTTGGCATGCTGGTGACGCAAACGCTGGAGGACCTCAAACCCAAGTCGCTGCAATCCAAAGTGCGCTTTGAGGTCAAGCCGCCCAATGGCACCCTGCCTCCCATTTATGGCAATGCCCGCCTGATCAAACGCGCTTTGTATGAGTGCTTTGACAACGCCCTCACCCACTCGCGTCGCGAGGTCAAAGGTGGTGTGGATTGCGCGGTGCAGATCGGCTACACCCTCACCGGTGAACACGTGCTGATCAGTGTGCGCAACCAGGGGGCTATTGCCCCTGAGGACAAAGGCATTGAAACCCGCGACCTGTTTTCCGCCCGCAGCCCCACCCAAGCCAATGGCCGCCTGGGGCTGCCGCTGGTGAACCGCATTGTGGGGCTGCACGGCGGCAACATGCGCATGTCCATCGTGGATGGTGAAGATACCCGCGTGATGATCGAATTCCCCACCGGTGCTCCCCAGCGCGGACAGGCTAATTTGGATATGGAACAGGCCCAGCGTTACGCCGCAGACCTCGCCCAGTTGATGCAACGTCGCAAGAAGGAAGACGCAACATGAAACGCAAAGCCCTGATCGTGGATGACCAGCCCGACATCCGCAAACTCATCATGATGACCATGGAGAGCGAGGACTTCGATCTCTATGAAGCTGACAACGGCGAAACCGCATGGATCGTGGCCCAAAAACTGCGCCCCCAGCTCATCCTGCTGGATGTGATGATGCCCGGCGCATTGGACGGCTACCAGGTGTGTGAAAAGGTGAAGGCCGATCCTGCATTGGCCGGCAACACCAAGGTGATCCTGCTGACTGCACGCGGCCAGAAAACTGACATTGAACGGGGGCACGAAGCCGGCTGCGATGCCTACCTTGTCAAACCCTTCAGTCCGATCGAGCTGCTCGACACCGTAGACCGCCTGGTCCCATAAGCAAAGGGCGCTGCGCCATGAGTCATACGGAATGGTTGCCAGGGGTCCGCCGTCATCTGGCGGCGCCCTTCAGCATCAGCACCATCATCATGGGGGCTACTCTGGCCGTCATGGTGTTGTTGACCGTGGTGTACAGCGCTTACACCTACCACCGCATTGCCGGCGAGACCCTGCGGGTCGCACAGACCAATGCCACCTCGGTCGCGCGCATGGTGGCGGGGAGCAGCTCCGCCGCGCTCATTGCCGAGCGCCTCAACACCCTTCAGGCCAACGCCATTGATGCAGTGCAGCTGCCCGGCATCGACCGCATCAGCATCTACAAGCCCGACGGTGTGAACTTGATGGAAGTGACGCGGGCACGCGATGGCGTGCATGTGGACACCGGCAAGCACCTGGGCGCCAGCCTTGTGGCCAGCGGGTTGCCCGAAGGTGGACTCGAAAGCGACCACTTTGTAGCCTGGCAGGAAGTCGACAAGGAGAACACGCTCAACAACGTCTGGGTGCGGGTGGATTACAGCCTGGAGGACCGAGACGCCGAATTGCAGCGCTTGTGGTTGCAGTCGTTCTGGATGGCTCTGATCCTGACCGGTGTCGTCATGCTGTGCCTGCACATCATCATCCGCAAGGCTTTGGCACCGGTACGTGAGCTCACCGAGTTTGCGGCCCAGATTCCCCTGCGCATGGGCGACGAAGTAAACCTGCCCAAAGCCAGCGTGGAGGTGGGTCAACTGCAAGCCGCCATCAACCAGGCCAGCCGTGGCATGGCCTTGCAAGTGAACCGGGTGCAGGCCATTGTGAATACGGCTGCGGAAGCCATCATCGGCTTGGATGAATTCGGCCGCGTGACCACCACCAACCCGGCTGCCTCCAGCATGTTCGGACGTTCAGAAGACGAGCTTCTGGGGCAGACCATCGAATGCTGCGTACCCGGTCTGAACGAACAGGCCTTGCACGAGATGTTCGGCCAGGGCATGGAGCACATTCTCAGTATCAGCCGGGTCACACGCCACGACTTCATGGGTACCCGTGCGGACGGGACCTTGTTCCCGGTAGAAATTTGTCTGGGTGAGGTCAAGAACGACAAAACCCTGCGCTATGCCTGCATCGTGCGAGACCTGACCGACGAACGGGCCGCCCAGGAAACCTCCGAACTCTACGAACGTGCGCTGGCCAGTAGCCACAACGCCGTGTTCATCACCAATGGCAAGATGGAACACCAGCCCATCGTCTATATCAACGATGCGTTCCAGAAGTTTGTGAACCTTCCGCGTTGGGACATTCTGGGCGAAAGCCTGGCGCTGCTGCGCGGCAAGAACGCCGACGACCCGGGGGTGCGCGAACTGACCTTGGCTGTGCGCGAACACCGCAACGCCAACGTCACCATCCACCGCGAGCTCGAAAACGGCGAAGTGCAAATCGCTGAGGTTTCCTTGTCACCAGTCATGTCTGACAAAGGCACGTTGACGCACTTTGTAGGCATCGTGTCGGACATCACCGCTCGGGTGCGCGCCGAAGAGGCCATGGCAGAACGCCGCGCCCAGCTGGACGCCATCTTCAGCCTGAGCCCGGACGGCTTTGTGATGTTTGACGCGCACGACCAACTGGTGTTTGCCAACCCTGCGTTTGAGCGCATGACCGGTCTGGGCAAACATGCATCCACACCTGTGAGCCTCTCGCAGTTTGAACAACAACTGCTCTCCCTGTGCGATGAAAGCCAAGCCCTCCCGACCATGCGGGGCGACCAGCCCGATGCATCCTGGGAAGAGAAGCTGCAACTCGCGCGGCCCCAGCGCCGCGTGGTCCAGGCGCGCTCGCGCCGCAACGAAGCAGGAAGGCGCGAGACCATTCTTTACTTCCGCGATGTGACGCACGAAGACCAGGTAGACCGCATGAAGAGCGAGTTCCTGACCGCAGCGGCACACGAGCTGCGTACACCCATGGTGAGCATCTTTGGCTTCTCCGAGCTGCTGACACGCCGCAAGTTCACGCCCGAGCGCCAGACCGACATGCTGCAGACCATTCACCGCCAATCAGGCCTGCTGGTCAAAATGCTGAATGAACTCTTGGACCTCGCACGCATCGAGTCCCGCGGCGGCTTGGACATGCAAATCAACGCCCACCCATTGGATGAAACGGTGCAGTACTGCATCAAAGGGCTGATGCTCAAAGACACCGACCGCCCGGTGCTGCACGACACATTGCCCTCCCTGCAGGTATTGATGGACCCCGAGAAAATGCAACAGGCCCTGACCAACCTGCTGGCCAATGCCTTCAAGTACTCACCTCAAGGGGGCGATGTGTCTCTCTCCGTGCGCACGGAGGAGGACGAGGGCGGGCGCTATGCCGTCATTGATGTGCGTGACCAAGGCATAGGCATGACACCGGAGCAACTGGAGCGCGCATTCGAGCGCTTCTATCGCGCAGATGCCTCAGGCAATATTCCGGGTACGGGCCTGGGCTTGAGTCTGGTGAAGGAAATCGCCGAATTGCACAAAGGCCGCGTCACCCTGCAAAGCACCTTCGGCGAAGGCACCACGGCCAGTTTGTGGATTCCCCTCGCAGAGGCATAAGAGATACGGGATAAAGCCGCTGAGGCCTGATGGCACTGCCGCAGCCGCGCGCGGCAGATCGTTACCGATGCAGCAGGTTCAGCGCAGGGTCATCTGGCGGTTGCGGGCCAAGTCTTCAATTGCCGAGAAGTCCACCGGTTTCTGAAACACCACGGTGCCTTCGGGCAGCCCACCCCGGTCGGCCACATCGCCTGCGCTCAGCGCAGTCACCGCAACCACCTGCAGGTTGGCGTAATCTGCGCCCGCCATCTTGAGCGAGCGCACCATCTCAAAACCATTCATGCCGGGCATGTTGAGGTCGGTGACCACCATGTCAGGCATCCACTGGCCGATGCGCACCAGCCCCTGAAAACCGTCATTGGCGGTGCTGAGCTCCACGGGGAAACGCCAGCCCTCGACCATCATGGAAAAAAGCTGCCGCAAATCGGCATCGTCTTCCACCACCAAGAGGCGCAAAGCCCGCGTGGGTGGCGCGGTAGCGCCATGCACCACGGGGGCCAGCATGTCAGCCCGCTCCCGGGTGAGCCGGTCGACCGCACTACGGGCAATGCGGCGGTGTCCACCGGCGGTACGCCAGGCAGGCAACACGCCGGACTCCACCCACAGCTGCACCGTACGCACGGCCACCCCCAGCACCTCGCCCACCTCTCGGGTGGTCATGAGTTCATCGTTACTGGGAATTTTTCGCATGGCCTTTTAGTGCATCAAATGGGGTTCGGCAGGAGCGGAGTCGTCCGGCAACAGCTCTTGCGCAGGCAGCCACAAAGTGACGGTGGTGCCTGCGCCGGGGGCGCTGCTCAGCTCGGCTTCGCCCTGCTGCAATTGCATGATTTCCTGCACCAGGCTCAGACCCAAGCCGGTGCCGGGGATATCGCCCAGCGGATGGGCGCGGTAAAAACGTTCGAATGCACGGCCGCATTGGGCTTCGTCCATGCCCATGCCTTCATCGCGCACCTGCACGCCGACCTGCTGCTGCCCCCCCACGCCACGCAGCGCTGTAGAGATGGTGACCGTGCCCCCCTGCGGGGAATACTTCACCGCATTCGAGAGCACATTGAGCAGGGCTTGGCGGGTCTTTTCCGGGTCGGCCATCACCATGAATGCGCCATGGCGCAGATCGCGCACAAGGCGGTGCTTCTCGGCTTTGTAATGCAGGCCGCCCACCGTACTGTCCACAAGCGCTGCCAAGGGGCAGGACACGATGTTCAGGTCTTTCCCCTGACGGGCCTCGATACGGGAGAGGTCCAACAACTCATTGATCAGATCAATCAAGGACTTGGCTTGCCGGTAGATGGTGCCCAGCAGTTCTTTCTGTTTTTCAGGCCCCAACGTACGGACCAGCATCAGCTCGGCAAAGCCGTAAATGCTAGCCAAAGGGGTGCGCAGCTCGTGGGCCGCAGCCGACAAAAAGTCCGACTTCATGCGATCGATATCGTGGGCCTGGGTGATGTCGCGCAAGTAAAGCGCCACTACCGCAGGCGCCACCTGTACGCGTTTGACTGCCAGCACCTTGCGGCTGCCATGGGTCCAGACCCGCGTGCACTCGGCAATCGTGCCAGGTGTCGACAGCGCCCATTGCTGCAACTCGGCCCGCTCCTGCAGGCTGGCTTGTGGCCACCACATGGCTGCCTGGGAATTGGCGGGTACACACTCACCGGCGCAGGTCAGCGTCAACACCGCTTGGTCGCCGGCATCCAGCAGGCTATGCATAAGCCCTACTTGCGCGCGCAGGGACTCCACTTCCGCATGGACTTCGGGCTGCTCACACAGCAGCAGGCCAGCGTCTACCGCGCCCTGCAAAGGACTGACGGTACTGTGGGGGCAGGTCGGTGTCATGGCGTAGGTGCCGGTGGGTTTCTGGTCAGTCTCTATAGTCAATTCGATGAATTGCGCCCGTGGAATATGCGCGAGCAGCTACCAAAACCATAGCAATCTTCAAACGCAAAGTGCTTCCTGTTCCAGCAGCTTCACGGTGAGGGCATCCAGATAGCCGCATAGGCGGTCGGCGCTCAATGGCTTCTGGTAGCGCACCACGCGCGTGGGCAGCCGGGCATCCTCAGTGATTTCCTGTGGGGACATGGCGGTCAGGGCAATTACGTCCAGACTTTCAAGGCCGGGCTCATCACCCACAGCCTGCACCAAGGTAAATCCGTCCATGGGCTCCATCACCAGATCAGTCACCAGCAAGTCGGGACGCAGGGCGCGGATATGGTCCAGCGCCTGCTCTGCCTGGTTGATGATGGTGAGCTGCACCGAGTGGCCTATGCGGGCCAGCAGTGCCTTGAAAAACGCAATCTGCACCGGGTCGTCTTCGACCAGCAGGATACGCAGGGGGCGATTGCCGGTCACACCTGCCAAACCGGCGTTGCGCGAGTTCAGCAGTTGATCGACGCTGCTACGGAAGATGCGCCGGTGGCCACCGGGGGTGATCCAGGCGTCCAGTTCCCCATTGATCACCATCTTCTGGACGGAGGTGGTCGACAAGCCCAAGAGCTTGGCCGCCTGCTGGGTCGTCAAAACGTCGCGTTCTACGGTCATGCCGAGTACTCCGGTTGTGATTCAAATAGTTTTTCAGGTGTCTTGTCGGACTGAAGCAAATGAAATTTTTGTTTTAAATCATTTATTTAATTATCAATGAATTTATATATTTAATCAAATAAACGCTTAATTCATTTTTGCATATGAGGTCTATACGGTCACCCACATCCGGTCAATCGCGTCGGCCACCACGGCAAAATCCTGCGCCGCCCGGCAATGGGCCGCATGCTGGCGCACCGGTTTGCCCCGCCCGAAGGCCTCAGCCACCCGGATGTCGTTGCGGATGCCGGGTAACAGTCGGTTGCGGCCGAACTGGTGCCCCAGCCCTTCGCACACTTCCCGGTGCAGCCCGATGCGGGTATCCAGCATCACCGGCACAAAGCCCAGCACCTTGAGCTTGTCGTTCATGCCGCGGCTGGCCACGCGGAAGATCACCCGGGCAAGCTGGCGCACTCCCTCTCCGGACAAAAAGTGCGGCACAAACGGCACCAGCACGCGGTCTGCGGCGCACAAGGCGTTCAGCAGCAAGCCGTCCAGAGAGGGCGGCGTATCCAGAAGCACCAGGTCGTAGTCCTCCAGCAAGCCTTCGGCCTGCAGCGCCACGCCCAGTGCGGTCGAGGTGTCGCCCGAACCGTTGTGGTTGAACAGCGGGTCTGCAGGCACCAGGTCCAGGCCCGGCAGCACCTGCTGTCGCAGGGCATCTCGCAGGCTGTTCCGGCCGGCCAGAAAGCTTTGTGCAGATGCCGCACCGCGCACGGGCGGCACGCCCAGGCCCACCGCACAGTGGCTCTGGCTGTCCAGGTCGATCAGCAAGACCTTGCGCCCTCGGGCGGCGTATTCGCTGGCGAGGTTGACCGCCATCGACGTCTTGCCGGTGCCACCTTTGCGGTTGGTGATGACGAGAATGCGGGCTGCAGCCACTTAAAACAACTCGATCTTGGGCAGGCCGTCACTGACCAGGGTTTCACCGCCGGTGGCCGACTTGTGTGCGGAATGCTGGCTGGCCATGACGTAGCGCGACACCTGCTGCTCCAGTCGCTGGGTGAGAGACACCAGTCCCTCTTGGTCCCAGGGCTTGTCGTGCATCTGGTCTGCCACGCTTTGCAGGTGCGCATTGAGCTCGTGCATGGCACCTTGCACCTGTTCGATGCGTTGGCGGATGACGTCGTGGAACTGGATCTGCCCCAGTGCTTCGGAGAGTTTTTCCACAATTTCCATGTGACCGGTCCGCACACCTTCCACGATTTCCAGCAGGCTGGCCGAACCTTGTGCAAAGCGCTCCTGCATGGCGGAGATGTCTTCCATCACCTTGCGCATATTGCCCGTGGAGGAGTGGCGGTCGGTGTGGTTCTCCACGCTCTGCAACTCTTTGTCGATGCCTTCGGTGGCTGCGTTGATGCGGTGGGCAATGTCGACTGCCACTTCTGCCGTGCGGTTGGACAGCACCCGGATTTCTGCAGCCACCACCGCAAAGCCCCGCCCGCTTTCGCCGGCACGGGCAGCCTCAATGGCCGCGTTGATCGCCAGGAAGTTGGTCTGTCGCGCCACATTGGAAATCACATCCACCAGGGGGCTGAGCGCTTTGACCTCTTGCAGGCGCTTCAAGCGGCCGAGGTTGGTCTCAATATCCCGCTCCTGGTCCTGGACAAACATTTCCAGAATGGCACCCAGTTGCTGGTCGACCTGCAGCTTTTCGCGCACCACCTCAGACAGCTCGGCCCCGTTGGCTTCCGAGGCCTGTATGCGCTGCAACTGCTGGCCGGACACCTGAAACACCGAGTCCACGATCTTGATGACGTTCATCACGCCCTCTTCGGTGTCTTGCACCGAGCCGTCGAGCTGTTGGGCCAACACATCCAGGTAGGGCGCCACATTGCGCAACTCGGCTGCCGCCTGCTCCGTGGGGATGCATTGCGTGCTTCGTGTAGCGGGTCGGTAGGTTGAAAAACGGCGGATGGCCGGCCGCAGCACCGCATGCAAGGCAGCGGCCAACACCACCGCAGCCAGCGCTACCAGACCATATTCATGCCGCTTGTCTTCCGCATGCAAGACTTGGCTGGCGGTGTGCAACCAAGGTGCGCACCAGTAAAGCAAAGCTGCGGTACCCGATGCGGTGAGGGCTGTGGTCAACATCTGTTGCAGCCGGTGGGGATTGTGATCTTGGGACATGGCGTCTCCTGGCAAAGCCGTTGGCGAATCAAGCCCCGGGCACCACTTGCTTGACCACCTTCACCAGATCGGGGCCTGACACCGGCTTCACCAGCCAGCCGGTCGCACCCAGCTTCTTGCCTTCATCGCGCTTGCTCGCATCGCTCTCCGTGGTGAGCGTCAAGATGGGCACAAAGCGGTAGCCCGGCAGCGCCTTGACCTGGCGAATGAGCTCCAGCCCGCCCATATTGGGCATATTGATGTCGGTAATGATCAGGTCCGGCTTCAAGCCGCCTTTCAATTTGGTCAGGGCCTGCACACCGTCTGCTGCTGTTTGCACCGAAAAGCCGTTCATTTCCAGACTGCTTTTCACACTCATCGTCATCGTGAGAGAGTCGTCCACGATCATGATTGTTTTTGCCATCACTATCTCCTTGCTAACCGTTGGAAAAGGCACTGCGCAGAGCCGTGTCCAGAGGACCGGCGGCAGGCCAAGCGGCCACGCGCACTTGCGCGGCCATGAGTACTTGTAGATTGGCGGGGTGCATGTGGGCACATCCTGAAAAGTCCGCCTGAGCCGACCCGTGCTCCTGCAACCAGGCCAGGAGCACTTCGGCATCTTCGACACCGACGATGTCGGTGAACACCACCTCTTGGTCTCGGTAGTCAATGGCCATCAGAGCATCTCCTTGGTGTTGAGCACCATCAGCACAGAACCATCGCCCATCAGCGCCGAGCCTGCATAGGCCCGCAATCCGCTGAGCACGCCTGACAAGGGCTTGAGGATGATGTCCGCGGTTTCGTGGAAGTCATCGACGACCAGCCCCAGCGACTCATCGCCCACCTTGACCACCAGTACAGCGAATTCATCACTGTCATTGGTCAGAGGCGGTGCAGCAAGGCCCAGCACGGTATTGAGGTCGCGCAGCGGGACCACCCGGCCTCGCAGCAAGGTGGCTTTGCGCTGCTTGATGGTGCGTACCGAAGCGCGTGGCACCCGCACGGTTTCCACCACCGCATCCATGGGAATGCCGAACATCTGCTGGTTGGACTCCACCGTCATCACATTGGTCACCGCCATGGACAGCGGCAGCGACAGGCGTATGCGCGTGCCCTGCCCCTTGGTGCTTTCCAGCACGATGCTGCCATGCACCTGCTCAATGGCGGTGCGCACCACATCCATGCCCACACCACGACCGGACAGGTCAGACACCACCTCGCTGGTGGAAAAACCGGGAATGAACACCAGATTGACAGCTTCCTGGTCGCTCAAGCGGTCCATGGTGGCTTCGTCAATCAAACCCTTCTGGTAGGCCTTGAGCTTGACCGCCTGGGCATCAATGCCTTTGCCGTCGTCGCTGATCTCAATGATCACGCGGTCGGCTTCCTGGCGGGCCACGATACGCAAAGTGCCGGCCGGTGACTTGCCTGCCGCCACACGTGCATCCGGCATCTCAAAGCCATGGTCCAGGCTGTTACGCACGATGTGCACCAAAGGATCGCCCAAGGATTCGATGATGTTTTTGTCGGCTGCAGTCTCTTGGCCTTCGAGCTCGAGATTCACCTGCTTGTCCAAGCGGCGGGAGATGTCGCGCACCAAACGCGGAAAGCGCTGGAACACAAAGGACACCGGCATCATGCGAATCTGCATGATGGCGTCTTGCATCTCTTCGGAGATGCGGTTGATGGTGGCGTACTGGGCCTTGATTTCACGGGACAGTTCGCGCACGCCGAACACAGTTTCTGCGCGGTTGGCGAGGTAAGGCATGGCGTTCTTCGCCACGACCATCTCACCGATCAGGTTCATCAAGCGGTCGATCTTGACTTGATCCACCTTGAGGCTCTTGGCGCCCGCTTCTTCACTGCGGCGGCCCAGCTTGACGTCTGTCTCTGCGGTCTCAGCGTCAACATGCTCTTTGTCAGCGTCCGCCGCAGTGGCAGCGGCAGGTGCTGCCTTGGCCACCGGCGCAACCTGCACGGAAGGCGTCGCGGCTTTCACTGGCTCCGACGCTTGCTTCGGGACAGTGACGGATGAAGCCGCAGCAGCAGGCACTTGCGGCTCGGATGTGGGTGTCCCTTCATCCGGGAAGGCGGTGTCCAACCACCGGGCCAGTCCAGCCGCGGTTTGGGCCTCCAAAGCCTGCGTTGCCAGCGCCTCCAATGCAGCGATTTCGGCATGACGCCCGAAAGCTTTGAGGCAACCGGACAGTGAGGCCACTGCCGCCTTGATGCGGCCGGGCAGCCAAGTGGCATCGTCCGGAAGACTCAACACTTCGCGCTGCACATCCACTACGTTTTTCAGGGCCATGGCGTGCACGTTGGCCAGTTGCGGCACTTTCGCGGGGGAGGGCGCCACTGCCGGTGAAGTTGCAGGCAGGGGAACCTCCGACCAGTCGGGCGCTTGCAGCGTTTTCAACGAGTCAATCAAGCGACGTAAGGCCACGGCATCCGGTGCGTTCATCTGCAAAAAACGCTGCATCCAACGCAGGGCCGAGGACAACCACAGGGCTGCACTGGACAACTCCAACATGGTGTCCACGGCGCGCCCCAGACCCTTGAAGTCCTTGTCGTTCAAAAGACCAACGGCGTCTTCCACAAAGTCGTCATAGACCGGCCCCCCATTGGGGTCCCCTTGCGGAATCACCAGCCACATCGGCGGGACCATGGCGGTGCTGATCTGGTCAGGCACGTAGCGATAGTGGGTGGTTATCTCCGCAGCGTCTGCGCTAGCCAGCACGTCAAAGTCCAGCATGCAGCGGTAGGCATCCATCTCCGCAAGCACAGGCCATGGTGCGCGGGGCGCCATACCGGTCCATAGCCAGCCGGGAGTCTGGTTGGCCTGGTGCAAAGGGTCGTCACCTTGGTAAAAGCATTCTTCGGACGGTACGTAGTGCACCCACACCAGCGGGGCGCCATTTTGTGCTTGCGTCCAGGCTTCCATGCGGATGCTTTCCGGCACCCGCGCCAGGCTTTGCACCAATGGCTGCGCGAGTAGAGCTTCTGCAGCAGGTGACGCCGTTTCGGTCACAGCGGGCGCTTCATCTTCTGCTGCATCCGGGCGAATCAGGGCACGCAATCCCTTGGCTTGCCGAACAGCCTCAGCCGCCATTTCGGCAGATACGGGCATTTCATCCTCAATGCCATCGCACAACAGACCGACAAAATCCATGGCGTCCAGCAACCGGTCCGCGAGAGTTTGGGAATACCGCACTTCGCCGTGGCGCACCGCATCCATCAGGTCTTCACCGGCATGCAGCACCCGGCTCATCTCCGGAAAATCAAACAGCCCGCTATTGCCCTTCAGGGTGTGCACCACCCGGAAGAGTTGCGTCATCAACTCTTCGTCATCAGGCGCGCGTTCGAGCTCCATGAGCTTGCCGCCTATGCCCTCGAGCGCATCACGCGCTTCTGACAAAAACTGTGCAAGCAAATCATTCATAGTGCGTCCCCTTGCAACAAGGCAACGTGGGCGACCAACTGGTCGGGCCGGGTGGGCTTGACCAGATACAGGTTGGCCCCTGCGGCGTAGGCACGGCGACGGTCGGCAGAACCGGACTCTGTAGAGACCATGATGGCCGGCACCTGGGGCATGTCCTGGCGGCGGAGTTCACGCAGAAATCCGTAACCGTCCAGCTTGGGCATGTTCACGTCCACCAGGTACAAGTCGAAGGCGGTGACCATGGCTTTCTCCAGCGCCTCGATCCCGTTGATGGCTTCCTGCACTTCGTAGCCGGCGCTTTCCAGAATATTGCGGTGGTACATGCGCACCGTGGCGGCATCGTCAATTACCAGTATTTTTTTCATGGGGACTTACTCCGTAGGCTTCTGGTAAACGATGGCTTCAGGGAACTTGCGTACCTTGTAGAGCGAGGAAATCCGGCTCATGGACTCCGAATGCCCCAGACAGATGTAGCCACCGGGTTTCAGCGCGTCGTAAAAGGTTTCGGCAGCGGCCTTGCGCGATACATCGTCGAAATAGATGAGCAAGTTGCGGCAGAACACCACATCAAAGTTCCGGTACGCACGGGTGTCAGCCCGGTCTGAGAGATTGACGCGGGTGTATTCGACCGCGCTGCGCAGGTCATCGCAAATCTGGAAGTCCTCGCCCGCTTGCTTGAAGTATTTCTGCCGGTAGTTAATGGGCAGTTGCCCCACAGAGCGGGGTGAATACAGGCCCTTGCGCGCCTGATCGAGGATGCGCGTGTCAATGTCAGACGCCACGATCTCCACGTCGTACTTGTTGATGCCGGCCCAACGCTCCAGCAGGTATATCGCAATCGAATAGGGCTCCTCGCCACTGGACGAAGGCAACACCCAGATGCGCAGCGGGCCATCGTCCTTTTTGCGGGATACAAGGTCCGGCAACAGCGAGTTCACCAGGCACTTGAACTGGTATTCCTCACGGAAGAAGTAGGTTTCGTTCACCGTCATGGAGTTGGTGAGCGTTTGCAGTTCTGCACCACTAGCCTGGAAGCGCAGCATGGTGAAGTAGCTACGGAAAGTCGCGTTGCCGGTATCGGCCATACGCTCCAGCAATCGCTTGTCCACAAAGTAGCGCTTGGACATGTCGAACTGGATGCCGGTCTTGCGGTAGAAGAACTCCCGGAATTTCTGGAAGTCGTCTTCTGAAATGGTGGCGTCTGCCATAAGAGCGCTCAGTTCTCTTGTATGCGTTTGATCGCGAGATCGGCGGCATATTGGATGTAGGGCTCTTCGGCAAAACGTGCCTTGAGGCGCTGGAGTGAGGCCAGCGACGCGCTGCCCCCCACTTCACCCAACAGGTCCACGGCGGTACCGCAGACATTGACGTGGTCGTCTGTGTCAATCACCTGCAGCAGCCAAGCCTCAACCTGCGGGTGGCGCAAGGACTCCAGAATGTTCACCGCGAAGATACGGACATCGCTGTCCTCGTCCATCAACAGCCCCAGCATGATGGGCGCCACTGCCTCGGGCAGCTGCTTCATGGCCTCGATGGCTTCATTGCGCAAGTCCGCCTCTTCCGAGCGCAGGCAGGCCACCAGCCCCTGCACCGCAATGCCGTCCCCGATGCGGGTAATGCTGGTGAGAATGACTTCACGCACCGAAGCGTCCTGCTCGGCTTGCAAGGCATCCACCAGTTCCTGCGAGCAGTCGGGGCAATCGACCAAATCGCGGGCAGCCCACCTGCGTGCCTCGGCGTCGCTGTGCCGGAGTTGCGCGCACAGACTGGCACAGTCCCGCCCGGCGGCTCTGCCCTCCACTCGGGGCGCCTCGTTGGCGGTTTGTTTGATCAATCCCATGGTGGGTACCTCAGGCTCGGGCAACCCAGGTCTTCACCTGAGCTGCCACTTTGTTTAAGGGAAGCACCACCGTGGCGCCCTGGCGTTGAACCAGTTCTTTGGGCATGCCATAGACCACCGCCGTCTCTTCTGATTCGGCAATCGTCCGTCCACCCCGTTTCTTGATTTCTGCAAAACCGGCCGCACCGTCATAGCCCATGCCTGTGAGCAAGACGGCGATGATGTTTTGTGGCGCCACATGCTCGAGTGCGGTCTGGGCCAGCATGTCCACCGCCGGATGCCACATGTGCTCGGGTGACTCGGGCTTGGGCATCACGGTCAATTTGTTGGCGCGCTTGGTGAGCACCATGTCTGCACCGCCCTTGCCCACATAGATCTTTCCGCGTTCCACCGGCATGGGGTGGTCGGCCTCCAGCACGTGCAATGGGCAGGCAGCATTCAGACGCGCCGCAAACGGCGCGGTAAAACTGGCAGGCATGTGTTGCGCCACCAGCACCGGCAAGGGAAAGTCTTCGGGAAAATAGGGCAGCACATCTTCCAGGGAGCGGGGCCCGCCGGTCGATACGCCAATCAACACAATGCCCTCTTGTTGCGCGGCGGCCTTGTGCGCTGCGCGCTCCTGCGTTGCCTTGCGATCTGCATCCATGCGTTGGCGCAGGGTGCCTGCGCCGCCAGATAAAGACACCGCACTGCCCCGGGGTTTCGAGCGGGCCGCTGCGCGCACTTTGGCCACCATGTCTTTGGCGATCTGGTCCAGTGACAAAGAGATCGTTCCACCGGGCTTGGCGACGTAATCCACCGCACCCAGGTTCAATGCTTCAAAGGTGGCCAATGCGCCTTTCTCGGTGAGTGAAGACACCATGATCACCGGCACAGGGCGCTGAGCCATCATGAGCGAGAGCGCGGTGATACCGTCCATCTCAGGCATGTTGATGTCCAGAGTCACCACATCGGGCTCAAAGCCCAGGTTCTGCTCGATGGCGTCCTGCCCGTTGCGGGCCTGGCGCACATCGAAGTCCCCTTGGCTTTGGAACAGCTGCGTCAACTGCCGCCGCATCAGGGCGGAGTCGTCAACAATGAGCAGCTTGATCATGGTCCGTCTCTCCTCTTTCAGGCGCTGATGGCAGCCATCTGGTGCATATCGGTGTCCGCCAGCAGGTGCGATGGCTCGAGCAACTGCAACATGCGCTTTTGCTTTTCCAGATTCGCCATGCGGGCGAGCAGGCTGGTTTGAGACTCCGACATGCGGGGAGCGGGTTCAATCGCGCTCTGCGGCACCTTCAAGACTTCAGCCACGGAATCCACGATGAAACCGGTGCGCACGTTGTGGATCATGAAGACCACAATGCGTTGCCCGTCATTGCGTGCCACATTGCCCAGCCCCAAGCGCCGGCGCAAGTCCATAACCGGCAGAACCTGGCCGCGCAGATTGATCACCCCCTCGACCGCAGGCGGAGCCTTGGGGACGTGTGTGAGCTCGGAGGGCACGCGGACGATTTCTTGAACACTGTCAATCGGGACTCCGAACTCTTCGGTTCCCAAGCGGAACACCACGACCTGCTCGTCGTCCGGTCCGGCTTTGCTGTGACCATCCGATGCACGCTGGCTATCCACATCCAGATTCGCCAGAGCGTCCTTGATGGCAGAGTGGCGGAACAGGTTGTCTGTAGAGATGATGGACACCAAGCGCTTGCCGCCATCGATGCTGCAGATCTCGGTGATGTCGGCCATGTCACCTTCGCGGGCCAGTAGAGGCGGCATGGGTTCTACGAGTTTCTGGGGCACGCGCAACACTTCGTTCACGTTGTCCACCACCACGCCGACCGACGCGCCCTGCACGGCCACGACTACGATGCGACTGGCCTCGTTAGAAGCACGGCGATCCAATCCGAACATGCTGCGTAGCGAAACAAGGGGCAACAGGCGGTTGCGCAATGTCATGACCCCGAGCACATGGCTTTGAGAGCGCGGTACTTTGATGATGGTGTCGGGGATCTGCACGATCTCCTGTACGTCCGAGATGGCAATCGCGTACTCCTGCGCAGCCACATCGAAGCTCACCAGATGGAGCTCGTCTTCGCTGGCACCTTCGTGGCTGGACGCCGTGCTCGTTCCCAGCGATGTGAGCCCGGCGGCCTGCTGGTCACGCTGCATACGTGCAATGTGGGCGAACTCCTGGTCGATCAGCTTCTGAAAGTTCAGCACCATCACCATCGCATGGCCACCCACGTCCTTGATGATGCCGGAAAGCAGGTCAGCGTCGATCGTGCAACCTACGCCGTCCAATCCCTCGATCTTGCTCGGGTCCACGCCGACCACGCTGGACACTTTGTCGACAACAAAGCCCAGTGGTTCGCCGAAATTGATGACGACGGCGCGAGATGAATCGTCCGACACCCGCTCGTCAAAGCCCAGCGCACGGCGCAGAGAGACGATGGGCAGCACATGGCCGCGCAGATTGGCGAGGCCTTCGAGCGTGTGCGGTGCCATGGGCACGCGTACTACCTCCGGTACGCGAATGATTTCCTGCACCGGCGCCATTTCCACAGCAAAGACTTCGTCTCCGGCCATAAAGGTGACGTATTGCCGGGTGGAAGAGGCGCTTCCCTCTTCTTCCGACGCACCCGCGACGGGCGGGCGATCAGCGCTTGTTGGAGTGCTCATGGAGAGTTCTCCCTACTCAGGCGCTTTGGAGTTCGTCTGCGAGCGAAGAAATTTCTTCAATGGCAGCGGCCAGCTCCTCTGCACCTTGGGACTGCTGCTTCGCGGCGGAGGCGGCTTCTTCGGAAGCCTTGGCAGCTTCTTGCGCCGCAGACGAAATTTGCTCCACACCGCGCTTCACCTGTGCGACAGCTGCTCCTATTTCCGTAGCAGCAGACAGGATTTCGCTCACGTTGTTCTCGACAACTGTGATGTCACCTTCAATGGTTTGCAGGTTCACGGTGGTGGCTTTCGCCTTTTCCACTTCATTGACCGCAGTAGCGACGATTTCTTCCAGGTCGCGGCCGACGATGCCAATCTGGTCCTGCACGGCTTTCACCAAGTCTTTGATGCGGTCTGCGTTTTCGGCAGAGTCCTGCGCGAGGTTGCGGATGTCGGTTGCGACCACCACAAAGCCCTTGCCGAATTCGCCCGCACGTGCAGCTTCGATAGAACCATTGACGGCCAGCATGTTGGTCTGGATGGAGACCGTAGTGATGGCATCCACGATTTTGTCGATACGACGGGAGACCAGCTCCAACTCTTTCACCTGGCGGATGCTCTGGCGGCTGGACTCTGCAGACGCCAACACGTTGGCAATCAACGCATCGACCGAGGTCTTGTTGGTTGCCAGCAGGTCGCGGATGGCTTTGACTTTGGCGCTACCGCCGGTTCCACGCTCCACCGCGAGTTGCGCACTCTTTTCAATTTGAGAGACTGCGGCAGAGGCTTCTTCGGTTCCAGCAGATTGCACCTCCGCGCCTTTGCGGATCTGGTCGATGGCCGCCATGATCTGTGAGCCCGAGCGACTGATTTCCTGCACGGCGGAAGAGAGCTCTTCGGCAGCCGAAGCCACTTCCTCTGCGCTCTTTGCCACATCGGTGGAGTTCTTCAGATCTTCTGCCAACTCGGACAAGCTCTGGGCCGTCTGCTCGCATTGTGACAGTGCCTGTGCCTGCTCGGCCACCGTCTTGGCGGCTTCTTCTGCGGCTGCGGACTGCTCTTCGGCAGCAGCGGCGATATCTTCAGAGCCCTTGAGGGCCTGGGTGGTGGCAGTGGCTGACTGCTGGGCGCCAGTGGCAATTTCACCGATAGCGGAAACGATGTCCACCGTGTCCTTTCGGATCTGTTCCAGCTGACTGGTGATAGTCTTGCCGTTCTGGACTTCTTCTTCCACCGCTTTGGCGGACTCGCCGATTCCATCGGCAATCACCTTGACTTCGTTCTGGATCTGCCCCACCAGGTCTTGAATCTGCTTGGCGCTTTTTTCAGACGTTTCGGCCAGTGTGCGCACCTCATCCGCCACTACCGCGAAACCTTTGCCGTGCTGGCCGGCACGTGCCGCCTCAATGGCAGCGTTCAGGGCCAGCAGATTGGTCTGGTCTGCTATACGAGCCACGGCTTTCACAATGTCGCCAATGTTGGCGGCCTGCTTTTCCAACTCCGCTACCATGCCGACAGACGCCGCTTGGCGTTGGGCGGACACGCCCACATTGGCCACCAGAGCGGACACCTCCGAGCCTGTTCGCAAGATCAATGCCTGTGACGACTCTACCCGCGCACTGCTGCTTTTGGCGTTGTGCAACTGGCGTGCAACCGCGCCTTCCACTTGCTTGAAGGCCGCCAGAGACTCTTGGGCTGCGCCGGTGGCTTCTTCAGCACCTGTCGCGATCTGGTCAGCCGCCCGCTTGAGTTCTTCTGCCGCGGATGCCGCTTCGGTGATTCCCGAAGACATTTGTGTGGTGGCTGCTGCTATGCGCTCTGCCGCTTGCTGCTGTTTGGCCAAAGTGCGGGCGCGCTTGCGCTGTGCTTCGGCCTCCCGGGTGATCGCCGCAGAAGCGCGGGCAGAAGAAGTGTCCACAGCGGCACTGCTGGGTGCGCTGACTGCTTTTTTAACGAGTGCCATGGGAGTGGTTCCTTTCGGGGAGGGTTGGAGCGATCAGCTGGGCGCGTGGGAAGACAAGACAGCGCCCGTGCCCGGCAGTTTTCCGATGCGCTGTAACAAAAAACATGATTTATTCAGTAAACAATGCCGGGAGTCGCGGCATAGGCGGGGTCAGACTCTTCAATCAACCGGGTAGCCAGCTCGATGAGTTCCACGGGTTGAAAGGGTTTGACGAGATAGGCCTTGGCCCCGCTGTCCAAGCCGGCCTGGATGTCCGACTGCGCGGAGGCCGACGAAAGCATGACCACCGGGATGGCCTGCAACTGGGGGTCTGCGCGCATGACCTCACAGGCGGTCAGGCCCGAAACGCCTGGCATGCGCACATCCATCAGCACCAGATCAGGTCGATGCTCACGGGCCATGGCCAGCCCTTCTTCACCGTCAGCGGCCTCCAGCACCTGAAAGCCCATATATTCGAGCGTCATGCGGATAAGACGGCGAATGCCCGCGGTATCTTCAACTGAAAGAATTGTTTTTTTCATGTCTTTAAATGAATTTAAACATTTAAAGCAACTTTACTGAAAATTCTGTTTTTAGTGTTGTTTCGATCTGGTTTTAAGACTTAATCTTTTCTATCGAAGCACTAGATCAATAGCTTTTATGTTCATCTTTTCAAAAATCGTGGGCTGGTTCACGCAGCCACTAACCTGGTTGCTGCTGGGCTTGGCGCTGGCGTGGCTTGTCTCCGCAAAGCGACCTGTGCTGGCGCGACGTGCGCTGGGGTTTGCAGGGCTTCTCCTGGCACTGATCGGCTGGCAGCCCTTGCCCGAGCTGTTGATACGGAACCTGGAATCCCGCTACCCGGAAATCGCTCCAGCAGCCGACTTGTCCGCGTACGCAGGGGTGGTGGTGCTGGGTGGCGGCACGGCGGCCGGGCGCTTGCAGCAAAGCCACTCGCAACCGCTGATCAACGATGGCGGGGAGCGCTTGGCGGTGTCTGCGGCGCTGGCATTGCGACACCCGGCTTTGCCCTTGGTCTATACCGGTGGTGAAGGAGATCCGGCGGGCGGTGGCCCCAGTGAAGCAGCGCGTGCCCGGCAGTTTTATGAGAGCTTCCGTATCCCTGCCGCACAGGTGCGTTACGAGGCAGAGTCCCGCAATACCTATGAAAACGCCGTGCTCACGGCCAAGTTGCCCGGAGTGAACCCGCAAGACCGCTGGCTGCTCATGACCTCAGCTTGGCATATGCCTCGCTCCATGGCCACATTTGAAAAAGCAGGTTGGAATGTCACTGCGTACCCGGTGGACTACCGCGCCGAAGACGTGACGGTGTGGACCCGCTATTCGCTGTTGGGCGGTGTCTCTGACTGGCAGCTGGTGCTCAATGAGCTGGTCGGGCTGGCGGCTTACCGCCTCACAGGCCGGTTGTAGATCCGCGAGGTTTAAGCCGGGATGACCTTGCGCGCCAGCACCTGATCGATGCGGCGGCCTTCCAGCGTCACCACTTCATAGGTCCACTCGCCCACCACAATCTGCGCGCCGGGCTGCGGTAACTGACCACTGACGGCCATCAATAAGCCTGCCAGGGTGTTGTAGCGGCCACGCTCTTCGTCAGGCAATTCGTCCTCAATGTCCAAGCGGACTTTGAGCTCTCCCACCGGCATCAGACCATCGAGCAACCATTGGCCATCCTGTTGCAGGGTGGCCCATGCCTGTTCCTGCGCATCCGGCTGCAGCTCGCCGGTAATGGCTTCCAGCAGGTCATGCGGGGTCATCAAACCTTGCACCACACCGTACTCGTCCACCACAAACACCATGCGCGCCGACTTGACGCGGAACTGCTCAATCAGCTCCATGCCGGTCAGCGTTTCAGGTACGAATACCGCTTGCTCCGCCAAGGAGTCCACGGTGCCGCTGTACCCGGCGCCCATGGCCAAAAGGCGCGACACACTGACTACACCCACCACGTTGTCCAACGAGCCGCGGCACACGGGGTACCAGGAGTGACCATGATCGTCACGGGTGTCACCCGCCAGCTCCAACGCCTGCTGGACGCTGAGGTTGGCTTCCATCCAGTCGATATCCACACGCGGCAGCATCATGCTGGTCAGGGGCCGGTCGTCGAGGTGGAACACATTGCGCACCATCTGGTGCTCGTGCTCTTCAATGATGCCGGCGTCCACGCCTTCTTCCAGGCTGGCCGAGATTTCCTCTTCAGTCACCGCCCGGTTGTCGGTGGCGTTCAGGCGCAGTAAGCGCAAGGTGGCCTGCGTGGCGTACGCCAGCAGTTTCACAAAAGGCTTGGCGCCGGTGGCGACCCACGTCATGGGAATGGCCAGCGCACGCGCCACAGTCTCAGGATATAGCTGCCCGATGCGCTTGGGTACCAGTTCGCCGAACAGGATGGTGATGAAGGTAATGCCGGTCACCACCAATGCGGTGGCAGACACCTCAGCCACACGCTGTGACATGGTGAAGTGGTGAGACAACCACTGCGCAACCCCGTCACTGAACGCGGCCTCACCCACAATGCCGTTGAGCATGCCGATGGAGGTAATGCCCACCTGCACCACGGACAAAAACTGCGTCGGGTTGTCCAGCAGGGCCAAGGCTGCCTTAGCCCCCTTGTCTCCGGTCTCGACCATGGTTTGCAGCCTGACCTTGCGGCTGGCCGTCAGCGCCAGTTCCGACATGGCGAACACGCCGTTCAACAGGGTAAGGACAAGAATGAGCAGGAAATCCATGAAAGCCAAGCGAGAATCGAGACCATGGCAATGTACCTTATCGGTGATCTCCAGGGCTGCGACAGCGCACTGGAACAACTCACCCGACTGATCGACTTCTCGCCCAGCCGCGACACCCTGTACCTGCTGGGCGACCTGGTGAACCGTGGCCCCGAGTCGGCGGACGTGTTGCGCCGCCTGATGCGCTACGGCGCCTCAGCCCGGTGCCTGCTGGGTAACCACGACCTGCATCTGTTGGCCGTGAGCTACGGCGTGCGCAAACCCGGAAAGAAAGACACCCTAAGCGATTTGCTGCAGGCCGACGACGCCCCTGCCCTGCTGCACTGGCTGCATCACCAGAAGCTGGCTCTGCTGGAGAAAGTGGGGGATACAGAGCTATTAATGGTCCATGCCGGCGTTCTACCTGCGTGGACAGCTACCAAAACCATAGCACTCGCCACAGAAGTGGAATCCGCCCTTCAAGGTCCGGATGCCTCAGGCTTCTTTCACCAGATGTACGGCAATGGCCCTGACACCTGGGATGACGGCTTGCAAGGTGCAGGGAGACTGCGGGTGATCGTCAACGCGCTCACACGCCTGCGCTACTGCACGCCCGAGGGCACCATGGAGTTCGCCCATTCGGGAGGGCTAACAGAGGCGCCTGAGGGCTATGTGCCCTGGTTCGATACGCCGAACCGCCAAACCGCAGGCGATGTAGTGGCCTTCGGCCATTGGTCCACGCTGGGCTGGTTGAACCGCCCTGATGCCTTTGCATTGGACAGTGGTTGCGTGTGGGGTGGATGCCTCAGTGCACTGCGTGTCGCACCCGCTGTATCGGGCGGGCTGGACACCGAGTTGCTGCAAGTGAAGTGCGCCCAGTCCCAGGCTCCCGGGGACTGAGCACGAAACTTCCGGTCAGGCGGACTTGAACAGTGCCGCGACTTTGCGCTTGGGCTTGATGTTGGCAGAAATGCCGCGGCTGGAAGGTTTGGCCGCAGACTCCCAGGAGGGAGCCGGTGCTTCAGCCGCAGGGGCGCTGGGCTCGTAGGGCTTGTCAAAGAACGGATCACGCGGCGCAGGAGCGGGACGACCGTATTCGCGGGGTGCGCGGGTGCGGTATGCGTCATCGCGCTCATTGCTATGGCTGCGGCCACGGCCTTCACCGCGACTGTCTCCACGGCCTTCGCTGCGGGGACCCCGGGCTGGCTCGCCGTTCTCGGCGTACATGCGGCGCCCATCATTGATGCGGCCTTGGCTGCGGATGTCCGGACGGTCTTCGTCAAACTCCACGGCTTCCAGCTCGATCTTGGTCTTGATCAGCTTCTCGATATCCGCTACCAAGCGCGCATCGTTGCCGCCACCGACAAAGCTCACCGCCAGGCCGGAGGCGCCGGCACGGCCGGTACGGCCGATGCGGTGCACATAGTCTTCTGCGTTGAACGGAATGTCCATATTGAACACGGCGGGCACGTCCTTGATGTCCAGTCCTCGGGCGGCCACATCGGTACAGACCAGCAAGTCCACTTCGCCTTTTTTGAAGGCTTCCAGCGCTTTCAGGCGCTCGTCCTGGCTCTTGTCGCCGTGCAGGGCCGCGGCGCGCAGACCGTCGCGCTCGAGGGCGCGCGTCAGGCGGGCGCAACCGAGTTTGCTGTTTACAAACACAAAGGCTTGCTTGATGTCTTTGCTGCGCACGATCTGCAAAAGGGCGTGGCGCTTGTCGTCGTCGTTGACGCGGTAGAAATGCTGCTCCACGGTGGAAGCTGTTGCGTTGGAGCGCGCCACTTCAATCGTGATCGGGTTTTGCAGGTAGCTGTTCGCCAGTCGCTTGATTTCGGGCGAGAAGGTCGCAGAGAACAGCAAGGTGGTACGCGTCTTGGGCAGGTAGCTCAGGATGCGTTGCAGGTCCGGCAAGAAGCCGATGTCCAGCATGCGGTCGGCTTCGTCCAGTACCACGTACTCGACCTGGTTCAACACCGCGTTCTTGGCTTCGATGTGGTCCAGCAAACGGCCGGGGGTCGCCACCAGCACTTCCACACCGGCTTTGAGCTCCAGGGTCTGGGGCTTCATGTCCATGCCACCAAACACCACCGCGCTGCGCAGGTTGGTGTACTTGGCGTACAGCTTGACCTGCTGAGCCACCTGGTCAGCCAGCTCGCGGGTTGGCAATAGCACCAAAGCGCGTACGGGGTGGCGGGCGGGAGAGGTGGAAGCGTTTTCGTGCTTCATCAAGCGCTGCAGCAAAGGCAGTGCGAATGCGGCAGTTTTGCCGGTACCGGTCTGGGCAGCGCCCATCACGTCTTTCCCGGTAAGCACGACGGGGATGGCCTGCGCCTGAATAGGCGTCATGGTGGTGTAGCCCATTTCCGCCACTGCGCGGGCGAGAGGATTGGCCAGCTGCAGCTGGGCAAAAGCCATGGTGGGCGTGTCCGCGGTGAGCTCGTTGGAGGTCACGGGAGTGGGAGTCAATTCAGTGATCAAATCGGTAAGGCATAGCCATAAAGAGTGCTATCCATCCGATAGCGGGTCGCCCAAAGGAAGTCAGGGCAAACCCCGATTATCCTCTAGTTCCCGATTTCCAACACGCACACCCGTGGAGTGTGGGGGCTAGATAGATCGGCTGGAAAACGTGTCACAGCCCTTGACGCTGCCGGTTTTCAGGCCCTTGTCGAACCAGCGCTGGCGTTGCGCGCTGCTGCCGTGGGTAAAGCTCTCCGGTACTACGGCACGCCCTGCGCCGCGCTGCAAAGCGTCGTCACCGATTCTGGCGGCCGCATTCATGGCCTCCGCCACATCGCCCTCTTCCAAGAGCTGGCGGGCGTTGTTGGCGTGGTGCGCCCAGACACCGGCAAAACAGTCGGCCTGCAGCTCCAGGCGCACGCTCAATGCGTTGCCTTCGGCTTCACTGGCGCGGCCACGGGCTTCCTGCACCTTGGCACTGATGCCCAACAGGTTTTGTACGTGGTGGCCGACCTCATGGGCGATCACATAAGCCTGTGCAAAGTCACCCGGCGCGCCCAATTGTTTTTGCAGGGTCTCGTAAAAACCGAGGTCGATATAGACCTTTTGATCCGCAGGGCAATAAAAGGGCCCCATGGCGCTCTGGCCCTGGCCGCAAGCGGTGGGCGTGGATCCGCGGAAAAGCACCAGCTTGGGATTGCGGTAAGTGCCGCCGCCTTTGGAGAACACCTCACCCCACACATCTTCCGTATCCGCCAGCACGGTGGACACAAATTTGGCCATCTTGTCATCGGCCGGCGGGCGTTGGGCGGGTGCCTGCTGCACCTGTGCCGTGGGCGCTTCGCCGCTCAAGGCACTCAAAATCGTCAAGGGGTTGATACCCAGCACCCATCCGCCCAGCAAGGCGATCACGATGGTGCCCACCCCCAAGCGGCCGCTCAGCAGTGCGCCCAAGGGGCCGAGCCCACCACCGCCGCCACGGATGCCCCCGCCACCGCCATTGCGGCGGTCTTCCACGTTATCGGACTCGCGGTTGCCTTCCCATTTCATGTTCTGTCTTTCGCCCGCAGTGGTTAACGGTTTGTTGTGGAGGTTTCAATGAACTGCGCCAGCTCAGCAGACCATTCCGCTGACTCGGGTTGCAAGGCTTGCAGGGACTCGATCTCGACACCGGCATCAGCCAGCATCTTTTCGGAAGCGGCGTTCACGCGCTCCTGGTGTGCTTTTTTGTCCAGGTACACCACCCGCTTGATGCCGACCTGGATGATGGACTGCACGCACCGCGGGCAGGGGTATTGGGTCGCATAAATGGTGGAGCCATGCAGCGGCAAGGACGTGCAGTTCAGGATGGCGTTCTGCTCGGCGTGCACGATGTAGCTGTGCCGGGAATTCAGCGGGTCGCTGTCGTCGTCCTGCCAGTAATGCTCGTCGTGGTCATCACAGCCACGCGGCAGGCCGTTGTAGCCCACGCCGGAAATCTTGTTGTCCGGGCCGACGATGCACGCGCCATTGCGCTTGCGGGCGTCTTTGGAACGGGCTGCGGCCAGAAGCGCCACGCCCATGAACATGGAATGCCAGTGAATCAGAGAGTCGTTTTTCATAGCAAGCAGTGGTTTTGGGCAGTCTAGCATCCGGCGCTCAACGCTTCGCCAAGGGTGCGCTGTTGAACAGACGGGTCCGGGCGCCGGCGCTACGGTGCGTCATATGCGCGTCGGAACCCTACTCCTCCCCTTCCTGGTGCTGTGCAACGGGTGTACCGCCATGCTGCCGAGTGCGCAAACCGACTCCAGCACCTTCACGAGCTTTGACGAAGCGCGCTTGGCGGTGGAAGTGCTGGTGCCCATGCAGAGCAACTGGCACCTGATTGAAGTGGGAAACCTCAACCCCGCCAACCACCCCAACGCGACGCACCTGACGCAGGCAGACATCGTGCGCAAGTTCTTTGTGCCCAACACCATGCTGACCCGGGACGACCTGGACCCCGGCGTCCTGACCTGTGTCGCCGCAAGGGGCAACTGCAGGGGCATCGAGTTGATCATCTCCAAGATCACCAAGTCACGCACCGGAGGCTTTTTCAAGGATGTAACCAACTTCAGCCGCCGGACTGAGACCACGGGCTGGCGCTTCAGTGCCACCATCCTGATGGTGGACGACCTGGTCGTCTACCGCGCCTGGGGCGGCCAACCGTGGGTGAATGAGCTGGAGGTCACCCACAACCCGCTGGGGCCGCTGCAGGACATGAACTTCTCAGGGATTGTGAAACCCTGAGGCGAGCGCACCCAGAAGCTAATGTGTTGCTCAGGCTTGGCTGAGAGCCAAGCTGCTGCGCCGCTCCAGCATGACCGAGGCTGCGAACACAAACAAACCGAAGAATGACAACACCGCGCCCACATAGCCGGTGGCGGCGTAGCCGTAACCAAAGGCAATCACCAAGCCGCCCAGCCAGGCACCCAACGCGTTGGCCACATTGAATGCGGAGTGCAAAGAAGCTGCGGCCAGCGTCTGGCCATCGGCAGCCACATCCATCAAGCGGGTTTGGATGGCCGGGCCGGCGGCGAAAGTGCAGCCGATCAAAAACGTGCAGGTGCACAGCATCCAGGGTGAACCTGCTGTCAGGCTGAACAAGCTCATCACCACGATGTTGAACACCAGCATGACGCCTATGGTGCCCATCAAGGCAATGTCTGCCAACTTGGAACCGACCACATTGCCCACATTCATGCCCACACCGAACAAAGCCATGATCACCGGAATCATGCCCGCGGGCATGTGTGCCACCTCGGTAGCGGTCCCGGCGATATACGAAAAGATGGAGAACATGCCGCCGAAACCGGTTGCCGCCAAGGTGAGGGTCAGCAAGACTTGGGGATGGGTGAACGCCACCAGCTCACGCATGACACCCGCGCCCTCGGTGGGCTTGTCGCGCGGCAGATAAAGCCAGATGAGTGTGACGGTGAGCGCGCCGATCGCACCCACCGAAAGGAACAGCACCCGCCAGTTCAACGATTGCCCGAAAAACGCCATCACCGGCGTGCCCAGGAGAGTCGCGACGGTGAGGCCCATCATCACGTAGCCCACCGCCTGTGCGCGCATCTGCACTGGCACTAGCGAGGCAGCCACCAGCGCCGAAACGCCGAAGTACGCACCGTGCGGTAGCCCTGTCAGAAACCGCAGCACCGTAAAGCTCAGGAAATCCGGCGCCAATGCACTGGCCAGATTGCCCACGGTGAACACCGACATCAGAATCAGCAACAGCGAACGGCGCGACGCCTTGGCGCCGGCAATCGCAATCAGCGGCGCCCCCACCACCACACCCAAGGCGTAAGCGCTGATGACATAACCCGCCTGCGGCGTGCTGACCTGAAACGTGGCGGCCACATCCGGCAGCAAACCCATGATGGCGAATTCACCCGTACCTATACCGAAGCCTCCGCAAGCCAGTGCGAGGATGACCAATACCACCTGAAACCGTGTCAACGGGGTGGCGTCTTCTTTTGAATGCATGAATTCCTTGAAACAGTGCGAAGTGCAGGAGCGCAGTCGCTACAAAAACAGGAGCTACTCGCGCAACATCCACGGGGGCCAGAGGCCTAAATGGCTTGAGAAATCACCGTTTTCTCGATCAGACGGTCGTCGCCCAACACGATCAGGCTGAACAGCAATTCGTCGAGGTTGGAGGCCAGCGCCGTTTTGCGGGCCAGGAGCGGCGTGGCCTGGAGGTTGAGGACCACAAAGTCGGCCTCGCAACCGGGCAGCAAGTTGCCTACCGCAGGCCCACCATTCGCGCCGTCCAGCCCCAAGGCGCCTGCGGCACCCGCAGTGTGTTGCCACCATAGGTGCTGGGGCGAGAGCGACAGGCCGGGCTTGGTCTGGCCTTCGCGGCCTACGTAATACGCAGCCAGCATGGTGTGGAAGGGGCTGAACGATGTGCCACCGCCCACATCGCTGGCGAGGCCGTATTGGTAACCCACGCGGTCAGCACCTTCGTAGTCGAAAAAGCCGCTGCCCAAGAACAGGTTGCTGGTCGGGCTGATGGCCGCGGCCGCGCCGGTGTCGCGCATCAAGGCGCGGTCGTCGTCATCGAAATGAATGCAGTGGGCGTAGATGGCGCGTTCACGCATCAGGCCGAAATCGTCGTAGGTCGCGAGGTAGGAGCGGGACGCAGGGAACAGCTCGCGCGCCCAGGTGATTTCGTCTTTGTTCTCGGCCACATGGCTTTGAATCCATACGTCACCGTATTGCTTGGCCAACTCGCCCGCGCCGCGCAACTGGGCATCGGTACTGGTGGGCGCAAAGCGCGGTGTGATCGCGTAGCCCAGGCGGTCCACGCCGTGCCAGCGCTGGATCAGCGACTCGGTATCGCGCAGGCTTTGCTCGGTGCCGCTCACACTCCCCTGCCCCTGATTCACCAGGTAGTCCGGCGCATGGCGGTCCATCAGCACCAGCCCGGTGATCAGGCGCATGTGTCGTGCTTGCGCCTCGGTGAACAAAGCGTTCACCGACTCCGGGTGCGAAGTGGCAAAGGTGAGCGCGGTGGTCACGCCATTGCGCAGCAGCTCTGCTATAAAAAACGTAGCTGCTTGCGCACTGTGGTCGGGCGCGGAGAAGCGATTTTCTGCAGGGAAGGTGTAGTTCTCCAGCCAGGGCAACAAGCCGCTGGCGGGCGAACCGATCACGTCGATCTGCGGGTAGTGGATGTGCAGGTCGATGAATCCCGGCGCGATGATGCGCCCGGGAAAATGCTGTACCGGCACCTGCGGGTACTGCTTGGATACGGTGCTGTACGCACCGATGGCCTGCACCACCTGCCGCCCCTGTGCATCAGGACCGACGACCAGCAGGCCATCCTGCTCATACAGGGCGCGGGCCACGCCCTCGCTGCGGGGGGCAAACCAGAGAAGAGAGGCGCGGTAGGCGATCATGGTGGTGAGCTTCAAAGACGCAGGAAGTGGCGTAGCAGCAATGTCTGTACCAAGTGCTGACAATCAATGGGCGCGCAGCGTGCAGCTGTCGCCGATGCCGTCGCGCCAGACGCGCACTTGCGACAAGCCCGGAAATTCAGCAGCCATGGCGCGCCAAATGAAAGCAGCCAGATTCTCCAGCGTTCCGGGGCCCAAGCCTTCCACTTCGTCCAGCAAGTGATGGTCCAGCTGAGGTCGCAGCACCTGAATGGCGGTACGCAAATGACCCAGGTCCACCACCATGCCGGTGTCCGCGTCAGCACTGCCGGCCACCGTCACTTCGGCGTGGTAGGTGTGGCCGTGGATGCGGCGGCTTCCGGCGATCTCTTCAGCGTCATCCACCGTGCGCTTCAAGGTGTGGGCGGCGTCAAAGAAGAACTTCTGGCTGACCTCGCAGCTGCGGGGAAGCGGGATGGCGGGTGCTTGGGTCATCGGATACCTGTGATCTTGTGGGTTTGCAGGGAGAGGCGCCACGCCGGGCGTTGCATGCACTGGGTGATGCAGGTCTCGGTGTTGGCCGCGCGCTGCGGGCTGTCCATGGGCTGCAGGTAGCGGTGCTTGAAGTCTGCCGCCTCGCACTCCTCCAGGGTGATGCCGGCCTGTGGCCACACCAGCTTGAGTTCGTGGCCCTGGCGCTGAATCCACTGCGAGCCGGCTTTGGGGCTCACGCAAATCCAGTCGATACCTTCCGGCGCCAACACGGTGCCGTTGGTTTCCACCGCGATCTGGAAGCCCAATGCATGCAGCGCGGCTATCAGTGCGGTGTCCACCTGCAGCAGCGGTTCGCCGCCGGTCATCACCACAAAGCGGTGGGCTGTGTCGCCAGCCGGCCACTGCGCCGCAATGCGCTCGGCCAGCGCCTGCGCGGTGCTGAACTTGCCGCCCAGCGTGCCGTCGGTGCCCACAAAGTCGGTATCACAAAATCGGCAGACGGCGGTCGCGCGGTCCTGCTCCCGGCCGGACCACAGGTTGCAACCCGCAAAGCGGCAGAACACGGCGGGGCGCCCTGCGTGCGAGCCTTCGCCCTGCAGGGTGTAGAAAATTTCTTTGACTTGGTATGCCATGGCCGTTACGCGACCACAGCGAATGAGCGGGAGAAACAACAAGCGGCCACAGGCGTGGCGGCGAGGTTTTTGTACATGGTAGTCCTCTACATGGCTCCGGAACACAAAAGGCAAGGCCCGCCGGAGCAGCGGGCCTTGGGGTGGATTTTACCGTGCGGCCCTGCAATCGGTATACAGCGCCGCAGATACTATCTATTTGATAGCTGCCCGCGCAGACAGAGCGGGCGCTAGAGGCCTATTTGACACTCAAACGCCGCCCTGGGGCGGTCCAGAGTGCTTGGCGGGTGCTTAGCGAAAGGTTTCAAACACCTCATCCAAGCGCTGCACGTATTTCTGGCGCAGGGATGCGTCGATAAAGCTGGCATCAAAGCTGTTGCGTGCCAGCGCATACGCGTGCCGGGCACTCAGGCCTAGCGCGGCAAAGGTCTGGGTGAAGTTTTCGTTCAGGTAGCCGCCGAAGTACGCCGGGTCGTCGGAATTGACAGTAGCCATGATGCCGGCGTCCAGCATCGTGCCGATGTTGTGCTGAGACAATGTAGGGAACACGCGCAGCTTCAGGTTGGACAAGGGGCAGACGGTGAGCGGCATCTTGTCAGCGGCCAGGCGCTGCATCAGGGCTGCGTCGTGGATGGCTTGCACGCCGTGGTCGATTCGCTCGACCTTGAGCACATCCAGCGCGCTCCAGATGTAGGCGGGGGACGCCTCTTCACCTGCGTGCGCCACCAGCCGGAAGCCCAACTCGCGGGCGCGGGCGTAGACCTTGGCAAACTTCTCGGGCGGGTGCCCCACTTCGCTCGATGCCAAGCCAATGCCCACAATCCTGTCGCGCAGCGGTAGTGCCTGCTCCAGGCATTCAAAGGCTTCCTCTTCGCTCAGATGGCGCAGGAAGCACAAAATCAACGAGGCGGTCATGCCGAATTTGGCGGGTGCATCCGCACACGCGCGGTACAGGCCGTTGATCACCGTCTCGGCGCTCAAGCCGTGGCCGGTGTGTGTTTGGGTGTCGAAGAAAACTTCAGCGTGCAGTACGTTGTCTACTTGCGCCTTGGCCAGGTACGCGCAGGTCATATCGTAGAAATCCTGCTCGGTCTTCAGCACCATGGTGCCCTCGTGGTAGATGTCCAAAAACTCTTGCAAGTTGTTGAACACATAGGCATCGCGCAGCGCCTGTTCGCTGGGGAAGCGCAGCGGCACCTGGTTGCGTTTGGCCAGTGCGAACATCAGCTCGGGCTCCAGCGAGCCCTCGATGTGCATGTGCAGCTCAGCTTTGGGCATGGCACGCAATAGGGCGGGCATGCGATCGGCGGCGACGGTGGGTACGTTGGGGCGGGTGCGCATCAGCAGACTCCAAAAGTGATTGTTTCTTGCTTCAAAAAGCGGCGGTAGGCGGACGAAGCTTTGTCCGCCGTGGTGTGTACTTCGGCGCGCACATCCAAAGGCAGGCGGCGCGGCCGTTGGGATTCGAGCACCGGCTTGTCCTGCATGAAGATGGTGTGTTGAAAATCCTGCAGCTTGTTGTCAGGCGAATCAAAGTCCGCCATGGCCAAGCGGAACCAGACACGGCTGGTTTCGGGTGTTGTCGGACAGATGAACAAAGCGATGGACTCGCGGAAGCCCTGCAGCGCCACACTGGCAGCATCCGGCACCTTGGTTAACACAGCGGTATACGGGGCGACGACTTCGTAGGTGTATTCCACCTGTGCAGGGGCGGTGGAGTGCACATTGCTTTGAGGCTGCCACGCCCGGCATTGGGTGGCCAACAGCCCTGTGGGGGTAAGTTCCACACAGTAATCATCAATAGCGGTGGCTTCGCGCATTCCCAACCAGCCTTCGTGCACAAAGCCGAAGTGCGCCATGTCCAAAAAGTTTTCGACAATGCGCGGCGCGCTGGTCGCCACGTCATAGGGGCCGCACAGTACTTTGCGCAACTGCGTATCGGACTCTGCAACAAACGCCGGCAATGGCACTCCAGCCTCGGGCTGCAACTGCACCCAGAGCAGGCCATAGGCCTCCACCACTGGATGGGTGCGCGCCGCATGGCTCGCAGGGGGCACAAAGCTCGGTACCGCAGGCACATGCACGCACTGGCCTCCTGCTTCAAACTGCCAGCCGTGGTACGGGCACTCGAGCCGGCCTGCACAAACACGCCCGAGGGAGAGTTTTGCTCCACGGTGCGGACACTGGTCCGCCCACGCATGTGCCGAACCCGTGGCATCGCGCCAGAGTACCAGCTCCTGCTCCAGCAAGGTGATTGCCAGGGGTGCATCGGTCAGGCTGGTGCTGGCCATCACAGGGAGCCAGAGTGAGTGTTCTTTCAAAGGTCTGCTTTCCAGTCTCATGCCATGTGCACGCTGCACATGAACAAAAAAGGGCCGCACTGGGCGGCCCTTTCAATTACCGGGTCACCATTACTTGGCGCCGGGAACCTTGCCTTCCACGCCCTTGACGTAGAAGTTCACGCCGGAGAGGAACTTGTCGTCAGCGGTTTCGCCTTCCTTCAAGACATCCTTGCCGGTGTTGTCCTTCAGAGGACCTTTCCAGATGGCGAAGCTGCCATCGGCCAAGCCCTTCTTGACTTCTTCAACCTTGGCCTTGGTTTCGGCGGGCACGTCTTCAGCGATGGAAACGATATCGATCGCGCCATCCTTCACGCCCAACCAAGAACCAGTGCCGCCCTTCCAGGAACCATCCAGCGCGGCCTTGGTCGCGGAGATGTAGTAAGGACCCCAGTTGATCACGGCAGAAGCCAAGTGGGCCTTGGGGCCGTAGGCTGTCATGTCGGAATCCCAACCGAAGGCGCGCTTGCCCTTGGCTTCTGCAGTCTTCAAGACAGCAGGAGAGTCGGTGTTCTGGAACAGAACGTCAGCACCACCATTGATCAGGGAGGTAGCGGCTTCGGTTTCTTTTGGTGGGTCAAACCAGCCGTTCACCCACACCACCTTGGTCTTGACCTTGGGGTTGCTGCTTTGGGCGCCCAATGTGAAGCTGTTGATGTTGCGGATCACTTCAGGAATTGGGATGGAAGCCACCACGCCCAGCGTGCCGGTCTTGGTCATCTTGCCTGCGATCACGCCAGCCATGTACGCGCCTTCGTAGGTGCGGCTGTCGTAAGTGCGCATGTTCTCGGCTTGCTTGTAGCCGGTGGCGTGTTCAAACTTCACGTCCTTGAACTCGGGCGCCACTTTGAGCATGGGCTCCATATAACCGAAGGTTGTGCCGAAAATCAGCTTGTTGCCGCTGCTGGCCATTTCGCGGATTACACGCTCAGCGTCAGCAGACTCAGGCACGTTTTCCACGAAAGAGGTGACGATCTTGTCGCCGAATTCTTTTTCGAGGGCTTTGCGGCCGTTGTCGTGTGCAAAGGTCCAGCCGCCGTCGCCCACAGGACCGACGTAGGCAAACGCGATTTTCAGGGGTTCTGCCTTGGGAGCAGGCGCAGAGGCTGCGGGAGCCGGTGCGGGCGCAGGAGCCGGCTCTTCCTTCTTGCCGCAGCCGACAAGTGCTGCACCAGCAACGGCCGTGAGGGCCGCTACCTTCAGCAAGGAACGTTTTTGCAAATCTGTCATGTCACTTCCTTATAAAAAAACGAGGGTTGGAAACGAAACAATCGCGCATCACGAGCCCGGATAAAACGGCTTGCCGATGGAAGCAGGCATATTAATCCGGATCCAACGCGGATTACGCGAAATCAGGGCCAAGACCACAATGGTCGCAATATAGGGCAGCATGGTCAAGAACTGGCTTGGCACTTCTACCCCGATACCTTGCAGATGGAACTGCAACATGGTCACGCCCCCGAACAGGTACGCACCAAGCAACACCCGTGCCGGGCGCCAGGTGGCGAAGGTGGTCAGGGCCAGCGCAATCCAGCCCTTGCCGGCAACCATGCCCTCCACCCACAGGGGCGTGTAAATCACCGAAATATAGGCACCTGCCAAGCCACACAGTGCGCCGCCGCACACCACCGCGCCTAAGCGGATGGCGCGCACCGGGTACCCGAGGGCATGGGCAGACTCCGGGCTCTCGCCCACGCTACGCAGAATCAAGCCGGCGCGGGTGCGATACAAAAACCAGATCAATCCCAAGGCGAACAGCACCGTGAGGTACACCATGGGGTGGTGCTTGAAGAATGCAGGGCCGATAAAAGGGATGTCCGACAGGCCGGGAATGGCAAAGTTGGGCCGCTCCGGCATTTTTTCCTGCACATACGAAATCCCTGCGAACGCCGAGAAACCCGCACCGAACAAGCTGAGCGCCAAACCGGTGGCGTACTGATTGGTGTTGAGCCAGATCACCAGCAACCCGAAGATGGCCGCCATGACTGCTCCTGCGGCAATGCCGGCCGCAAAGCCCGCCACATCGCTACCGGTATGCACGACGGCGGCGAAACCGGCAATAGCGGCACACAACATCATGCCTTCGGCACCGAGGTTGACGATGCCGGCTTTCTCATTGATCAACAGGCCCAGCGAGGCGATGGCCAGCACGGTGCCGGCATTCAAAGTCGCTGCGATCAGCAGTGCGTATGCATCCATTATTTTTTACCTCCTGCGGCGGAGACCCATTTCAGGCGGTAATTCACCAAGGTGTCGCAGGCCAGCAGACTGAACAACAACAGGCCCTGAAACACGCCGGTGAGGGACTTGGGCAAGCCCAAACGGGACTGGGCCAATTCGCCACCGATGTAGAACATGCTCATCAGCAGCGCCGAGAACACCATACCCACAGGATGCAAACGCCCCACATAAGCCACGATGATCGCGGCAAAGCCGTAACCTGCCGGCACATACGGTGTCAGCTGCCCGATGGGGCCAGCCACTTCCAGCGCTCCCGCCAAACCTGCCATGCCCCCGGACACCAGCAAAGCCGTCCACAGTGCCTTGCGGGATGAAAAACCTGCATAGCGGGAAGCTGCTGGCGCCAAGCCACCCACCTGCTGGGCAAAACCTGCGCGGGTACGGAACAGGAAAATCCACACCCCGGCCACACCTACCAGCGCGAACAACACGCCGATGCTCATACGCGAGCCCTGGAACAAGCGGGGAATACGGGTCGCTGCCTCAAAGGTCTTGGTCTGGGGGAAGTTGTAACCCAAGGGGTCTTTCCAGGGGCCGTAAACCAGATAGCCTAGTACTTGTACTGCCACATACACCAGCATCAGGCTCACCAGAATCTCGTTGGCGTTGAACTTGTCACGCAAGAACGCCGTGAGTCCGGCCCACACCATGCCACCGGCAATGCCGGCCAGCACCACGGGTACGACGATCCAGCCCCCGGTGGTCTTCTCTGCCAGCAGGGCGACGCCGCTTGCTGCAATGGCACCAATGATGTACTGCCCTTCGGCACCGATATTCCACACGTTGGAGCGGAAACACACGGCCAAGCCCAGCGCAATCACCAGCAAAGGCGTGGCTTTGACTACCAGTTCACCCAGGGCGTAACCGCTTTTGATGGGTTCCCAGAAGAACACCAGCAGACCCCGCACAGGGTCTTTGCCCAGTGCCATGAACAACACAATACCGATGAGCACCGTCACCAGCAGCGCGAGCACCGGAGAGCCGTAGCCCCAGGCCTTGGACGGCTGGGGGCGGGCTTCGAGTTTCAAACCGGCTTTAGCCATGGGCCACCTCCACAGAGGCGGCTGCAGCTGCGCCGGCACCTTCCCACAATCCACTCATCCATTCCCCGATCTTTTCCACCGTAGCCTCCGCCACCGGCACGGACGGCGACAAGCGCCCGCGTGCGATGACATGCAGCCGGTCGCTGACCTCAAACAATTCGTCGAGCTCTTCGCTCACCACCAGCACCGCGCAGCCGGCATCGCGCAGAGCCAGAATCTCGCCGCGGATCTGGGCTGCGGCCCCCACGTCCACGCCCCAGGTGGGCTGGGACACGATGAACAGCTTGGGCGCTGCATCGATCTCGCGGCCCACGATGAACTTCTGCAAATTGCCGCCGGAGAGCGAGCGCGCCGCAGCCGTCGGACCATTGGCCTTGACGTTGAAAGCCTTGATGATGCGCGCGGCATGGTCTTCCAACTGGCGCACCCGGATCCAGCCGCCGGCAAATTTTGGTGCCGTGATGGACTCCGTGCGGGTCAGCAACATGTTCTGGGCCAGACTCAGTGTGGGTACCGCACCGCGCCCCAAACGTTCTTCGGGCACAAAGTGCAGGCCCAACCTGCGCCGGCCGCCGGGGTGCATGGCGGACACGTCCACTTTGCCCATGGTGACGCTGCCCTTGGGTGCGCGCACATCTTCGCCGGACAGTGCGTACAGCAGTTCTTTCTGGCCATTGCCGGATACACCCGCAATGCCCACCACTTCACCCGCATGGACCGTGAGCGAAATGCCGTTCAAGTCCACGCCAAACTGATCCTCGCGGGCCAGACTCAGGCTTTTGACGGTGAGTACCGGCGAGCCGGCTTGTTGGGGGCGATGCTCCAACTGGGGTGGTTCTGCGCCGATCATCAAGCGGGACAGGGATGCGTTGGACTCTTCTGCCGGGTTGCACACCCCGGTGACCTTGCCGCCGCGCAGCACGGTGCAGGCATTGCACAGCTCACGGATCTCATGCAATTTGTGCGAGATGTACAAAATGCTGCAGCCCTGCGAGGCCAGCTTTTTAAGCACCACAAACAGCTTCTCCACCGCCTGGGGTGTCAGCACCGAGGTGGGCTCATCCAGAATCAGCAACTGCGGGTTGGTCAGCAAGGCACGGATGATTTCCACCCGCTGCATCTCGCCCACGCTCAGGGTGTGCACCGGGCGGCTGGGGTCAATGTCCAGGCCGTATTCGGCCGCCTTGGCGGTGATGCTGGCGGTGACCTGCTCCAGGCTTTGCGCCTTGTCCAGACCCAGCCACACGTTCTCAGCCACGGTGATGGTGTCAAACAGGTTGAAGTGCTGGAACACCATGCTGATGCCCAAAGCCCGCGCCTCTTTAGGGTTGCGGATATTGGCGGGCTTGCCGTTGAACAGCACCTGGCCGGCATCGGGCTTGATGGACCCATAGATGATCTTCATCAAGGTGGACTTGCCGGCACCGTTTTCGCCCAGCACGGCATGGGTCTGGCCGGGCAGCACCATGAGCGATACGTCGCTATTGGCGATCACGCCGGGGTAGGCCTTGGTGATGCCGGTGAGTTGCAGCCGCGGCACGGCAGTCGGAGGCGAAGTGGATTCCATACAGGCGTGTTGTCTTCTTTAATTATTCTTTTCGGAGCTCTGCGGCCACCGATTTGATGCGCTCACGCAGCCACTTATTGGAAGCACTGGTGTGGGTGCGGGCATGCCAGAGCTGGTAGTACATCATGCGGGGAAACTCCACAGGGCAAGGCAATATTGTGACCGGCAGTGTGTCCACAAAACGTTCACAGTACTGACGGCCGGTAGTCAACACCAGCAAGGTTGATGCCACCATGCCCGGAATCAGGCTGAAATGCGGGCAACGGGCAACGATGTGCCGTTGCAAGCCGAGAACGCTGAGGTGGTCATCGATCACGCCCTTGGCACCCGGATGGGTAGCGCCCGGTGCAATGTGCTCTGCTTCCAGCCACTGGGTCTGGTCCCAGCCGCGGCGCACGGCAGGGTGCTTGTTGGACACCAGACACACCACTTCGTCCCCGAAGAGGCGGCCCAGGTGCAGGTCATCCGGGGGTTGTGGCCAGTTGCCGATCACCACATCGATATCGCCCTGCGCCAGCTGGGTGCGGTAATCGGCCGCGCCACTCAGGGGATGGATGTCGATTTCTGCCATCGGCGCCTTTTCCTTGATCTGGGCCACCAGACGGGGCAGAAACAAGGGGTCCAGGTAGTCGCTGGCTGCCAATCGGAACGTGTTGCGTGCCGATTCCGGCTCGAAACCCCGCGCATCCGAGAACAACATCTCCGCGGCACGCAATATGCTGGCACTCGGCTCGAGCATGCGCAGCGCCGTCTCGGTGGGCACCATGCCGGAGCCGGAGCGCACCAACAAGGGGTCGCCGGCAAAGTCCCGCAAGCGTTTGAGCGATGCGCTGACCGCCGGCTGGTGCATGCCCAGACGGATGGCGGCTTTCGAAACGCTGCGCTCGGTTAACACGGTATGAAGGACCCTGATCAAATGAAGGTCTATCTTGTCGAAAAGGGATTGGTCTCTCATACACAGCGTTCAATTGGACCCATATGCTAATGCGTATGGAAACGGAACAACACCCGGATTACCCTCCCGCACGAGGAAACACTCCATGACCACCACTCCCCTGAAGTTTGTACGCCGCGGCGAAATCATCACGCTGCACGATGTTCCCCCCACCCGCACCCTGCTGGAGGTGCTGCGCGAAGACCTGCACTGCACGGGCACCAAAGAGGGCTGTAACGAAGGCGACTGCGGTGCCTGCACCGTGGTCGTGGGCGAATCCGTCAACGGCGAACTGCAGACCAAAGCGGTCAACAGCTGCATCAAGATGGCCCACAGCCTCAATGGCAAAGCACTGTGGACGGTAGAAGACATTGCCGCCGACGACGGGCGCTTGCACCCCGCACAGGAAGCCATGGTGCAGTGCCACGGCTCGCAATGCGGCTTTTGCACCCCCGGCTTTGTGATGAGCCTGTTTGACCTGTACCGGCAACACGCCCATGCCGGTGCCCCCATTACGCGGGACGACGCCCTGCACGCCCTGAGTGGGAATTTGTGCCGCTGCACCGGCTACCGCCCTATCCTGGATGCTGCCCAGACCATGCTGGGCCAACCCGCCGTGGACCTGCGCGAAGCCGAAACGCTATCAAAATTGGAGCTACTCGCGCAGGAGGGACGAGCGCCAGAGGCCGATTCTTCTTATGTTTCGCCCACCACCCTGCCCGGCTTGCTTGCGGCGCGGGCCCAGTACCCGCAAGCGCAAATCGTCGCTGGCTGCACCGACGTAGGCCTGTGGGTCACCAAGATGCACAAAGATTTCCCCCGCGTGCTGGATGTGACCCAAGTGGCCGAGCTGCGGCGCGTGGAGCAGTACCCGCACCACATCGCCATAGGCGCCGCCGTCACCCTGACGGATGCGTTTGCCGCCCTGGTGGCCGACCGGTCGCAGTTGGCCACTTTTGCCAGCCGCTTTGCCGGCCTTCCGGTGCGCAACGCGGGCACGCTAGGCGGCAATGTGGCCAATGGCTCGCCCATCGGGGACTCCATGCCGCTGCTGATTGCCCTGGGCGCCAGCGTGGTGCTGATGGCGTGGCGCGGCAAAGGCAACAAGGCTAAAGCGGTGCACCGCGAACTGCGCCTTGAAGACCTCTACACCGGCTACCGCCAGAACGTCATGGCACCAGACGAAGTGCTGGCCTGGATCAAAGTGCCCAAAGCTGTACCCCACGAGCGGTCACGCGTCTACAAGATTTCCAAACGCTTTGAAGACGACATTTCTGCCGTCTGCCTCGCGCTGAACCTGCATATCGAAAGCGGCACAGTCACCCACGCCAGTATCGGGGTTGGAGGTGTGGCGGCCACGCCAGTGCGTGCGCTCAAGACACAAGCTGCCTTGCTGGGCAAACCCTGGAACCCCGCCACGGTGAAAGCTGCCAAGGACATCTTGCGAGCCGAGTTCAGCCCGATTTCCGACATGCGCGCCAGCAGTACCTACCGGGTGGAGGTGCTGGGCAACCTGCTGCAGCGCTACTGGCTGGAGAGCCAAGGCCTTACCGCCATCAATCTAGAGAGCTATGTGCCTGAAGGAGAAGCTGCATGAGCGCCACACCCTTCAACCCGTCTTTGACTCCCACCCTCTCCCCCGAGGTGGCCGCCGCCGTGCCCACTCCCCGTGGCCCGGCCGCCGGCGTCAATCAGTTCCATGAGAGCGCCGTGGCCCAAGTGGCCGGCGCGGTGCACTACATCGACGACCTGCCCGAGGTGCGCGGCACCCTGTATGCCGCGCCCATTCTTTCCACCCATGCGCACGGCAAGCTGCTGGGCGTGGACAGCACGGCCGCACGCGCCATGCCCGGCGTGGTGGACGTGGTGCTGGCGGAAGACATTCCCGGCGACCCCATGTTGGCCGCCTTTGCCGGCGACGAGCCGGTGTTTGCCTTGGACACCGTGCAGTTCGTGGGCCAGGTGGTGGGCGTGGTGCTTGCCAAAACAGTGATGCAGGCCCGCCATGCCGCCCGGAAAGTGCAACTCAAGATCGAGCCCTTGCCGGCCATCCTGTCGGTGCAGGAGTCCATCCGCGCCCAAAGCTTTGTGCTGCCGCCGGTCAACGTGCGACGCGGTGATGCGGATGCGGCCCTGAAAAGCGCGCCCCACACCCTACACGGCACGCTGGAAGTCGGCGGGCAGGAACACTTTTACCTGGAAGGCCAGATTGCCTACGTGCTCCCGCAAGAGCAGAACCAGTGGGTGGTCTACAGCAGCACCCAGCACCCCGGCGAAGTGCAGCACTGGGTGAGCCACGCATTGGGCATCGACAACCACGCCGTCAAGGTGGAATGCAGGCGCATGGGCGGCGGCTTCGGCGGCAAGGAAACACAGGCCGGCCATCTGGCCGTCTGGGCGGCCATTGCAGCTGCCAAAAACCGCTGCGCCGTGAAGCTGCGGCTGGACCGGGACGACGACTTTATGGTCACCGGAAAGCGCCACCCCTTTGCGTATGAATACAGCGTGGGCTTTGACGATACCGGCCGCCTGACCGCCCTCAAACTGCAAATGGCTGTTAACTGCGGCTTCAGCGCCGACCTGTCCGGCCCGGTGGCGGACCGCGCCATTTTCCACACCGACAACGCCTACTACCTGCAGGATGTAGACATCACCTCCTACCGCTGCAAAACCAACACCCAGAGCCACACCGCCTTCCGCGGCTTCGGTGGCCCGCAGGGCGTGGTGCTGATTGAAGCCGTCATGGGCGACATTGCCCGTGCCTTGCAGATGGACCCGCTGGATGTGCGCATGCGCAACCTCTACAGCGACGAGGCCATCCCCGGCACTGATACCACCAATCCCATCCGCCGCGACACCACCCACTACCAGATGAAGGTGGAAGACAACATCCTCCAGCCTTTGCTATCAAAATTGGAGCTTTCCGCGCAGTACCGACGGCGGGTAGAGGTAATTTCGGCATGGAACCAGACCAGCCCGGTGCTCAAGCGCGGCATCGCCATCACGCCGGTCAAGTTCGGCATCAGCTTTACGGCGACGCTGTTTAACCAAGCTGGCGCGCTGGTGCATGTGTACACCGACGGAAGCGTGCAGGTGAACCATGGCGGCGCCGAGATGGGTCAGGGCCTGAATACCAAGGTCGCCCAGATCGTGGCGGACGAATTGGGCATTCCCTTCACCCGGGTGCTCAGCACTGCCAGCGACACCAGCAAAGTGCCGAATGCTTCGGCCACTGCAGCCAGTGCGGGTACCGACCTCAACGGCCGCGCGGCCCAGTTTGCCGCCCGCAACGTGCGCGACAACCTGGCCGCCTTTGTGGCCGGGCTCGATGGCTGCGGTGCAGGGGCCGTGCGCTTCAAGCATGGAGAAGTGTTCTCGCCCACCGCCACCCGCAGCTTCGACGACGTGGTGAAAATGGCCTATGCCAACCGCATCCAGCTCTGGAGCGACGGCTTTTATCGCACGCCCAAGATCCACTACGACAAGACGACGCTGACCGGCCGGCCGTTCTACTATTTCGCTTATGGTGCAGCGTGCACCGAAGTGGTGATCGACACCCTGACCGGCGAAAGCAAGGTGCTCAAAGTGGACATCCTTCACGACGTGGGCCGCAGCATCAACCCCGCTATCGACGTGGGGCAAATTGAAGGCGCTTTTGTGCAGGGCATGGGCTGGCTCACCACGGAGCAACTGGTCTGGAACGACAAGGGTTACCTCAGCACCCACGCGCCCAGCACCTACAAAATCCCCACCGCGGCGGATGTGCCCGAGCACTTCAAGGTGGACCTCTGGCACGAACCCAACCGCGAAGACAACGTGTTCGGCAGCAAGGCCGTAGGCGAGCCACCTTTCATGCTGGGCATCAGCGTGTTTGAAGCATTGCGCGATGCGGTAGCCCAAGCCAAAGGCCCGGGTGCCGCCGTGCAACTCACGGCGCCGGCCACGGCTGAGAATGTGTTGAAAGCGCTCAAGGACTGAGCGCCTACAGGGTGGAACTACACCCCGGCCAGCGAACGCAAACCGCCGGGGTCCACCAGATTCACCGTGCGGCCTGAGCCGCTGATGAGGCTGCGTTCCCGCAGGTGGCGCAGGACGCGGGAGAGCGTCTCGGGTGCAATGCCCAGTTGGGCAGCGATCAGGCGTTTGCGCTGTTGCAGCTGCACCGCGCAACCGCCCTTGTCATTCGACTCAGCATGTTGCAGCAGCCATTCGGCACAGCGCGCCTCGGCCCCCTTGGCCAAGCGGCTCACTGCCAGTTCGGTTTGCTCGCGGTGCGCCTGCGCCACGCCGGTGAGCATGGTGGTGCTGAGTTGGCGGTTGGCAGCCAAGGCCGCCTGAAAATCCGCCATGGGAATGCGGCGCAGCACCACATCGGTCTGGGCCACCACATCCATGGCAGCCGGCATTTCCAGCACGGCGGCCGTGGGGTCTACCCAGCCGGGCCCTTGCATCTGGCCGAGCTGGTGCTCCAGCAGTTCATCCCGGTTACCCGGGGTACCGCTGATTCCGAAGATGACGCGCCCGCTTTCCAGATACCAGGCTGCGGCAGTCGCATCACCGCGCCGCAGCAACACGCTGCCAGCGACCCGGCGCTCGGGGTTGCTGTGGGTCAAAAGCGATTGAATTGCGGTAGGTACAGGTGCCAACATGGACTTCACTGTGCCCGCCGCTGGCAGTCGCCGCCTTGAGACAGATCAAACTTTCGCGTGCCCGACCGCAGGGCTTGCGCCGTTTACAACACCAGAATTGCCCGGAAGTCGTTCACGTTGGTGTGCGTGGGGCCGGTGGTGAACAGGTCCCCCAGCGGCTGGAAGAAGCCCACCGCGTCATTGCGGTCCAGGCAGTCGCTCAGGGAAACGCCGGCTGCCGCTGCGCGCGCCAGGGTGTCCGGGGCGACCAGCGCACCGGCGTTGTCTTCTACCCCGTCAATGCCATCGGTGTCGGCGGCCAGCGCCCACACCTTGGGCTGCGCTTGCAGCCCGAGAGCCAGCCCCATGCAGAACTCACCGGCCCGTCCGCCGCGACCTTTTGCTGCGCCCTCTCGACGCGGGCGCACGGTGACCGTCGTTTCGCCGCCGCTCAGAATCACACAAGGCTTGGCAAAGGGTTGCACGGCGGAAGCCGGTTTGAGCGAGGCGGTACGCGCCAAGGCGGCGTGCACCTTGCCCACTTCGCGGGACTCGCCTTCGAGCTCATCGCTGAGGATGTAGGCATGCAAGCCCATGCTGCGGGCCAGATCGGCGGCAGCTTCGAGCGACTGCTGGGGCGTGGCGATCAGGTGCACTGTGTTGTTGGCAAACACGGCATCGCCGGGCTTGGGCGTTTCCAATACACCGGACTCCAGCGCTTTGAGCACGAAATCGGCCTCCAGCGCTGATGCATCCTGCGCGAGGCGCTTCAAAATTGATAGCGCGTCCGCACAGGTGGTGGGGTCCGGCACCGTGGGGCCGCTGGCGATGACGCTGGGGTCGTCGCCCGGTACATCACTGATCAGCAGCGTCACCACTTTGGCGGGGTAGCAGGCTGCGGCCAAGCGACCGCCCTTGATGGCGGACAGGTGCTTGCGCACGCAGTTCATCTCCTGAATGCTGGCGCCGCTCTCCAGCAAGAGCTTGTTGATGCGCTGCTTGAGCTCGAGGCTGATGCCACCCTGCACGCCGTCCACCTCCCACTGCGCAGGCAACGTCAGCAAGGATGAGCCGCCGCCGGAGATCAGGCAAATCACCAAATCGTCCTCGGTGAGCCCTTCGGTCAAGGCCAGGATGCGTTGGGCTGCGGCCAAGCCAGCAGCGTCAGGCACCGGGTGGGCGGCCTCTACCACTTCAATGCGGGCTGGCGCTGCGTCTGCCGGTAGCGGCGGGGTGTGGTCGTAGCGGGTAACTACCAGACCCGACATCGGCAGGTCTTGGGGCCACAGCGCGTCCAGCGCATGGGCCATGGCGCCACCGGCTTTGCCTGCGCCCAGCACCAGCGTGCGCCCCTTGGGCGGCTCAGGCAGGTAGTGGTTGAGCGTATGCGCGGGTAGCGCCTGGCGCACTGCGGCCCAGTACAGCTGGCTCAGCAACTCGCGCGGGGCAATGTCAGAGAAATGCGCAGGGGCTTGGGGATGGGTTTCAGTACTTGGCATGTTCATCGCTTGATGCAAAAGTAAATGGGGCAAAATTCAGGGGCGCACTGCGCAACAGCACAGCCCGGGATGCTCGGCAACGTGGTGCTCGCCTCTGGCAGCCAATCTGGCCTGCCAGCGGGATTCGGCCTCGACAGGAGCCACCTTTGCCGGTGGGAGACTTGTTTGACGGAGAAACACATTCATGGGCACTTTGCTGATCCACAACGCGCGCGCGGTCGCCACTTTCGACCACGCTGACCCGGCACACTCCACCGAGCTGCGCAACGCTTCGATTTATATCGAGGGTAACCGCATCGCTTTCATTGGCGCTACGGCCGACCTGCCGCCACACGCGCTGGAGGCTGACGAGGTGATCGACGCGCAGCGCCATCTGGTCACCCCCGGTCTGGTGAACACCCACCACCACATGTACCAGAGCCTTACGCGGGCCATACCCGGTGTGCAAAACGCCGAGCTGTTCGGCTGGCTGCGCGGGCTGTACCCCATCTGGGCCGGGCTGACGCCCGAGATGGTGCAGGTGAGCACCCAGATCGCCATGGCCGAACTGCTGATGAGCGGCTGCACCACCAGCAGCGACCACCTCTACATCTATCCCAACGGTGTGCGGCTGGACGACAGCATTGGCGCGGCTGCCGAGATCGGCATGCGCTTCGTAGCCACCCGCGGTAGCATGAGCGTGGGCCAGAGCCAGGGCGGCCTGCCGCCGGACCGGGTGGTAGAAAAAGAAGACTTCATCCTCAAAGAAAGCCAACGGCTGATCGAGCAACACCACGATGCGAGCTGGGGCTCCATGCTGAATGTGGCGCTGGCGCCCTGCTCCCCGTTCAGCGTGAGCCGCGACCTGATGCGCGAAGCCGCCCTGCTGGCACGCAGCTTCAAGGGTCAGGGCGTACGCCTTCACACCCACCTGGCGGAGAACGACCACGACCTGGCCTACAGCCGCGAAAAGTTCGGCTGCACCCCCACCCAATACGCCCAGGACCTGGGCTGGTTGGGCGACGACGTGTGGCACGCCCACTGCGTGAAGCTGGACGACGAGGGCATCAGCCTGTTTGCCGCCAGCCGCACCGGCGTGGCGCACTGCCCGTGCAGCAATATGCGACTGGCCAGCGGTATTGCGCCGATACGCAAAATGCTGAACGCCGGCGTGCCGGTAGGCCTCGGTGTGGACGGCAGCGCCAGCAATGACGCGGCCCACATGGTAAACGAAGCCCGCCAAGCCCTGCTGCTGGCCCGCGTAGGCCGCGCCATGCAGCCACCCGAAGAGCGTGTGTTGCCCACTGGCGAACGCCGCACCTTCTTCGGCTGCGATTTGGGCCCGGCCGAGATGACGGCCCGGGATGCCCTGAGCGTAGCCACCCGGGGCGGCGCGCAAGTGCTGGGCCGCAAAGACATTGGCCACCTTGCAGTGGGCATGTGTGCGGACCTGGTGCTGTTTGACCTGGACACGCTGGGCTTTGCCGGTGGCGCGGTGCACGACCCGGTGGGCAGCCTGCTGCTGTGTGCCAGCCCGCAGGCGGACTACACGGTCGTCAACGGCAAAGTGGTGGTGCGCGAGGGTCACTTGGACACGGTAGACCTTGGCCCGCTGATGGAGCGCCACAACCGGCTGGCGCTGCAGCTGGCTGCGGCTGCAGTCCACTGACCTCAGCCGCGCAGCATCACACCTGAATGACGCGAGATTGCTCCTGAAATAGGAGCTGCTCGCGCAATATCGACGGGCGCCAGAGGCCAATTCAAGCCTCAACGCACCAGGCAGGGGCGCTTGGGGTCGAACTTCCAGCCGGGGATCAGGTACTGCATGGCCATCGCGTCGTTGCGCGCGCCCAAACCGTGCTGCAAGTAGAGCTGGTGGGCTTTTTCCACTTCGACCATGTCCAGCTCCACACCCAAACCGGGCGTGGTGGGCACCGCAATCTGCCCGCCCACAATTTGCAGCGGGTCTTGGGTCAGGCGCTGGCCGTCCTGCCAGATCCAATGGGTATCAATGGCCGTTACCTTGCCCGGTGCAGCGGCCGCCACATGGGTGAACATGGCCAGCGACACGTCAAAGTGGTTGTTGGAATGCGAACCCCAGGTCAAGCCCCAGGTTTGGCAGACCTGCGCCACCCGCACGGAGCCCTGCATGGTCCAGAAATGCGGGTCGGCCAAGGGAATGTCCACCGACTGCAAGGCCAGCGAATGCGCCAGCTCGCGCCAGTCGGTGGCGATCATGTTGGTGGCAGTGGGTAGGCCGGTGGCGCGGCGGAACTCGGCCACGACTTCACGGCCGGAAAACACACCTTCCGCACCACAGGGGTCTTCGGCATAGGCCATCACGCCGTGCAAGTCGCGGCACAGGCGCACCGCGTCATTCAACAGCCATCCACCGTTCGGGTCCAGGGTGATGCGGGCTTGGGGGAAGCGGGCATGCAAAGCGCGGATGGCCTCCACCTCTTCTTCGCCGCGCAGCACACCGCCCTTGAGCTTGAAGTCCTGAAAGCCGTAGCGCGCATAAGCAGCCTCGGCCAAGCGCACCACGCCGTCTGCGTCCATGGCTTTTTCGTGGCGCAGGCGCTTCCAGTCATCTGCCTGATCCGGCTCGCTGATGTAGGGCAAGTCAGTCTGCTGACGGTCGCCCACATAGAACAGGTAGCCCAGCACCGCGACGCTGCTGCGTTGTTGGCCATCGCCTAGCAAGGCCGCCACCGGAACATCCAGGAATTTGCCCAGCAAATCGAGCAAGGCACTTTCCACGGCGGTCACAGCGTGAATCGCCACGCGCAGGTCAAAAGTCTGCAGGCCACGACCCTCGCTATCGCGGGCGGCAAAGGCCTCGCGCATGCGGTTGAGGATGGCGTTGTAGTTGCCAATGGATTGGCCTACTACCAAAGAGGCAGCGTCTTCGAGGGTCTGGCGGATCTTCTCGCCGCCGGGCACTTCACCCACACCGGTGTTGCCGCTGCTGTCAGTCAGGATGACGATGTTGCGGGTAAAGAAAGGCGCGTGGGCACCGCTCAGGTTCATCAACATGCCGTCATGGCCGGCAACCGGAATGACGCGTAGCGCAGTCACCACAGGGGCGCCGCGCACAGAGGGTTTTTCAGACGGGGTCATGGTCAATCTCCTTAGCGGGGCGCTCGAAATGGAAGGATGGGTGGCGCCCCTACATATAGGACATCATACAACTAAACCGCGTCAACCTGCGACTTTCTCAAGCGGTCCTTGCTGTTGGCAAGATGGGTTCGCATGGCGGCGCGGGCCGCATCCGCGTCCTGATTGCGGATGGCATTGAAGATGTATTCGTGTTCGCCATGTACCCGCTGCAGGTAAGCCAAGCGCCCTTCCGGCGCACTGCTGGCGGTGTTGATGCGGGTGCGCGGAATGATCATGGTGCCCAGGTAGGTCATGAGGTCTGCAAAGTGGCGGTTACCCGTGGACTTGGCAACTTCCATGTGAAAGCTGAAGTCGGAAGGCACCGCATCCGAGTCTTCTTCGATCGACTTCTGGAACGCATCCAGCATGGCCTGCATGGCCTGCAAATTGGCTTCGGTACGGCGTTGTGCCGCCAGGCCCGCCGCTTCGGTTTCCAAAGAAATCCGCAGCTCCAGCAGGGCAATCACATCGGCGACGGTGGCGAAATCCACATTGGCGATCTGGAAATTCCCACTGCTTTGCGGTGCGAGTGCAAAGGTGCCTACACCGTGACGGGTCTCCACCAGACGGTTGGCTTGCAGGCGCGAAATGGCTTCACGCACCACGGTGCGACTGACCTCAAAACGGCCCATGATTTCCGACTCGGTAGGCAATTTGTCGCCGGGTTTGATGGCGCCTTCGCGGATGCTGGCAGCCAGACTTTCGACCACCTCATTCACCAGGCCCTTGGAGCGGCGCGGGCGCAATGCATCGGCCGACTCCGGTGTTGCGCTTGACGCTGCAATTGTTCTAGGGGTTTGCACTAGGTCCATGGAAAAGTCCTTGACGCGGTCTGAGACGATGACCACAATTTAACACATCAGACAACATACAACTGACAATTCAGCTCTCTATTTCATGACAATCAAAGTACACCACACTTTGCTGATGACCGGCGCCGCAGGCGGCTTGGGCACAGCAATGCGCGATCGTTTGAAGGCCAATTGCGAGGTCTTGCGGCTCTCCGACCGGAGTGATTTCGGCCCCGCTCGCGCTGGTGAAGAAGTGACGCTGGCAGACCTGGCAGACGCCGCAGCCGTGGACGCCATGGTGAAGGGCGTGAACGCCATCGTGCATTTCGGCGGCATATCCGTGGAAGGCCCGTTCGAGCCCATTCTGCAAGCCAACATCCTGGGCGTTTACAACTTGTACGAAGCAGCACGCAAACATGGCGTCAAGCGTGTGGTGTTCGCCAGCTCAAACCACGTGACCGGCTACTACAAGCAAAGCGAAACCATCACCCTGAACCACCCTGCCCGTCCGGACAGTCTGTATGGCGTGAGCAAAGCCTTTGGTGAAGACCTGTCCCGCATGTACTTTGACCGCTACGGGATTGAGACGGCCTGCGTACGCATCGGCTCTTCATTTGCCGAACCACGCGACCGCCGCATGCTGGCGAGCTGGCTGAGCTTTGACGACCTGCACCGCCTGGTAACTGCATGCCTGACCACCCCCGTACTGGGCCACACCGCGATTTTCGGCATGTCGGATAACGCGGTCACTTGGTACGACAACAGCGCGGCCCGCCACGTGGGCTACGTGCCGCAGGACAGCTCAGACCCGTTCCGCGAGGCTGTCTACGCCCGGACACCCGAACCCGATGTGACCGATCCGGCCGTGATTTATCAAGGCGGCGGCTTCCTGTTCCAGGGCGAGCCCATGACCGCCCACTTGCCCGCCAAAAAGACAGCCTGAGGCTTTCGTGTCTGTCCACACCCCAGCCGTAGAGGCCATCAGCATCAGCCGCGACAAAGTGGGCGAAAGCCCCGTTTGGTCGGAAGCCAACCAATGCATTTACTGGGTCGACATTGAGGGCCCGTTCATTCACCGGTTGAACTGGGTCAGTCGCCACCAAAGCACGTGGACGTTGCCGGAACGCGTGGGCTGCATCGCCATGAGCAACCGCGGCACCCTGATAGCGGCCATGGAGACTGGCATTTTCGAAGTCACCTTGAGTGAACCGCCAGTGGCACACGTCAGCCTGTTGGCCAGCGTGAACCATCCGCAGGCAAGCATGCGCTTCAATGATGGCCGTTGCGACCCTCAAGGCCGCTTCTGGGCGGGCACCATGGTCCGCGATATGGGGCTTGCCAGCCCCGCCGGTGGTATCTATGGCCTGGACGAGCGCGGCCTGAGCGGCCCGGTGCTGGGCGGCTACATCACCCCCAACGGCATGGCCTTCAGCCCCGATGGCACCACCGCCTACTTGTCCGATTCGCACCCCAGTCGCCAACAAATCTGGAAGCACTCCTTCGACGCTGCCACTGGCACCTGGGGCCCTCAAGCCGCCTGGATCGATATGCAAGCCCTGCCCGGCCGGCCTGATGGTGCGGCTGTGGATGCAGAAGGCTGCTACTGGATCTGCGGCAACGACGCAGGCCGGATCCACCGCTTCAGCCCCCGAGGCGAATTGCTGCAGTCCATCGCCGTACCGGTCAGCAAACCGGCCATGTGCGCGTTCGGCGGCCCGGAACTCCGCCATTTGTTTGTCACATCCATCCGCCCTGCCAGCCCGGCAACCGGCTTCGATGCCACGCTGGACGGTGCCTTGCTGGTCTTGGAGCCAGGCGTACAGGGCCTGCCTGAACCTTTGTTTTCCCGTTTTCCCGTCCGTTAACCCCCAACCAATCCCATAGAGGAGACAACATGAAACTGGTACCTACCGTCCTGGCCGCTGCAGTCACTGCATTGAGCCTCGCAGCGCACGCTGCGGAATTCAAATCCGCCGACATCCACAACTCGGATGACTACCCCACCGTCACCGCGGTGAAGTTCATGAGTGAAGAGCTCAAGAAGGCTTCCGGCGGCAAAAACAGCATCAAGGTATTCAACAAGGGCGCTTTGGGCACCGAGAAAGAAACCATCGACCAGGTGAAGATCGGCGCGCTGGACATGGTGCGCGTGAACATCAGCCCGATGAACTCGGTATGCCCCAAGACCAACATCCCTGTGCTGCCTTTCCTGTTCCGCTCGGTGGATCACCTGCACAAAGTGCTGGACGGCCCCATCGGTGAAGAGATCGCCAAGGACTGCGAAGCTGCAGGCTTTGTGCTGCTGGCCTACTACGACTCCGGCTCCCGCTCCATTTACAGCAAGAAGCCCGTCAAGACCATTGCTGACACCAAGGGCATGAAGATCCGCGTGCAACAGTCTGACCTGTGGGTCGCCGTGGCTGGTGCCATGGGTGCCAACCCCACCCCCATGCCTGCCGGCGAAGTGCTGACGGCACTGAAGACGGGCCTGGTGGACGCAGCTGAAAACAACTACCCCTCCTACGGTTCCGGCTTCCGTCACTTCGAAGCAGCCAAGTACTACAACAAGACCGAGCACTCCATGGCTCCTGAAGTGCTGTTGTTTTCCAAGGTGAACTTCGACAAGCTGCCTAAGGCTGAACAAGACCAGATCCGCGCTGCTGCCAAAGCCTCTGTGCCTTTCAACCGCCAGGCATGGGCTGCTTATGAGAAGAAAGAATTCGACATGGTGAAAGCGGCCGGGACCGAGTTCGTGGAAGTGGACAAAAAATCCTTCCAGGACGTCATGGCACCTGTGTACGACAAGTTTGCCAACACCCCTGACCTCAAGCGCCTCGTGAAGGCTGTGCAAGACACGAAGTAATTCGCGTCTGCACCACCTCCCGGCCTGACGGCCGGGAGGTTTTCATTCTTCACCGGAGCTCACCATGTACACCCGCTTCTGTGCCACGCTATCCAAGCTCAGTCTGATGCTTGCGGTGGCCGGCCTCATCGTGCTCATCGCCTGCGTGCAATACCAGGTGGTGGGGCGCTATGTATTCAACGACACCCCCACTTGGGCAGAGGCATTGGCCCTGCTGCTCGTGCTCTATATCACCGCGCTCGGCGTAGCCGTCGGCGTACGCGACGCCGGTCACATCGGTATGGACTCCATCATCAGCCTGCTCCCTGAAGGCCTGCGCTTGAAGCTGGAAATTGTGATCCACGCTCTGGTGGGAATCTTCGGCGCACTGATGGCCTACAACGGCTACATCTGGGCCGCCCTCAAGTGGAACGACCAGAAACCCATGTTGCCCATTCCCTCCAGCATGGACTATGTGCCACTCATCATCGCCGGCGTGCTGGTGGTGCTTTTTTCGATTGAACATGTGATCGCCCTGCTGCAGGGCAAGGAAGTGGTGCCGGCATGGAACTGATTGTTTTAGGTGTGAGCTTCGGCTTGCTGTTGATCATCGGCGTGCCGGTAGGTTTCGCAGTCGGCCTTTCTTCTGTCGCCACCATCATCACCGCCGGTTTGCCGGTCGCTGTGGTGTTCCAGAAAATGGTGGGAGGCATGCAGGTGTTCTCCTTCCTGGCTATTCCGTTCTTCATCTTTGCCGGTGAGTTGATGCTGCATGGCGGCATTGCCCAGCGCATCGTGCGCTTTGCCAACAGTCTGGTCGGCCATGTGCGCGGAGGCCTGGGCATGTCCAACGTGTTGGGCTGTACCTTGTTCGGCGGTGTAGCCGGCTCTCCCGTGGCCGACGTGTCTGCCATGGGCTCCGTGATGATTCCCCTGATGAAGAAGGAAGGCTACGACACCGATTACGCGGTGAACGTGACCACCCACGCCTCGCTGGTCGGTGCCTTGATGCCTACCAGCCACAACCTGATTTTGTACACCCTGGCTACTGCCGGCATCGCATCGGTGAGCGTGCTGAACATGATGCTCGCCTGCGTGGTGCCCGCCCTGTTGCTGACCGTGCTGAACCTTTTGGCAGCCTACGGTGTGGCCATCAAGCGCGGCTACCCCACGCGTGGTGTCTTCCCGGGCTGGGGTGAGGTTTTCAACAGTTTTGTGGCGGCACTGCCGGGCCTGCTGATCGTCGTCATCATCCTGGTAGGCATCTTGTCGGGTGTGTTCACAGCAACCGAGTCAGCGGCCACTGCCGTGCTTTGGGCGCTGCTGATCACTACAGTTGCTTACCGGTCTTTGTCGTGGAATGACTTCATCAAGTCCTGTGCAAAAGCCAGCAAGACGACGGGTGTGGTGTTGTTCCTGATCGGAATTTCCAGCGCGTTCGGTTACTTCCTGGCGATGTATGACGTGCCCGAGCGCACCGGCGAGTTGATGGGAACCATTACCCAGAGCCCCTGGATGATTTTCCTGATGATCAACATCGCGTTGTTCGTGCTGGGTACTTTTCTGGACATGGCGCCCACGCTGCTGATCTGCACGCCCATCTTCCTGCCGATTGCCCAGAAATTCGGCATGGACCCGACCCAATTCGGTGTAGTGATGCTCCTCAACTGCGCACTCGGTCTGAACACCCCTCCCGTGGGGACAACCCAGGCGGTGGGCTGCGCAATCGGTGGCATTTCGATAGGGCAGGTCATGCGATCCATCTTGCCGTTTTACGGCGCCTTGCTGGCTTGCATGATGCTGGTCACCTACGTCCCGGCGTTCTCCTTGTGGCTCCCCAACTTCGTGTTGGGCCGCTGAACACACCACTGAAAGCACACCATGCAACGTCGACAAATTCTGCAAGCCGGGCTGGCAGTGGCCGCCACGTCTCCCACCTGGAGCCGGGCTGACACCTGGCCCGCCAAACCCATCACTCTGGTGGTTCCATTCCCTCCGGGCGGATCTACCGATCTGATTGCGCGGGCACTGTCGACCAAGCTGACCGAGAAGATGGGCCCGGGCTTTACCTTCATCGTGGACAACAAGGCAGGTGCCACCGGCACCATTGGCGCAGCACAGGTCGCGCGCGCGCCGGCGGATGGCTACACCTTTCTGGTGTCGTCTCTCGGGCCGTTCGTGATTGCACCGCACCTGATCAAAGCGAACTACGACGCCCTCAAAGACCTGGACCCCATCACCATCGTGGCGCAAGCGCCCAATGTGCTGGTAGTGCCTGCGGTCTCCGCGCGCAAGTCGGTGCCGGAAGTCATCAGCTACCTGAAGGCCAATCCCGACAAGATGAGCTTTGCGTCTTCCGGCAATGGCAGTAGCGACCACCTGACCGCTGAGTTGTTCTGGCAACAGACCGGTACCACTGGGGTGCATGTCCCCTACAAAGGCGGCGGCCCGGTGATGACCGACCTGCTGGGCAATCAGGTGGATTGTTCGTTCATGAACATCAACACGGCGCTACCCCAGATCAAGGCCGGCAAGCTGCGCGCACTGGCGATTACCAGTTCCAAACGCTCCCCCTTGCTGCCCGAGGTTCCCACCCTGGAGGAAAGCGGTGTCAAGGAAGCCAATGTCAACTCCTGGCAAGCGGTGGCAGCACCCAAAGGCCTGCCCGCTGACATCAAGAAGCGAATGTTCGATGCCATTGTGGCCTCTATCAAAGACCCTGCCGTAGCCCCCAAGTTGCTGGAGCTGGGATTTGAACTGGTACTCAACACACCCGAGCAATTTGCCAGCTACCAGGCTGCCGAATATGTCCGCTGGCAGAAGCTGATCAGCGCACGCAACATCAAAGCCGACTGAAGCCTTCATGAGTTCGAACCCTTCATCTCCACCGGATTTGCCGCGCAGCATTCGCATGCACGCGGCGGACAACGTGGCCATAGTGGTCAACGACGGCGGCCTTCCAGTCGGCTCCGTTCTGCCCGACGGCGTGACTCTGGTGGACCGCGTGCCCCAGGGCCACAAGGTGGCCTTAGCCGCGATTGCCAAAGACGCCGCCGTGCTGCGCTACAACGTACCTATCGGATACGCACTCAAGGACATACCTGCCGGTGCCTGGGTGCATGAGCGTTTGCTCCACATGCCCGAAGCGCGGGCACTCGATAACCTGCCCAAGGCGACTGCGCAGGCATGGAATGCCGAGCCGCTCACCGGCTTCACCTTCGAGGGTTACCGCAATGCGGATGGTTCCGTGGGCACCCGGAATATTCTGGCCATCACGACCACCGTGCAATGCGTGGCTGGCGTGGTGGACTTTGCCGTGCAACGCATCAAAGAGCAGCTGCTCCCGCGCTACCCGAATGTGGACGATGTCATTGGCCTAGAGCACAGCTATGGATGCGGTGTGGCCATTGATGCACCGGATGCCATCATTCCCATACGGACCCTGCGCAACATTTCGAAGAACCCCAACTTCGGTGGTGAAGTGATGGTGGTCAGTCTGGGCTGCGAAAAGCTGCAACCGGAGCGCTTGTTACCGCCAGGCGCCATCCCCCTGCAAGCCAACGAAGCGCTGGATGTGGTGTGCTTGCAAGCCGACAAGCACGTCGGCTTCATGAGCATGATTGATTCGGTCCTGGCCTCTGCGGTGCCGCACCTGGAGCGGCTGAACGCGCGTCGCCGCGAAACCATCCCAGCCAGCGAGCTGGTGGTAGGCGTGCAGTGCGGTGGCAGCGACGCCTTCTCGGGTGTGACTGCCAACCCCGCCGTGGGCTATTGCACCGACTTGCTGGTACGCGCCGGTGCGACCGTCATGTTCTCCGAAACTACCGAGGTGCGGGATGCCATCGAGCAAATGACGGCACGCGCCACCAGCCCGGAAATCGCTGATGCTATGGCCCGCGAGATGGCTTGGTACGACGCCTATCTGGGCCGCGGCCAGGCCGACCGCAGTGCCAACACCACCCCAGGCAACAAAGCCGGCGGCCTTTCCAATATCGTGGAAAAAGCCATGGGCTCCATCATCAAGTCCGGCACCGCACCCATCAGCGGCGTGTTATCGCCCGGCGAGAAGCTGCAGCACAAGGGCTTGCACTACGCGGCCACCCCTGCCAGCGACTTTATTTGCGGTACTTTGCAACTGGCCGCCGGCATGAACCTGCATGTATTCACCACCGGCCGGGGTACTCCCTACGGACTGGCCGAAGTGCCCGTCATCAAGGTCGCCACACGCACCGATCTGGCCCGGCGCTGGCATGACCTGATGGATGTAAACGCCGGCCGCATTGCCGATGGCGAAGCCACGATTGAAGACATGGGCTGGGAACTCTTCCGCCTGATGTTGGAGGTCGCCAGCGGCCGCAAAAAAACCTGGGCTGAACACTGGAAGTTGCACAACTCCCTCGTGCTGTTCAACCCGGCCCCTATTACCTGACCCCCGAATCCACCGAGGCCTGCCATGAGCTACCCCACCCCTTACCGCCCTTTCCCCAACCAGTTCAAAAAAGACCTGCTGGCCGGCAAACGCCTGATCGGCTGCTGGGCATCCCTGGCCAGCGCCATCAGCACCGAAGTGCTGGGTGTTGCCGGGTTTGACTGGATCCTGCTGGACGGCGAACACTCGCCCAACGATGTCATCACTTTTGTGCCTCAACTCATGGCGCTCAAGGACAGTGTGAGTGCTCCGTTCGTGCGTCCTACCAGCAACAACGCCATCGAGATCAAGCGTCTGCTGGATGCCGGCTTCTACAACTTTCTCGTGCCCTTTGTGGAGACCGCCGAAGAAGCCCGCCACGCCGTGGCCGCCACGCGCTACCCGCCTGAGGGAATGCGTGGTGTGTCCGTCGCGCAGCGCAGCAACCGATACGGCACAGTGGCCAATTACTTTCAGGAAGCCAACCAGCACATGTGTGTGGCGGTCCAAATTGAGAGCCGGCAAGCCGTGACGGCCACTGCTGAGATTGCCGCCGTACCCGGTGTGGATTGCATTTTTGTAGGTCCGTCTGACCTCGCTGCTGGCTATGGGCACCTGGGCAACGCCAACCACCCGGAGGTGCAAGAAGCCATTGCCAGTGTGTTTGCACAGGCCAAAGCCCAAGGCAAGCCCACCGGCATCCTCGCTCCCGTGGAAGCTGACGCGCGCCGCTACATGGAAATGGGCGCGACCTTTGTGGCTGTGGGCAGCGATCTGGGCCTGTTCCGCAATGCTACGCAGGCTTTGCGGGACCGCTACCTCGGCTAAGGCTTCTGCAGATCTGTCTGCGTACGGGTCTGCAAATACGGAACCTGGGCGGCAGAGCGTTCTGCTCCATGTCCCCCGCCCTTCGGGCTCCTCCTTGACTTACGCAGAACACTCTGCCGCCCACTCTTCTTAACTACTTGTCTTTAACACTATGACTACTCTCGGATTTATCGGCCTCGGCATCATGGGCAACCCTATGGCAGGCCACCTGCTCGCAGCCGGCCACACGGTCTACCTCAACACCAAAGGCGATGTGCCCGAAGCTCTGGTGCAAGCCGGTGGCAAGCCCTGCGCGAGCGCCAAGGAAGTGGCGCAAAAAGCCGACATCATCTTTTTGATGCTGCCCGACACCCCCGATGTGGAACTGGTGCTATTCGGCGCTGACGGCGTAGCCGAAGGCCTGAGCGCCGGCAAGACAGTGGTGGACATGAGCTCCATCTCACCCATTGATACCAAGGTGTTTGCGCAAAAGATCAATGCACTGGGCTGCCAGTACATGGATGCTCCGGTCTCCGGCGGTGAAGTCGGCGCCAAGGCGGCCAGCTTGACCATCATGGTGGGAGCCGAAGAAGGGACCTTTAACACCGTGTTGCCCCTGCTGCAGCTCATGGGCAAAAACATCACCTTGGTGGGCGGCAACGGCGACGGCCAGACCACCAAGGTGGCCAACCAGATCATCGTGGCGCTCAACATCGCTGCCGTGGGCGAAGCCCTGCTGTTTGCCAGCAAAGCCGGTGCAGACCCTGCCAAAGTGCGCCAGGCGCTGATGGGTGGCTTTGCCGCCTCGCGCATTCTGGAAGTGCACGGCGAACGCATGGTCAAGCGCACCTTCAACCCTGGCTTCCGTATCAGCCTGCACCAGAAGGACCTGAACCTGGCTCTCAGTGGTGCCAAAGCCATGGGCTTGGCGTTGCCACAGACCGCAGGTGCTGCGCAACTGATGCAGGTTTGTGCCGCCAACGACATGGCCGGCTTGGACCATTCCGCCTTGGTGCGCGCCCTGGAAATCATGGGTGCCCACGAAGTCGCCAAGGGCTGATGCAATGAAGCCACGCGCGCCATGGCGATGCTTTGCCCTCGCCTGCCTGTTGCTGGTGGGTACCACCAGCCATGCGCAAACCAAATTGCGTGCGTGGAACATTCACCCCGACGGCTACCCGGTCACTGAGGCACTCAAGCGCTTTGCCAGCCTGGTGGCCCAAGGAACCCAAGGCCGCTACCAGGTGGAAATCTTCTCCAACGCCACCCTGGGCGACCAGCCCAAGGCGGTGCAGATGCTCAAGTCCGGCGAGATTGATCTGGCCGAATTCAGCTCCGGCCCCTTGTCGGATGCAGCACCGGGTCTCAAGGCGCTGAACCTGCCTTTTTTGTTTACCGATTCCGTCCACATGTTCAAACATCTGGACGGCAAGCTGGGTGAGCGCTTCGCCGCCAAACTGCAGGCAGCCGGTTTTGTAGTGCTGGGCTGGTACGACGGCGGAGGCCGCTCGTTCTACTGTGTGAACCGTCCGCTCAACAGTTTCAAGGACCTCGCCGGTGCACGGATCCGGGTGCAGCAATCCGAGGTGTATCTGGAGATGGTGAAGCTGCTGGACGCAACACCCGTAGCGCTGCCCTTCAAGGAAGTGATGGCTGCGCTCGAAAAAGGCGAAGTGGACTGTGCTGAGAACAACATGCCTTCCTTCGAATCGACCGGGCACTACAAGGTGGCCAAGTCGGTCTACGTGACCAACCACGTCATCTCGCCCGAAGCCTTGGTGGTGTCCACCAAGCTGTGGGCCAGCCTAAGTGCTGCCGACAAAACCGCCTTCAGCAAGTCAGGAGCGGAATCAGCTGCACTCATGCGCGAACTGTGGAACAAGCGCGTGGCCTCTGCGATTGAGACGGCATCCAAACAGGGCGTGCAATTTGTGCGGCTCAAGGATCCGGCGCCCATGGTTCGTCGCATGTCTCCGCTCTACAGCAAGTACATGAACGACCCGAGTACTCGCGAAGAGTTGCTAAGCATCATCAGCAATTGAGAACAGCAGGGCGTTAGGATGGCGGGCAGTTCACTTGCCCGCCGTACTTGCGGCACCACGCCATGCTCCACTTTGACACCGCACTGACCTTTTTCGCAGCCTCTGTGCTGCTCGCCCTTTCACCCGGACCTGACAACGTGTTCGTATTGCTGCATTCGGCGGTGCATGGGCGCAAGGCCGGTTTGCTGGTGGTGCTGGGTTTGTGCAGTGGTCTGCTGTTTCACACCGCAGCCGTGGCACTGGGTCTGGCGGCCGTGTTCGCAGCATCGGCAACCGCGTTCACGGCCCTGAAGTTGTTGGGTGCGGGCTATCTGCTGTATCTCGCCTGGGGTGCGTGGCATGCGCCAGTGGGCATTGCGGACACGGCCACTGAAAGCGAGATGTCACCCCTGCAGACCTACCTGCGCGGTGTCATGATGAACATTACCAACCCCAAAGTGGCCATTTTCTTTCTGGCCTTTTTGCCGCAATTTGCAGATCCGACCCAAGGCGCCATGGCACTGCAAATCGTGCAACTCGGCGCCGTGTTCATGCTCGCGGCGCTTTTGACTTTCAGCGCGGTGGCCTGGTTTGCAGCCGGATTCGGACAGGTCTTTAAACAATCCCACACCGCGCAACGCGTGTTGAACCGTGTGGCCAGCGTGGTATTTGTGGGACTGGCTTTGCGTCTGGCTACCGCACAACGCTAAGCCCATGACCCTGCAGGCCGCGCAAGCCCTGCTCGACCAGGCCCTACAGGCCATGGCCGATAGGCGTTGGGGTGCAGCCATGGATCAGCTTGACCGTGCCATTGCGCTGGCGCCCGGGCAGGCAGCACTGCACACCAACCTCGCACTGGTGCTCGATGAGATGGGTGAGCCGCAGAGTGCCATGGAGCACCTGAGCATCGCTCTGGATGTGGACCCCGCCCAACCTTTGGTGCACCTGAACCTGGGGGTACTGGCCGCGCGCACAGGGGCCTTGGCGCTGGCCGAGCAGGCCAACCGATACGCCATTCAACTGCAGACTAGCCTCGCCGCAGCCTGGTCCAACCTGGGCAGCCTGCTCGACAACACCCACCGGGCGCCGGAAGCAGAAGCCTGCCTGCGCCATGCACTGACACTGGAACCCCGCAACGCCAGTGCCCGATTCAACCTGGCTTGCCTGCTGTTGCGCGACGGACGATATGCCGAGGCCTGGCCCCTGTGGGAAACGCGCGATTGGCCGGTGCATCAGGCCTTGCCATGGTCCTGCCCGCGCTGGCGTGGTGAACGGCTGGAGGGTATGCGCGTCCTGGTGGTGCAGGACGCCGGCTTGGGCGACACCATCCAATTCGCCCGTTACCTGCGCGGGTTGCGCAGACTGGGGGCATCACGTATCGACCTGATCTGTCAGGCGCCCTTGCAGGCCCTGATGCAGCAATTGCAAGATGTGCATACCGTGTGGAACTGGGCGGACAGTGCACAAGCACTGAATTGCGCGCCATGGGATGTCTGGATACCGGTGATGAGCCTTGCCGCGTACCCGGATGGACAGGACACAACGGCACTTGAACCCCGGCCCTACCTGAAACCTACTGAGTGCCGCAAAGAAGTCTGGAAAAGCAGGCTCTCACCCACCCAAAAAGATCAGCGTCTGCGCATCTGTCTGGTCGCCCAAGGCAACCCGGACTTTCCGCATGATGCGCAACGTTCCATCCGTGACCTTGAGGTACTGGCGCCTCTGCAGAGCGTGTCTGACATCGAATGGATCCATCTACGCGGCAAATCGGTATCCCGCGGTTTCGACGCTGAAGAGCCCGCATGGGAACTGGGTGACTTGGTGGATACGGCAGGTCTGCTTGCGTGCGTGGACCTGTTGATTTGCGTCGATACCGCAATAGCCCATCTCGCAGGGGCCATGGGCATACCCTGTTGGCTGTTGTTGCCAGACTACTTGTGTGATTGGCGTTGGCAACGGCGCGGTACGCAAAGCGCCTGGTATGCCTCCATGCGCTTGTTCCGGCAGGTCACTCCGGGGGACTGGGCAAGTGTCGTCAACCAAGTGAACGACGCACTGCAGGCCCCCGGTTCGGTGGACGCTATTCGGTCTTTGCGCCTGCCTCAAACCAGCGCTTGATCACGTCGCGCTCCGCGTCGGTGATATTGGTGGCGTTGTTCATGGGCATGATTTTGCTCACCACCACTTGCTGGTAGATCGCTTGGGCGTGGCTGGCCACAGCCTCGGGGCTGTCCAGCCGTACATTCTTCATTTGCACAGCAGCACCGTGGCACATGTAGCAACGCTGCTCCAACACGGGCTTTATCTCTTGATAGCCAATTGTGCTGCTGGCGCCCGTGGATTGTGCGGGAGCAGCTCCTGAATTCATAGCAGCAGGCTGCGGTGCAGGTTTCAACCACACCAACATACCGATGATGGCCAGCACGCCCACTGCCGCGTAGGGCCATGGGTGTGCATTGCGACCGAGCTTGTAGCCGTGCCGCAGCACAAAAAACTGGCGGATGGCGGCGCCCGCAAACATCATCACGATCAGCACCAGCCAGTTTTGCGGGTGACTGTAGGTGAAGCTGTAGTGGTTGCTCAGCATGGCGAACAACACCGGCAAGGTGAAGTAGGTGTTGTGCACGCTGCGCTGTTTGCCACGCTTGCCGTGGATGGGGTCTACCGCACGGCCCGCTGCGATGTCCGCCACCATGGTGCGCTGGCCTGGGATAATCCAGAAGAACACGTTGGCGCTCATGCTCGTGGCCATCATGGCGCCCACCAGCAGAAAGGCAGCCCTGCCGGCAAACCAGTGGCATGCCAGGTAGGAGGCCACACACACCAATATCGCCACCAGCACGCCCACGATGGCGTCCCCATTTTTGTGCTGACCGAAGGCGCGGCAAATCGCGTCGTACGCCAACCAGAACACCACCAGAAACGACAGCGCAACGGCAATCGCTTCGTGCGGGTGCCACGCCATGACCGACTTGTCAATCAGGTAGGTGCCCGCGCTCCACAGGTAGGAGATGGTGAACAGCGAAAAGCCGGTAAGCCAAGTGCTGTAACTCTCCCAGTAAAACCAGTGCAAATTGCCCGGCAGTTTGGGGGGCGCGCCGGCAAATTTGACCGGGTGGTAGAAACCGCCTCCGTGCACTGCCCACAACTCGCCGCTGACGCCCTGCTTTTTCAGATCTTTATCTTCCGGCGGGGTCAGGCTGCTGTCGAGAAACACAAAGTAAAACGACGATCCGATCCACGCAATGGCGGTGATGACGTGCACCCAACGCAGCAATAGGTTCGCCCAGTCCAGTACATAGCTTTCCATCCGGAGTTCTCCTCAATAGTCCAATCAACCGGCAGCGCCAGGGGCCGGGATGGGCACCGTGTCGTCCGTTACTTGCAAGAGTTGGGCCGCCACCGCGACCGCAATAATTTCAGGCCGTTTGTCCTTGACCACCGGCACACCGATCGGGCAGGTGACATGCGCCAGCTCCGCCTCGGTAAAGCCACGCTCGGCCAAGCGACGGCTGAAAGTTGCCCATTTGGTATGGCTGCCGATCAACCCCACGTAGGGCAGATCCCACCGGGTCCGCTGGCGGGTCAAACAGGCCGCCACGATATCCAGGTCTTCCGCATGGCTGAAACTCATGATCAGTACACGGGCGCCCGGCGGCAAATCAGCGACCGCTGCTTGCACCGGATCGGAGTGCTCACACCGAACATTCGCAGGTACAGACTTTGGAAATACGCCGTCCCGGCTGTCCACCCACGTCACGTCAAAAGGCAGACGCTCCATGACCTGCACCAAGGCCTGACCCACATGTCCACCCCCGAACAAGCCCAATGGCCAGTGCCGGGGGGCCAAGCGTTCGCGCAGGGCAGGCGCATCGGCCGCCTGCACCAGCTCAAAGCGCAGATGCACCTCACCACCGCAGCACTGCCCCAGGCTGGGGCCCAAGGCAAAACGCCGCTCCGTTGCGGGGGTATCCCGGCCCGCTTGATGGGAAATCAGCATCTCTCCGGCCAGCGTCAAGGCGTCCAGCTCCAGACGACCGCCACCTATGGTTCCGACGAAGCCGTCAGCTGACACCGAAAGCCAGGCACCGGCATCCCGGGGCACAGAGCCGCGGGTCGCCAACACGGTGACCAGCACCGCAGGCCCCTGTTCCAAGGCGTTCAAGAGATCTCGAAGGCTGCTCACAAACGGATACCTTTTCTGTGCCGGAGCCCGACAGGAACCGCATAATTTGCGGCACAGTACACCGGCGCGAAAAAACAAGGAGACACGCCATGACCAACCCTGCCACCGCACCCGTTGCCGCCCGTTGGAGCAACACCCGCCTGTCTATCAGCTTGGCGCTGCTGGCCGCCATCAGCGCTTGCAGTGTCAACAAGCCGGCTCATCAGCCCACACCAGTGCCGGCGCCCGTCGTAGTGGCGCCCCCCGTGGCTCCGCCCCCGGCGGCAGCCAAGCCCGAGCCACAGCCCGCGCTCCTGTCCCAGGCGGCTACCCCGAGGGATTACCGCCGAGACGCCGCCGGCCATCTGTATGCCAAAAATTCCAACCGCATCTACAGCGGGAAAATGCCCCCACTGCTCTACGCAGTCGGTGTCTTGCAGGTGGATATTGACCGCATGGGGCAGGTGACCGACATCCGCTGGATGCGCGCGCCCAGCCACGCCCCGGAAGTCATGGCCGACATCGAACGCTCGGTGCGCGCGGCTGCCCCCTACCCCGCACCGGTGCGCATGGGCCGTGTCACCTACACGGACACCTGGCTCTGGCATAAGAGTGGACGTTTTCAATTGGATACCTTGACCGAAGGCCAGATGTAGCCTTTCAAGAACCGCGGTAAGTGGAATAGCTCCAAGGGCTGACCAGCAAAGGCACGTGGTAATGCTGGTCGGTGTGGGCTACGCCGAAATCCAGCGCCACGCGGTTCAAAAAGTTAGGCTCCGGCAGGGTCACGCCGCGGGCTTTGAAATAGCCGGCCACATCAAACACCAGCCTGTAGGTGCCTTTTTGCAGGCTGGCGTTGTCATACAGCGGGCCGTCCGGGTTGCGGCCGTCGGTATTCAGCACAAAGCTTTTCACCAGCGTTGCCGCCTCGCCCTGCGTGGTGTAGAGCGCCACCGACATGCCCGCTGCGGGGGTGCCGTGCATGGTGTCCAGTACGTGCGTGCTCAAGCCCATGGCGCATCCTTGTCGATTGAAAATGCAAAGTGTATACACTTTTGCGCAATCTCGGTATCATGACCTGATGGAAACCACAACGACCGGTTTCATCGTGGAGGCCATCACCGCCGCCATCGTGGACCACCAGCTCACACCCGGCGCCAAACTGGCCGAGCAAAAGCTTGCGGACCAGTTCGGCGTATCCCGCACGCTGATCCGGCAGGCCTTGTTCCAGCTCTCGCGCAACCGCCTGATCCGCATGGAGCCTGCACGCGGCGCTTTTGTGGCAGCCCCCTCAGTGGCCGAGGCGAGACAGGTGTTTGCGGTGCGCCGCATGCTGGAGGCCGGCATGGTCCGTGCATTCATCGCGGCAGCCAACCCCGAACACATTGATGCCCTGCGCCAGCACATTGCCGAAGAACAAAATGCCGTCCATGGCGGCACCATCAGCAACCGCACCGAGTTGCTGGGCGACTTCCATGTACGGATGGCCCAATTGTTGGGCAACGAAGTGCTGGCATTGATGCTGATGGACCTTCTCTCACGCTGCTCCCTGATCACACTGATGTACCAGACGAGCGCCTCGGCAGCCCATTCGCACGAGGAGCATGCTGCACTGGTGGATGCTCTGGAAGCTCGCGATGAAACTTTGGCCCTGCGTTTGATGGACGAGCACCTTCAACACGTAGAAGCCGGCTTGACTTTGCCCCCTGACGAATCGACATGAATCACACCTACGACACCACCCAAGCCTACCCCCGCGATCTGGTGGGGTATGGCGAACACGTGCCCCACGCCCAGTGGCCCGGCCAGGCCCGCGTGGCCGTGCAATTCGTCCTCAACTACGAAGAAGGCGGCGAGAACAGCGTGCTGCACGGAGACGCAGGCTCTGAACAATTCCTCTCCGAAATGTTCAACCCGGCCAGCTATCCAGACCGCCACATCAGCATGGAAGGTATTTACGAATACGGCTCACGCGCCGGTGTGTGGCGCATCCTGCGCGAGTTCGAACAACGTGGCTTACCGTTGACGGTATTCGGTGTCGGTATGGCACTGGAGCGCTACCCCGAGCTCACCCGCCGCTTGGTGGAGTTAGGCCACGAGATTGCCTGCCACGGCCACCGCTGGATTCACTACCAGAACATGGACGAAGCACAGGAGCGCGAGCACATGCAGCTGGGCATGGCCACCATCGAAAAGCTCACCGGTGAAAGACCGTTGGGCTGGTACACGGGCCGCGACAGCCCGCGCACCCGCCGTCTGGTGGCCGACTACGGCGGCTTTGAATACGACAGCGACTACTACGGCGACGACCTGCCCTTCTGGATGAAGGTGCAAAAAACGGACGGCAGCGTGGTGCCCCAACTCATCGTGCCCTACACCCTGGATTGCAATGACATGCGCTTTGCCCTGCCCCAAGGCTACTCGCACGCAGACCCGTTCTTCCAGTACATGAAGGACACCTTCGACGCGCTCTACACCGAAGGCGACCCCGACGGCCTGAACGCCCCCAAGATGATGAGCATCGGCATGCACTGCCGCCTGCTGGGTCGCCCGGGCCGCATCACCGCACTGCAGCGTTTTCTGGACCACATTGGGCGGCACGACAACGTGTGGGTGGCTCGACGCATCGACATTGCGCGGCACTGGAAAGCCACGCATCCTTATCAAGGCTGAGTGATGAGCACACTGACTCTGGAACAACTCAACACCCTGCCGCTGAGCGAGGCGGTACGCCTGCTGGACGGCTTGTACGAGCACTCGCCTTGGATTGTGGAAAAGGCCTTGCAACAACGGCCCTTTGTGTCACTTGCGGCCTTCAAACATGGCATGGTGCAAGTGGTGGCCGCAGCGGGACGCGAGCCCCAGCTTGCACTCTTGCGTGCCCACCCCGAGCTGGCCGGCAAAGCGATGGTGGATAACAGCCTCACCACTGAGAGCACCAATGAGCAAAGCAAGGCCGGCCTCACGCATTGCACGCCGGCCGAGTTCGACAAAATTCAGCGCCTGAATGCGGAATACAACGCGCGCTTCGGTTTCCCCTTCATCCTCGCGGTACGCGGTCCGCGCGGAACAGGCCTCTCCAAAGCAGAGATCATTGCCACGCTGGAGCGCCGCGTGCAAGGTCACCCGGACTTTGAGCTGGCAGAGTGCCTGCGCAATGTGCACCGCATTGCCGAAATCCGCCTGAACGACAAGTTTGGCTACACACCTACCGAAGGCCATCAGGTGTGGGACTGGCAAGAAGCGCTGGCTCAACATACTGACGCAGCCTATGTGGGCACCGGCCAACTCACCGTGACCTACCTCACGGATGCGCACCTGGCCTGCGCCCGCCAGATTCAAGCCGATATGCTGGCTGCCGGCTGTGACAGCGCCACCATCGATGCGGTGGGCAATGTGGTGGGTCGCTATGAAAGTGATAGCTACCTGCGCATATCCGACGAGCGCCAGAGCCCTGTTTCATCCAAAACCCTGCTGACCGGCAGCCACTATGACACCGTGCGCAACGGTGGCAAGTACGACGGTCGGCTGGGCATCTATGTGCCGCTCGCCTGTGTGCAAGCGCTCAAGGCTCGGGGCCAGCGCCTGCCCTATGCGCTGGAAGTAGTGGCCTTTGCCGAAGAAGAAGGCCAGCGCTACAAAGCCACCTTTTTGGGCTCTGGCGCACTCACCGGCGACTTTGACCCCGCCTGGCTGGACCAGACGGACGCAGATGGTGTTTCCATGCGCGACGCCATGGCGAAAGCGGGGTTGGACGTGAACGCGATTGGCGCCATCCGCCGCAACCCTGCCGACTACCAAGGCTTTGTGGAGGTCCATATCGAACAAGGTCCGGTACTCAACGCGCTGGACATTCCGCTGGGCGTGGTCACCTCCATCAACGCCAGCGTGCGCTATGTAGGCGAGATCACCGGCATGGCCAGCCACGCAGGCACCACGCCCATGGGCCAGCGCCGCGACGCCGCTGCTGCGGTGGCCGAGCTGATCTTGCTGGTCGAACACTGCGCCACTCAAGATGGTGACTCGGTAGGTACCGTGGGGCAGCTGCAAGTGCCCAATGGCTCTATCAATGTGGTGCCGGGGCGCTGCACCTTTTCGCTGGATTTGCGTGCTCCGTCGGATGCGCAGCGCGATGCACTGGAGGCCAAAGTACTCACTGGCCTGCGCCTGATTTGCGAGCGCCGTGGTCTGCACCACAGCCTCACCCGCACCATGCAGGCCAGCGCAGCACCCAGTGCGCACGACTGGCAGCAACGCTGGGAGGCAGCTGTCACCGCACTGGGCGTGCCCCTGCACCGCATGCCCAGCGGCGCCGGCCACGATGCCATGAAGCTGCACACCATACTGCCGCAAGCCATGCTGTTTGTACGCGGACTGAATTCCGGCATCAGCCACAACCCGCTGGAATCCACCACCAGCGACGACATGCAACTCGCAGTAGATGCGTTCAGCCATCTGCTGCACCAACTGGCCCACGCGGCCTGAACGTTTGACTTCACATGACCACCCCCTACGAAAAACTCGACGCTTGGATTGACGCGCACTTCGACGAGCAAGTGCGCTTTCTGCAAGAACTGGTGCGCGTGCCCACTGACACCCCACCCGGCAACAACGCCCCGCACGCAGAGCGCACCGCTGAGCTGCTGGCCGCCATGGGCCTGCAGGCCGAAAAACACAGCGTGCCTGCCAGCGAAGTGCAGGCTGCCGGCATGCAAAGCATCACCAACCTGGTGGTGCGCCGCCAGTACGGGCAAAGCGCCGCAGACGGCGCGGGCCGCGGTGGCATCACCATCGGCCTCAACGCCCACGGCGACGTGGTGCCACCCGGCGAAGGCTGGACGCATGACCCCTACGGCGGTGAGATTGCCGACGGCAACATGTACGGCCGCGCCACCGCCGTAAGCAAGAGCGATTTCGCCAGCTACACCTTTGCGGTGCGCGCCCTCGAATCGCTGGGTCTGCCACTCCAGGGCGGTGTGGAACTGCTGTTTACCTACGACGAAGAATTCGGCGGCGAACTCGGCCCCGGCTGGTTGTTGGAAAAGGGCCTCACCAAGCCTGATTTGCTGCTGGCGGCGGGCTTTTCTTACCAGGTCATTACCGCACACAACGGCTGCCTGCAAATGGAGGTGACAGTGCACGGCAAGATGGCGCACGCCGCTATTCCCGAGTCCGGAGTGGACGCCCTGCAAGGCGCGGTACACATCCTGAACGCGCTGTACGCCCAGAACACGCTGTACAAGCAAGTCACCTCCGATGTGGACGGTATCAACCACCCCTACCTGAACGTGGGCCGCATCGAAGGCGGTACCAACACCAATGTGGTTCCCGGCAAAGTGGCTTTCAAGCTGGACCGCCGCATGATCCCCGAGGAGAACCCCATTGAGGTAGAAGCCTCCATCCGCAAAGTGATTGCGGATGCCGCATCCCAGGTGCCCGGCATCTCGGTAGACATCAAACGCCTGCTGCTGGCCAATTCCATGCGTCCCTTGGCAGGTAACAAGCCATTGGTGGATGCGCTGCAAAAACATGGGGAAGTCTTGTTCGGTGAACCTATCCCCGCCATGGGGACCCCGCTTTACACCGATGTCCGTCTCTTTTCTGAGCGCGGCATTCCCGGTGTTATTTACGGCGCCGGCCCTCGCACCGTGCTGGAATCGCACGCCAAGCGTGCCGATGAACGCGTCAGTTTGGACGACCTGCGCAAAGCCACCAAGGTAGTAGCGCGAACACTCCTGGACTTGCTGCATCCCCACTGACACCAGCTGTTTTCCCGGGACGAGGGTTTCCCCGCTAAGGGTCTGAAAACTTTGTATACAAAATGTGTATACAGTTTTTAAACCCGTAGATCAGTCGATGCCTTGCGGCAAAGGCGCCCTCACCAGGAGATTTTGCTATGTCACAGAACGTCCACCCGGTGGATGAAGTCCTGCCCGCAGGCAAACTTTCGGCCTTGGGCCTTCAGCATGTACTGGTGATGTACGCGGGTGCCGTCGCGGTGCCCCTGATCGTGGGTCGTGCGCTCAAACTCAGCCCCGAGCAAGTGGCCATGCTGATATCTGCCGACCTGTTTTGCTGCGGCATCGTGACCTTGATCCAATCGCTGGGGGCCACGCAGTGGTTCGGTATCAAGCTGCCGGTGATGATGGGCGTTACGTTCGCATCCGTTGCGCCCATGGTTGCCATGGCCAATAGCAACCCCGGCCCTCAAGGTGCAGGTTTGATATTCGGAGCCATCATTGGCGCCGGGGTGGTGTCCATCCTGATTGCACCGGTGATCAGCCGCATGCTGCGCTTTTTCCCGCCGGTGGTCACGGGCACCATCATTGCCGTGATCGGCATCAGCCTGATGCGTGTAGGCATCAACTGGATTTTCGGCAACCCTTTCGGTCCCACCGCTCCCAGCATCCCGAGCCCGGAACATCTGGCGTGGCTGGATGCAGCAAAACAAGCTGCCGGTGCCGGCGCCATCCCGCCGGTACCTGCCGGCCTCAATCTGGTGGGGACGGTGCCCAACCCCCTGTATGCGCAGCTCCCGCACATCGGCATTGCCGCCATCGTGCTGGTTTCCATTCTGTTGATTGCCAAATATGCCAAGGGGTTTGTGGCCAACATCTCCGTGTTGCTTGGCATCATCGTGGGGGGTGTTGTCGCTACTGCCGCCGGCCTGATGGATTTTGCCCGCGTGGCCAAGGCCGGCTGGTTTGATCTGGTGCTGCCCTTTGAAATTGCAACGCCGGTGTTCGACCCGATCCTGATTTTGACCATGACACTGGTGATGATTGTGGTGATGATCGAGTCCACCGGCATGTTCCTCGCCTTGGGGGACATGACATCCAAAAAAGTCGATCAAAAGATGTTGACAGCCGGTCTTCGCACCGATGGTTTGGGCACCCTGATCGGTGGCATTTTCAACACCTTCCCTTACACCAGCTTCTCGCAAAACGTAGGCTTGGTTGGCGTCACAGGCGTGAAGAGCCGTTTTGTCTGCGTCGCTGGTGGGGCAATACTGATTCTGCTGGGCTTGGTGCCCAAAATGGCGGCCCTTGTAGAGTCCTTGCCCACCTTTGTACTGGGTGGCGCAGGTCTGGTGATGTTCGGCATGGTCGCGGCCACCGGCATTCGCATCCTGGCGTCAGTGGACTACCAAAAAAACCGCAACAACTTGTTTATCGTGGCCATCTCCATCGGCTTCGGAATGATCCCACTGATTGCGCCGAAATTCCTGCAATGGATGCCGCACAACATCCACCCCTTGATCGAGTCCGGGATCCTGCTTGCCTCGGTCAGTGCGGTACTCCTGAACGTCTACTTCAATGGCAGCCGGCAGGATGACGCTGCGGCGATCCAAGCCGCCAAGCAAGCCGATGCCCATTGAAGCAACCCGCTGCAAAACAAACACAGGGCCCTCAAGGGCCCTTTTTCCGGTCGACACCCCTGCAACGAGCATTCGGCTCGGCGTTAAAGGGTATCTACTGCCTCACGTGCACATGGAGCGCAAGAGAATGAGGCCAGCTGCTTTGTATACACGCCCCAAATTTGGGCATCTTTCTTGCTTGATCCAGTCCATCTAACACCTTGTAGGAGCTCCCATGAAAAAACGCCAGTTTCTCCACGCGATCGCATTGGCCGCCACTACCTTGGCCGCCGGTTCGGCTATGGCCCAAAGTACACCGATCAAGTTCCAACTGGACTGGCGTTTTGAAGGCCCTGCCGCCCTGTTTCTGACACCTGCAGCCAAGGGCTACTTCAAGGACGCCAAGCTGGACGTGACCATCGACGCGGGCAACGGCTCCGGCGGCACGGTCACCCGTGTGGCCTCCGGCGCTTACGACATGGGTTTTGCTGACCTGGCCGCGCTGATGGAGTTCCACGCCAACAACCCCGACGCGCCCAACAAGCCCGTGGCGGTGATGATGGTCTACAACGACACGCCCGCCTCGGTGATGGCGCTCAAGAAGTCCGGCATCAAGACTCCGGCCGACCTGAACGGCAAGAAGCTGGGCGCACCCGTGTTTGACGCCGGCCGCCGCGCCTTCCCCATCTTTGCCAAAGCCAACAACATCAGTGGTGTGCAGTGGACCGCTATGGACCCTCCCCTGCGTGAAACCATGCTGGCTCGTGGCGACATAGACGCCATCACCGGCTTCACCTTCACCTCGGTACTCAACCTCGAAGCACGCGGCGTCAAGGCCGAGGACATCGTGGTCCTGCCCTACCCCGATTTCGGTGTGAAGCTCTATGGCAACGCCATCATTGCTTCGCCCAAGATGATCAAAGAGAACCCAGCTGCAATCAAAGCTTTCCTGGTTGCGTTTGCCAAGGGCATGAAAGACGTGATCGGCAACCCCGCAGCTGCTGTGGGGGATGTGAAGGCCCGCGACGGCATCATCAACGCCGAGCTGGAAACCCGCCGCCTGAAGATGGCGATCGACTCCGCCATCAACAGTGCCAACGCCCGTGCGGAAGGCTTCGGCCAGGTCAACGGCCCACGCCTGTCGCTGATGGCATCGCAAGTGTCGGACGCCTTCAACACCAAAACCCGTGTGAACCCGGACGTGGTGTGGAACGGCAGCTTCCTGCCCTCCAAGGCTGAGCTGAACGTACTGCCCAAGAAGTAAGCATGAGTGCGCCCATCCTTGAGTCAGCATCTCCCTGGTTTGTCGATTTCCAGGATGTCTGGCTTGCTTACAACGATGAGCTTCTGAAGCAGAACCACTTTGCGGTCGAAGCTATCGACCTGCAAGTGCGCAAGGGGGAGTTCATTGCCATCGTCGGCCCGTCCGGCTGTGGCAAGTCCACCTTCATGAAGCTGACCACCGGTCTGAAGATGCCCTCCAAGGGCAAGATCCTGATTGACAACGAGCCGGTAACCGGCCCGTTGAAGATTTCCGGCATGGCCTTCCAGGCGCCGTCCCTGTTGCCTTGGCGCACCACGGTCGACAACGTGCTCTTGCCTCTGGAAATCGTGGAGCCTTACCGCAGCAACTTCAAAGCCAAGCGCAAAGAATATGAAGAGCGTGCGCGCAAGCTGCTGCAAAAAGTGGGCTTGGGCGGCTATGAAGACAAGTTCCCGTGGCAGCTCTCGGGGGGCATGCAGCAGCGGGCCAGCATCTGCCGCGCACTGATCCATGAACCCAAGATGCTGCTGCTCGACGAGCCCTTCGGCGCGCTGGATGCCTTCACCCGCGAGGAGCTGTGGTGCATCTTGCGCGACTTATGGACCGAGCAACAGTTCAACGTGATTCTGGTGACGCACGACTTGCGTGAATCGGTGTTCCTGGCCGACACGGTCTATGTCATGAGCAAGAGCCCCGGCCGCTTTGTGGTGAAGCGCGAGATCGACCTGCCGCGCCCGCGCGACCTGGAGATCACCTACACCAAAGAGTTCACCGACATCGTGCACGAGTTGCGAGGGCACATCGGCGCCATGCGCTCGAACGCCCCGGCCGCCTCTGGCGCTATCACCCAATAAAGGCTGCCCATGAGCAAAAAACAAATTGAGACCTGGGCACCGTGGGTGCTGCTGGTGGTCTTCATTCTGCTGTGGCAATTGCTGTGCAGCGTATTTGACGTGTCGGAGTTCGTCTTCCCCAGCCCGGTACGTATCTGGACACAGTTCTGGGAGTTCAAGGGCATCATTGCCGGCCACGCTTGGCGCACCTTCTGGGTGACCATGGCGGGCTTCGGCATTGCCATTGTGGTGGGGGTGTTGCTGGGCTTTGTGATCGGCAGTTCGCGACTGGCCTATGCGGCGGTGTACCCGCTGATGACGGCATTCAATGCACTGCCTAAAGCTGCGTTTGTGCCCATCCTCGTGGTCTGGTTCGGCATCGGCGTGGGCCCGGCCATCCTGACAGCTTTTTTGATCAGCTTTTTCCCGATCATGGTGAACATTGCCACCGGCCTGGCCACCCTGGAGCCGGAGCTGGAAGACGTGTTGCGCGTGCTGGGCGCCAAGCGCTGGGATGTATTGGTGAAGGTGGGGCTGCCCCGCTCCATGCCTTACTTCTACGGCTCGCTCAAAGTCGCCATCACCCTGGCGTTTGTGGGTACCACGGTGTCCGAGATGACAGCCGCCAACGAAGGCATCGGCTACCTGCTGATCAGTGCAGGCTCGGCCATGCAAATGGGCTTGGCATTTGCCGGCTTGGTGGTGGTGGGCGCCATGGCCATGGTGATGTACGAACTGTTCAGCGCGATCGAAAAGCACACTACCGCCTGGGCGCATCGCGGCTCGCAGAACCACTGATGACGCCTGAACAGATAGCCCGCCACCTGCTGCGTGCCAACGCAGTGGCGCAGCGCGCCCTGACATTGGGAAAACACCCGTTCGGCGCCATTCTGGTGGCGCCGGATGGGGAAACAGTTTTGGCGGAGCAAGGCAATGTGGATACGGTCAACCATGCCGAATCCACCCTGGCGCGCACGGCAGCCACCAACTTCACTGCGGATTACCTGTGGGGCTGCACGCTGGTCACCACTGTGGAACCTTGCGCCATGTGCGCGGGCACGCAGTACTGGGCCAATATCGGCACCCTGGTGTTCGGCATGACGGAACGCCAACTCCTGGAGCTCACTGGCAACCACGAAGAAAACCCGACGATGGACCTGCCCAGCCGCACAGTGCTGGCAGCAGGCCAGAAGCAGGTCACCGTCATCGGGCCGGTGCCTGCAGTCGAAGAGGCCATCGCCGCCTTGCATCAACACTTCTGGCAGCGCTGAAGCTCCACCAACGCACACAACAATTGAGCCATGGTTTGGCACGCACGTTTACAACTGGATTACCGCCTCGAAGCAGAGCGCTGCGTGGCCCGCTACGAGCACAGCGGCCCGCTGCGTATCCTGCAAAGCCTTTACCCTGAAGGCGATGGAATTTGTCACAACGTACTGGTACACCCGCCTGGTGGACTGGTGGGCGGAGACACACTGAGCCTGAACATCACGGTGGGCAGCGGCGCACACGGCCTGATCACCACGCCGGGCGCGACACGCTTTTACCGCTCCGAAGGTCCGGTAGCCACCCAGGAAACCAGCCTCACCCTGAAAGAGGGTGCACGCTTGGAATGGCTGCCGCTGGAGGCGATTTGCTATGACGCCTGCCATGCGGTAAACCGCCTGCGCCTGCAACTCGCCCCCGGAGCCCAGTGCCTGGGCTGGGATGTGACCGCGCTGGGCCTGCCCCATGCGCAACTGCCTTTTCTGAAAGGCAGTCTGGAACAACACCTGGAGATTCCCGGCGTCTGGTTGGAGCGCGGCACCTTGCGCGCAAATGACCAACGGCTGATGAATGGCCCTACCGGGCTGGACGGGAATCGCTGCCTAGCGACCTTGTTTTTTGCCAGCGGAACGCCCTGGAGCCGCGCCGACAAAGAAGCCTTGCTAGATATGGCGCGGGCAACCTTGAAAGACCACACCCTGGCAACGACTGCAGGCGCCACCAGCCCCAACACCCGCACCCTGGTACTCCGGGTGCTTGCACCCACTGTGGAGCCTGCCATGCAATTGCTGCGCGCTGTGCGCAAGCAGTGGCGTACCCATGCATGGCAACTTACAGGTCAGGACCCGCGCATCTGGGCCATGTAACTACCCTGTTCAATGGCCATTGGCGCCACCATAATGGCACCAATGGCCGCTCTCGATTCGGATTTCTCGACCTGCTCTGCCCTGGTGGTAGACGGCAATCCGACATCGCGCTCGATTCTGGTGTCGCAGCTGCGCGACTTCGGAGTTGCGAGCGTCGCCCAAGCGGCCCGCGCAGTGGATGCCCGTCGTCAACTGGAGTTCCGCACCTTCGACTTTGTGCTGTGCGAGCAACACTTTCCCACTGATGCCATGTCCGGGCAGGATCTGCTGGACGACTTGCGCCGCAACCAGCTGCTGCCCTTCTCCACCGTGTTCATCATGATCACTGGTGAAGCCACCTACGCCAAGGTGGCGGAAGCCGCCGAATCGGCCCTGGACGGCTACATGCTCAAGCCGCACAAAGCGACCCAACTCGGTGAACGGCTGGTAGCCGCACGGGTGCGGAAAGTGTCTCTGCAGGGCATTTTCACTGCCATTGAAGAAGAGGACTTCGAAGAGGCCGCGCGCCTGTGTCTCGATCGGTTTGAGGCCAGAGGCCAGTTCTGGCTGTATGCGGCGCGGGTAGGTGCCGAGTTGTTGCTGCGACTGGGCCGCTGCATTGAGGCGCAAACCTTGTACAAGGCAGTCGTCGACGCCAAAACACTGCCTTGGGCCAAGTTGGGTGTTGCACGCTCGCAGTTGGAGGCCGGCCAGATTAACCAGGCCACCAGCACTCTCGAAAAATTGATAGGCGAAGACGCGAATTACGCCGATGCCTATGACGTCATGGGTCGGGCCCAGTTCGAGTTAGGCCGTTTTGACAAGGCTCTGGAAACCTACAAAATGGCCGCCACGCTCACGCCAGCCTCCATCAGCCGGGTACAGAACCTGGCCATGATGACCTACTATTCCGGCGACCACGAGGAGGCCGAAAAGCTGCTCGACAAGACCACGCGCTTGGGGCTCGACTCCAAGATGTTTGACGCACAAACACTGGTGCTGCTGGCCTTTACCCGACTGGGCACCGCAGACCGCAAGGGCCTGCAGCGCTGCTATGACGATTTTCTGAGGCTTATCGATAAAGATGAGGGCAACGCACGCCTAAGGCGCCTGGCTGCCATCGTGGAAGCACTCAACCTCATACAGCAGCACCAGTTTGCCCGGTCAGTGGACGCAGTGCGGGAGATGGCAAAGACCGTGCGGGAGCCCCAATTTGATTTTGAATCTGCCAGCAACCTCGTGGCTCTGATGGCGCAACTGTCGGCCAAAGCCATCCAGCTCAATGAGCTGGAGGAAACCATTGATGTCATCGGCCGTCGCTTTTGCAGCAACCGCTCATTAACGGAGCTGCTTGCAGCCAGTGCCGTGTCCCATCCGCCTTATGCCGACCGGCTGAGACTGGCCCAGTCGCAAGTGCTGGAGTTTGCAGAAACGGCCATGGCACTGAGCCTTGCAGGCGACCCGACCAATGCCGTCAAAAACCTGATCCTGCATGGCCGCGACACACTCAACTCAAGGCTGATCGACAACGCCTACCAGTTGCTGCAAAAGCACAGTGCCAAAGTCAAGGGAGCGCCCGAGCTGCAGGACATGGTGCAGCAGCTCAAGGCGCGATGCGGGCCTTTGGTCAACCGCGCGTCTCTGGGCGAGCAAAAGCGCCAGGCCGGTGGGTTGGCTTTGCTCACCGGCAAACGGGTTGCTCCGGAAATCGGCAAACTGCCGGACCCGCCACCCGCCTCTCTGCCACCGGCAGAAGAACTGCTGCCAGGCGTCTAAATGGCCACCAAGCCACGCACGCCGTCAACTTCCATGTTCTGGCCCATGCCACGCGCAAGCACCGCGCCACGCTCCATCACGATGTAGTTGTCCGCCAACTCCTGGGCAAAGTCGTAGTACTGCTCCACCAGCAGAATGGCCATGTCGCCACGGTCTGCCAGCATGCGGATCACGCGGCCGATATCCTTGATGATGCTGGGTTGGATACCTTCGGTAGGCTCATCGAGGATCAGAACCTTGGGGCCCGCCGCCAATGCACGCGCAATCGCCAGCTGTTGCTGTTGCCCGCCGGACAAGTCGCCGCCCCGGCGGTGCAACATCTGCTGAAGCACCGGAAACAGTTCAAACAGCTCAGCCGGAATAGGGGTGCCGGCAGGCTTGTAAGCCAAGCCCATACGGAGGTTTTCTTCCACAGTAAGTCGAGCAAAAATCTCGCGACCCTGTGGCACAAAGCCCATTCCCAGGCGGGCACGCTCATAAGGCGTGAGCTTGTGGATTTCCTTCCCGCCCATGGAGATGATGCCGGACTTGATGGGCACCAGGCCCATCAGCGATTTGAGCAGTGTGGTCTTGCCTACGCCGTTGCGGCCCAGGATGACCTTGACCTTGCCGACCTCGGCCTCCAGACTCACGTCCCTCAAAATGTGGGAGCCACCGTAGTACTGGTTGATGTTTTTTACTTCAAGCATGGCGAATCAACCTCAACGGCCCAAATAAACTTCAATCACACGCTCATCGGCCTGCACCTGATCCAGCGTGCCCTGGGCCAATACCGAGCCGTCACACAATACGGTGACGATGTCACTGATGGTGCGGATAAAGCTCATGTCGTGTTCCACCACCATCAGGGAATGTTTGCCCTTGAGGCTCAAAAACAGCTCAGCGGTGCGCTCGGTTTCCTCATCCGTCATACCGGCCACCGGTTCATCCAACAGCAGGAGCTTGGGATCTTGCATCAGCAACATGCCGATCTCCAGCCACTGCTTCTGTCCGTGGCTCAGGTTGCCGGCGAGACGTCCCACACTGTCTGCGAGGTGAATGGTGTGCAGGATGTCTGCCAGACGGTCCCGCTGTGCAGAGTCCAGCTTGAAGAACATGGAAGCTTTGACGCCCTTGTCGGTCTTCAAGGCCAGTTCCAGGTTCTCAAACACCGAGAGTTGCTCAAACACGGTGGGCTTTTGGAACTTGCGCCCGATGCCCAGCTGTGCGATCTCGGACTCTTTGTAGCGCAGCAGATCGATGGTGCTGCCGAAGTACACGGTGCCGCTGTCCGGCCGCGTCTTGCCGGTGATGATGTCCATCATCGTAGTCTTGCCCGCGCCATTGGGCCCGATGATGCAGCGAAGCTCGCCGGGCGCGATGTCCAGCGACAGGTTGTTGATGGCCTTGAAGCCATCGAAACTCACGTTCACATCTTCCAGGTAAAGAATGCGCCCATGGGTCACATCCACTTCGCCCTGGTTGGCTAGCCGGCCGAACCCTGCAGTGCGACCGCCTGACTCGGTCTGAGCTGTCTGTTCGGCCAGTGCGGCCAAGCGCGCCTCTACGCGGCGCGCGCCTTGTTCCAACAGATCGGGAGTCATGCTTTCCCTCCCTTCAGTTTCTTGATCAATCCCACCACGCCGTCGGGCAGGAACAAGGTGACACCAATGAAGAGCGCACCGAGGAAATAGAGCCAGAACTCAGGGTAAGTCACCGTGAGCCAGCTCTTGGCACCGTTGACCAAGAAGGCCCCCACGATGGGCCCGATCAGCGTCGCCCGCCCACCCACAGCGGCCCAGATGGCAATCTCAATCGAGTTGGCCGGGCTCATCTCACTCGGGTTGATGATGCCGACCTGAGGCACATAGAGCGCGCCGGCCACGCCGCACATCATGGCCGAGATGGTCCAGATGGTGAGCTTGTAGCCCAGCGTGGAATAGCCGCTGAACATGACGCGGCTCTCCGCATCCCGCACCGCCTGCAACACCCTGCCGAACTTGCTGCCCACCAGCCAGCGGGCCAGCAGGAAGAACAGCAGCAAAGTCACCGAAGTCATGACGAACAAGGTCATGCGCATGCTGGTGGTGGCAATCGGGATGTCCAGAATTCGCTTGAAGTCAGTGAAGCCGTTGTTGCCACCAAAGCCGGTTTCATTGCGGAAGAAGAGCAACATGGCCGCAAATGTCATCGCCTGGGTGATGATGGAAAAGTAAACCCCCTTGATGCGCGAGCGGAAGGCAAAGTAGCCGAACACAAAGGCCACCAGCCCCGGCACGGCCACTACCAAAAACAGCGTGGCACCGAAGCTGCCGGACAACGCCCAATGCCAAGGCAATTCTTTCCAGTCCAGGAACACCATGAAGTCCGGCAAATTGCTTTTGTAGTTGCCATCCAGCCCGATCTGACGCATCAGGTACATGCCCATGGCATAGCCGCCCAGCGCGAAGAACAGGCCGTGGCCCAGACTCAGGATGCCGGTGTAGCCCCAGATGAGGCCCATGGCGAGTGCGCAAATGGAATAGCACATGATCTTGGCCGTGAGTGCCACCGCAAAATCGCTCAGGTGCAGGGCACTGCCCGCAGGCACCATCAGGTTCAGTACCGGCACCAGGGCGCACAAGACAATCAGCGCAGCCAACCATGCGGCCCAACCGGCGCGCGTCAGCAAAGGTTGCGGAGTGGGTAAGGAAATGTTGCTCATGCTTCTGCGCTCCGGCCCTTCATGGCAAAGATGCCTTGCGGACGCTTCTGGATAAAGACAATGATGAAAACCAGCACAGCGATCTTGGCCAGCACCGCACCGGTCCAGCCCTCGAGGAACTTGTTCAAAATGCCGAGGCCCATGGCCGCATACACGGTTCCGGCCAGCTGGCCCACACCGCCCAGCACCACCACCATGAAGGAATCCACGATGTAGCCTTGGCCCAGGTCAGGCCCCACGTTGCCCACCTGGCTCAGAGCGCAGCCGGCCAAACCGGCAATGCCAGACCCCAGCGCAAAGGCGTAAGTGTCAATGCGGGCCGTGTTCACACCCATGCAGCTCGCAATCGGGCGGTTCTGAGTCACTCCGCGCACGAACAGGCCCAGGCGTGTTTTCTCAATCAGGAACCAGACACCTACCAGCACTGCCACTGCAAAGGCGACGATGATCAAGCGGTTGTAGGGCAAGGAGAGGTTGCCCAGCAGCTGTACGCCACCACTCATCCAACTCGGGTTTTCCACGCCGACGTTTTGCGCCCCGAACAGGGTGCGCACCAGCTGCATCAGCATCAGGCTGATACCCCAGGTCGCCAGCAAAGTCTCCAGCGGACGGCCGTACAGGAAACGGATGACGCTGCGCTCCAGGGCGGCACCCACCAGCGCCGAGGTCATGAATGCCACCGGCACTGCGGCCAGCAAATACCAGTCGAACGCGCCGGGCAGGTATTTCTGGAACAGTACCTGGACCACATAGGTAGCGTAGGCGCCGATCATCATCAGCTCGCCGTGGGCCATATTGATTACGCCCATCAAACCGTAGGTGATGGCCAACCCCAAAGCGACTAACAGCAGGATGGAACCCAGGCTGATGCCACTGAAGATGGCACCCAGGCGGTCTCCCCACGCGAGGCGGGCCTCGACGGTGCCCAAGCTTTTTTGCAGTGCGGCCTTCACGTTGCCGTCTGTTTCAGCCTGCAAGCGCTCCACCAACAATGTTTTGGTGGCGGCCTGTGCGCTATCGCCCAACTGCGTGGCAGCTTCCAAGCGCTTGGCCGGGTCTTCGCTGCCCAGCATGGCCGCAGCGCGCAGCAACTGCAGTTTTTCCTTGAGGTCCGGGGCAGTCTCGTTGGCCAGCGCTTTATCCAGCAGAGGCAGCTTGCCGGCATCCACCTGCCCGCCCAGGGTCTTGATCGCTGCGCGACGCACCGCCACATCGGGCGACAGGAGCTTGACCGCAGCCAGCGCGGTATCCAGCTCGCCGCGCATGCGGTTGTTGTTCATGACGTCTTCGGCGGTATCGGGCACAGCGACTTCCGCCTGGGTGACCGGGTCCACGCCCTTGCCGTCAACCACCATCACCGGCACTTCGCCCACGAGCTTGACGGCATCATCCGAGAGCGCCTGGATGAAACGCACCGTGCGTTCATCGGCACTTTCCACCGCTTTTTGCAATGCCGCCACGCGGGCATCGCTCTCGCCGGATGCCATGGCTTTTGCCTCTTCAGCGCTCAGCGCATATGCGCGAGCAGCTATCAAAAGCATAGCAATCATCAGCCATTGAAAAATTCGTTTTGGCATACGCCAATCTCTCCGGGGTAAAAACAACAAGCCGCCACGCCCTTTTCAAGGCTGTGGCGGCTCTGGCTAAAAGCTAGCCTCTCCCTGCCTACGCCTTATTTCTTTGCGGGCTCATCAGGCTTCTTGTCGTTGCCTTCGATGTATGGAGACCATGGCTTGGCCTTCACAGGGCCGGGTGTCTTCCAGACCACGTTGAACTGACCGTCAGCCTTGATTTCGCCGATGAACACGGACTTGTGCAAATGGTGGTTCTTTTCGTCCATCTTGGACACGATGCCGCTTGGTGCCTTGAAGGTCTGGCCGGCCATCGCTGCGATTACCTTGTCCACGTCGGTGGACTTTGCTTTTTCGACGGCTTGCTTCCACATGTTGATGCCGATGTAAGTAGCTTCCATCGGGTCGTTGGTCAATGGCTTGTCCTTGTGACCGGCGATGCCCTTGGCCTTTGCGTAGTCAGACCACTTCTTGATGAACTCGGTGTTGGCCGGGTTCTTGATGGACTGGAAGTAGTTCCATGCAGCCAGGTGACCCACCAGAGGCTTGGTGTCCACGCCGCGCAGTTCCTCTTCACCCACCGAGAAGGCCACCACAGGCACGTCCTTGGCGTTCAGGCCAGCGTTGCCCAATTCCTTGTAGAAGGGCACGTTGGAGTCACCGTTGATGGTGGACACCACTGCTGTCTTGCCGCCGGCAGAGAACTTCTTGATATCAGCCACGATGGTTTGGTAATCGCTGTGGCCAAACGGTGTGTACTTCTCGTCAATGTCAGACTCTTTCACGCCCTTGGATTTCAGGTAGGCGCGCAGGATCTTGTTGGTGGTGCGGGGGTACACATAGTCAGTGCCCAGCAGAACCCAACGCTTGGCGCCGCCGCCTTCTTTGCTCATCAGGTAGTCGACTGCGGGGATCGCTTGCTGGTTAGGCGCAGCACCGGTGTAGAACACGTTTTTGGACAGCTCTTCACCTTCGTATTGCACGGGGTAGAACAACAGGCCATTCAGCTCTTCCACGACGGGCAGTACGGACTTGCGGGACACGGAAGTCCAGCAACCGAAGATGACGGAGACTTTGTCCTGGGTCAGCAACTGCTTGGTCTTTTCAGCAAACAGGGGCCAGTTGGAAGCGGGGTCTACAACCACGGGTTCCAATTTCTTGCCGAGCACGCCACCCTTGGCGTTGATTTCGTCGATGGCCATCAACACGGTGTCTTTCAACACGGTTTCAGAAATGGCCATGGTGCCGGACAGGCTGTGCAGGATACCGACCTTGATGGTGTCAGCAGCCATTGCGGGCACGGCCGACAAGGTGGTGAGAGCGACGGCAGCGGTGAGTGCCTTCAAAGTAAAGCGACGTTGCATGTGGGCTTCTCCGGGGGGTTAAACAAATCCATCTCGCTTCTCGCAAAACAATCTCGGAAGAGGTTTTGTGATGCGATGGAGTGACTGTAGGTTTGGCCGCCCGAACCGGAAATACGCCTAGTGGCGTACACCTCTGCAAAGTCCCCACTGCAATAAAAAAGCCGGTCCGCAAAGCGGCCGGCCTGGATGGCGGGTGAGCGTGGATCAGAGCGTGGTGGTGGTCGTTGTCGTGGTAGTGCCGGTTGTGGTGCCTGTGCTTATCGCTGGCGGAGTCACGGGTGGCAGGTCGTCTGCACCGCGACCGTGACGAACGTGGCCGGGGGCGTCGTCCGTACCGCGACCCTGGCGCACGTGGCCGGCAGCATCGTCGGCGCCACGTCCGCGACGCTGACCGCCGGAATCATCGCTGCGGGTGCTGCTGGACGTACTGATGCTGCCGGAACTGGAAGATGCACTGGAGGACGAAGAAGAAGAAGAGGAAGACGAGGAGCCCGAAGACGACGATTTACCCGACGAGCCACCTTTGTCGGCCAGCGCAGATGTGGCGCTGAGAGCAAGTAACACGGTGGCACTGGTAGCTACGAGAGCAGAGCGGATGAAGGTCATGGTGAGATTCCTTAAGGTAGTTAAACTTTCACGATGTGTGTGATTGTTTCCCACACATGTTTGAACTATAAGTGTGAAATTTTCCCACGTAAAATAATTTGTGTAAATTTTTCCCACAAGCAAGTTACATTTGAGCCCATGGACAGTTCCAACTCTTCCCTCGCCGGACCACCTCCCGCGCTGGTGCGCGCACTACGCCGCGTATTGCGCCCCTTGGTGCGGGTCATGCTCGCGCAAGGCATCACTTACCCCTACCTCGCCGAGTTGCTGAAGAACCTGTTTGTCGATGTAGCTGCTACCGAATTCCGCTTGGACAACAAGGCGCCAACCGATAGCCGCGTCAGCCTGATGACGGGGGTGCATCGCAAAGACGTCTCCCGTCTGCGCAGCGAGTTGGCACAAACAACCGAAGCTGTTCCCGATGTGGTCTCCCTCGGTGCCCAGCTGGTCGCTGTGTGGCTGGGCACCGCCCGCTATTTGCACGAAAACGGCAGCCCCCTGCCCTTGGCGCGCTTTGCCAGTGAGGGTGGTGAGTTGTCTTTTGAAAGCCTGGTGGCCGGTGTGAACAGCGATATCCGCTCGCGTGTGGTGCTGGATGAGTGGCTGCGGCTGGGGGTCGTCCGCCTGGACGACGAAAACCGCGTGTGCCTGAATGCAGAAGCCTTTGTGCCCAGTGAAGGCTTCGACGAAAAAGCCTTCTATTTCGGCCACAACCTGCACGACCATGCCGCTGCGGCCGCGCGTAACCTGCTGGGCGTGCAGCCCGCGCTGCTGGAACGCAGCGTGCAATATGACGCATTGAGCGAAGCCTCCATGGCACTCCTCGCCAAGCAATCGCGCGAGGCCGGCATGAAGGCCCTGCTGGCCGTGAACAAGAACGCCCTTGCTTTGGAACAAGCCGATGCAGCCACAGAGGCCCCCAAACACCGCATGACCTTCGGCATTTACTTTTATACCGAACCCATGCCCGAAGCACCCACTGCACCTGCCGGGAAGACAGGGGCTGCCACATGAACCGCCAGCTCCATCATTTGCGCTGCCTTGCTGCAGCATTAGCTCTCATGGGAGCGCTGCACGCACAGGGCGCCAACGTGTGTGGCCACAGCGACTCGCCGGTCAACCCGCAAGCAGCAGCTCCGGGCATTGGCGGCACCGGTGACACCGCCCTGCGCCCTGGCATCGGGGGCACCGGCGATGTAGCACTCAAGCCCGGCATTGGCGGCACCGGCATCGACAACGGAGGCATAGGCGGCACCGGCATCGTGGGGGTGATTACCGGTTTTGCCAGCATCTGCGTCAATGGCATAGAGGTGCACTATGACGAGAGTACGCCGGTCAATGACAACGGGCAAACCGTCAAAACAGGCGTATTGGCGCTCGGTCAGGTGGTGGTGGTGAAGGCGAAAGGCCAAGGCGATGAACTGCAAGCCGAGAAAATTGCCTTGCAACATCTGGTGGTCGGACCGGTAGAACGGGTGGACACCGCGCGCAGTGAAGTCCGGGTTCTGGGTCAAACCTTGCGCTGGAGCGGCGAGCCGGGCACCCTGTCTGCCCTGAAACCCGGTCAGTGGGTCCGGGTCAGCGGCCTGCGCATGAGTGATGGCAGCATTGACACGACCCATCTGCAACCCATCCCACCACAAGCCCAGGCCCAACTCACCGGTCCGGCAGAACATGGGTCAGAAGGCACTCTGCGGATCGGTGAAACCACTGTCCAAACTGGGCGCCTGGGTTTTCTTGAGGGCTTGCGTGCATGGCGCGCCTCCCTCAATGGCCAGGAAGTCCGGGTTCAAGGCAACTGGGATGGAAGGCAATTGGTCGCCACAGGCATGCAGCTGCAACCCACGCGCACCACCATGGGGCCGGTAGAGCGGGTGGTGGTGGAGGGTTATGTCAAAGCCGCATCCACAGACGGTTTGGACATCGGCCAGGGACGCATGGCCTTGGGCGCACAGGTAAATGCACGGCAACGCGCCGAACTGCGGGAAGACCGCGAGCAGCGCGTGCGCATTACGGGTGTACGTGGAAGTGATGACCGCATCACCGTAGAACGGGTGGATGTGCGCCAAAGCTCAGAAAAGCGAGTCCGCTCCAGTGGCAAAGGCGAGGGCGGCAGCCGCAGCGGCAAATCGGAAGATGCAAGCGGGCAGGACGATTCCAAATCAGGCAGCTCCGGCAAAAACGAAAGCGGAGACGACAGCAAGAGCGGCAGCACCGAGAGCGGAAGCGGGAAGACCGAATCGACATCCGGCGGTAGCGGTAAAACGGAAAGCTCGGGCAGTTCAGGCAGTTCGGGAAGCTCAAGTGGTTCCGGTAGCTCTGGTAGCTCAGGAGGGTCTGGGAGTTCTGGCAGCTCGGGTGGACGCAGCAAAGGAAAATAGCTAAGGTAGAGGTCTTAGCGCATAGTCACTATATTTTTCATAGCTACCTGCGCATATTCCATGAGCACCAGACGCCGATTTATCTCAACAACCTTGGGGCTTGGCAGCATTGCCGGTTTGGCCGAGGCGCTGGCCATGGGCCAGAAACCATTTCAGAGTGGCATACGCCGAATCAAAGGTGATGTGCGATTGAATGGCAGCCCCGCCAAGGTGGACCAAGCCGTGATGCCGGGCGACACCATTGCCACTGGAGCCAATAGCGAAGTGCTGTATGTGATGGCCAACAACGCCTACCTCATGCGCGACAACAGCGTGATCCAGTTTGTGCAGGATGGTGCAGTCGGCGTCTTGCGCTTGATCACGGGCAAAGTGCTGGCGGTGTTCGGCCCCGGCCCCAAGCGGCTCGAGACCCCGGCAGCCACCATAGGCATCCGCGGCACTGCTTGCTATATGGAAACGATGGAGGCCAAGCTCTACTTTTGCCTGTGCTACGGCACTGCCGACATCCAGCCCCTGGCCGACGCCACCCAAGCACGCACCCTGACCACGCAGTACCACGACGCGCCGCTGTACATAGGTCGCGAAGCTGGTAGGCACCTGATGGAACCTGCACCGGTCATCAATCACCGGGACTTGGAACTCATCTTGCTGGAAGAAGCCGTAGGCCGCCAGCCACCGTTCATGCAGCGCGGCAACCGGGACTCCAACGGTTACTGAGCCTTCAGCGTGTATTCAGAGCCCTGCACGCAAAGTCCCTCAAGCTGTCAACAAAGTCACAAAAACGCGCACCGTCCGGGTGCCAAATGTTCACCGTCGAACAGTTGCCCTTGAGCACTTGACGGCTCGGGCCTAACGTTGAGCTTTCTCACCATCGCTAGCCAACACCCCTTGGCGGGGCCCAGCCATGACACCCATCACGGACACACTTCCAGACCCGGCATCGCCTGCCATGCGCAAGGCGGCGACCTCCTTGATCCTGAACCAGCTCAGCGAACTGGTGGCGCAGGACACGGACTGGATGGCTGCTTGCCGCAAGCGCATCAAGGACCGGATGTCGGATGCCAAACACATCACCTTCAACAACGACCTCAAGATCCGACTGATCGAAAGCCAACTTGAAAAAGGGACCGCGGCAGCCGAGGGCGCGCCACCGGTCAAAACTCTGATCCAGGAACACCAGGCCCTGACCGACAAAAACCACCAACTCCAACGCACCGCACACGTATGTGCGCTTGCCTTGAAATTGATGGATCAACAGGCTCAGGCTGCGGTGGCTATCTCGCCGAAACGGAAGCTGGAGGCGGTCACGCCACCAAAAACGGTCTCGTCGTGATACACACACTCTGCAGCATCGTCATAGGCGGCTCCCACGGCCACCATGAGGGGCAGCAAGTGCTCTTCGCGAGGGTGGCAAATTCGGGCCGCAGGCGCTGATTCCCAGTTCACCAATGCCTCTGCGCGCACGGAAGGCGATGCAACCATCGCTTCCTGCAACCAGACGTCAAAAGCCTTGGAAGGAGCCCGCCCGCCGGAACCGAAATTGCGCAGATTGTGATAACTCAGGCCGCTGCCCACAATCAACACGTCTTCATCCCGCAACGGCGCCAAAGCCCGACCCAGGGCAATGTGCTCTGCCGGGTCCAGCCCTGCGCGCAGGGACATTTGCAATACGGGCACCTTCGCGTCCGGGTACATCACGGCCAAGGGCACAAAAGTGCCGTGGTCGTAGCCGCGCTGAGGGTCCAGTGCCACCGGCAAGCCGGCTTCCTGCAGCAATCCCTGCACCCGCAGCGCCAGCTCCGGGGCGCCCGGCGCGGGATACACCACCGAGTACGTGTGTGCGGGAAAGCCACCATAGTCGTAAACCATGCCGGGCGCGGGGTTGGAGCCCAGCGTGAAGGCCCGCTCTTCCCAATGGGCGGTAATCATCAAAACAGCTTTGGGCGTGCGGCCGATCTGGCGTGGCATATCGGCCAGTGCGGTGTCCAGGCTGGCCAGCATGTCGCGCATGTCGGGCATCCAGGGCCAGGGGCCACCACCGTGGGACACAAAGTAGGTAGGCAGTCGGGTTGTCATAAGGTTCTCCTAGTCATTGGTGCGCAATGCAATGGGGCTCAGTGGCCCAAGTCAATGGTGGCGGCCAGCGGCACACCGGCAGGCGCTTCGTAGTCTGCCAACACCCAGGCGCGCGGGCTGTGCGCCGCCGCATCCTGCAGCAGCTCGGTGATGGTGCGTATGGACCCGCGGTCCAGGGCAGCAAAAGGCTCATCCAGACATGTCAATTCGGCTCCACTGGCACACGCCGCCGAGATCCAGACTTTGCGCTTGGAGCCGGTGGACAACATGTACATGGGCTTGGGCAGATGTTCTTCAAGGCCTAGCGCCGAAACAAGCTCTGCACACAGTTCCGCATTCCACTGCGGCCACTGGCGGCGACTCTGCTGGAAAAATTGCGCTGCAGGCGTCTGGTCCCAGGCACTGGTGCGCGGATCCATCCAGAAGGCTTTTTGCCGGTACTGCGCGGGCTGACTTTGCAGGCCGGTACCGGCCAGTTGCAAGCTGCTGCCTGCTACCGCCAAATCGCCGGCCAACATGCGCAACAGGCTGCTCTTGCCCCGCCCTTCCCCGCCGGTCACCAGCGTCACACCCGACTGCAACTGCACATCCAAAGGGCCCCACAAGGTGTGCGGTCCCACGCTGCAGCGCAAGCCGCGCGCAAGGAGTACCGGGGTGTTGGAAACAGATTCAGCCGACATGGAAAGGCAAACTCCGGAAATAGAACGCTATAAAAACAATAGCTTCTCGCGCACAGCAATCGTGCGCCAGAGCCTGATTTTGCATAAAAAAAGGCCAGCCTTGCGGCCGGCCTTCCGGTGGGCAGCGGTAAGAACCGCGCCGTTTTCGCAATTACTGCTTGATAGCTTCGAGTGCGATGGTGATGGTGACGTCGTCAGCCACTGCAGGCGCGAACTTGCCTGCGCCGAATTCGCTGCGCTTGATAGTAGTGGTGGCATTTGCGCCGATAACTTCTTTCTTGTTCATCGGGTGAGCGGTGGACACGAAGTTGGTGAGCTTCAGGGTCACAGGCTTGGTGATGCCCTTGATGGTCAGATTGCCTTCAACAGCAGCGGGCTTGTCGCCTTCAAACATCACTTTGGTGGACTTGAAAGTAGCAGTAGGGAACTTGGCGGTGTCCAGGAAGTCTTCGCCCTGAATGTGGCCGTTGAACGCTGTGGATCCGGTTTCCACAGTTTTCATTTCAATCACGACATCCACTGCGCCCGTCTTACCAGCCTTGTCGAAAGACACGGTTCCGGTGGTTGTGTTGAAACGGCTTTGCTGAGTAGACAAACCAAAGTGGTTGTAGGAGAAGCTGGAGAAAGTGTGGGAAGAGTCAATCGCGTAGGTCGCGGATTGGGCGCTGGCAGCGCCGGCGAAAGCGGACAGTGCCAAAGCGGCAGCGATGAGGGAAGTACGCATGAAAACTCCTGATTTACGGGTTGGTTAAAAAAGAACTGGAAAAAACTTAAATCTTGCCCACGCCGGTCAGCGCGAGCTTGAACTTGACCTGCACATCGTCAGCGACCATGGAGGTGTCAGCCCACTCGTTCTCGCCGATCTTGAAGGCGAGGCGCTTGAGCGGGAACGTACCGGTCACGGTGGTGGTCGCACCGCTCTGGGCCAGGGCCACAGGCACCACCACATCACGGCTGTTGCCCTTGATGGCGAGCTTGCCGCTCACTTCAAACTTGCCACCACCCAGGCCTTTGACGGCGGTGGACTGGAAGGTCGCTTGTGGAAACTTGGCCGTGTTGAACCAGTTGGGACGGGGCAGCTCGGCGTCCGTTTCAGGAACACCCAAAGTGGCGCTGGCGATGTCAACGGTGAATGCAATCTTGCTGGTGTCGGGCTTGGCAGGATCAAAAGCAATTTGTGCATCAAACTTCTTGAAGCGGCCTTCCACCGGCACCCCCATCTGCTTGCTCACGAACACGATCTCGCTCTGGGCGGGCACCAGCTTTTGCTGGGCAAAAGCGGACACCCCCATGAATGCAAATGCTGCAATGGCAGTGGACAGAAATACACGGGAAACCAACATGTCAAATCCAATCAAAAAATCGGGCCAAAAGGGAGTTCAATCGCGGCCGGGCAACATGCGGTTGATCAGGCCATCGCGGTCTATCCACTGGTGCTTGAGTGCAGCGGCAATGTGCAGACCGGCCAGTCCGATCAAGGCAAACGCACTAAGTTCATGAAAGGGCTTGATCATTTCGGCCAGCGCTTTGTCAGCAGGCACGAAATCAGGCAAAGGCAATACGCCGAATACCACGATGGGGAAGCCCGCCGCAGAGCTATAGGCCCAGCCGATCAGCGGCACCAGGAAAAACAGGGCATACAGCGCGTGGTGGGTGCCATGGTGGGCCCAGTGTTGCCACGCAGGCATGGCCGCAGAAATTTTGCCGGGCAGTTCAGGCGGACGGTGCGTCAAGCGCCACAACAGGCGCAACGCGGACAGCGCCAGGATAGTGATACCGGCCCATTTGTGCCAGTTGTACAGCTTCAGACGGGTGGGCGAGAAAGGCAGGTCGGTCATGTACAGACCGACTGCAAAAATCCCGATCAGGGCCAGCCCCAGCACCCAATGCAACACGATGGCCGTAAGGCTGTAGCGCTTGGTGCCAGCGGCGAAGGAGGAGGTGTGGTTAGATGCCATGCGTAGAAGTCTAGGGGGGCATGAATTGCTGATTTTTGAATCTAATTGATGACTTGATTCAAAAAATGTGAACAGTCAAGTTCCCGGATCCGTATGCGGAACCTCGCCAGATACGACAAACGGCGCAGCTCAGCGCCCTGAACGGCGAATTTCGCGCAACATGGACAAATACAGCCCTTCCACCTTGTCGCGGGCCCAAGGGGTTTTGCGCAAGAACTTGAGGCTGGAGCCCACACTGGGCTCAAAGGTAAAGCAGCGCACCGGGATGCGCTCGCCCAAGCCGTCCCAACCGTAGTAATCGGCCAGTTCCGTCACGATGGCCTCCAGCGTTTTGCCATGCAGCGGGTTGTTGGCCTGCTTGGCCGGTGCAGGCGGGGGCGTGTCGGTACTCATGCCGCAATTGTCGCAGGCCGCCGGAGACGCAAAGGGCGAGATGCCCTCACCCCTCAAACTGCGGGTGCAATTGCCGGATACGCGACATCGCCATGCCAGCGGCGGCGGTGCGCGTCTCCACGCCCAGCTTCACAAACACCCGCTCCAGGTGTTTCTTCACAGTCATGGGACTGCTGCCCAGAATGTCGCCGATGTCTTTGTTGGTCTTGCCCTTGACCACCCAGTAGAGCACTTCCGCCTCGCGGGCGGTGAGCTTGAAGGAAAGGCTCATGGCTTCAATGACAGCGGTGTCTGACACCTCGCGCATCACGATCAGCCAATCGCCACCGGCATCGCTGTCCCCGATTTGTTGGTGCAACCGGAAAGTCAGGCGCTTGGGGCCGCGTTCCAGACTCAGCTTGGCCGGCTCGTCCCCGCGGGCTACCGTTTGCAGGCAGGCCTGCAACCAGCCCAGAACTTCGGGCGGCGTGTTGGGCGCCTGGGTGCCGCAGTAGCGTTCCAGCAGGTCGCGCGCCAAGGGCGTTTGCCACATCAGGCAGCCATCGGCAGCACGCACGGTGATGGTGGCGTAGCCGAAAGCATCCAGCGCATTGCGGGTCTGACGCCGCTCGCGTGCGCCGGCCAGGTGCACTCCCATGCGGGCCAGCACTTCCTTGGGCTTGATGGGCTTGGTCACATAGTCCACCCCACCGCTCTCCAGTGCCGCCACCAGATATTCGGTCTCGGTCAGGCCCGTCATGAAGATGATGGGGATGTGCGTGGTTTGCGGCGCGGCCTTGAGGCGACGGGCGACTTCAAAACCGTCCATGCCGGGCATCATGGCGTCCAGCAAAATCACATCGGGCAAAGCCTGCATGGCGCGCATCAGGGCGGCCTCGCCGGAGGTGGCAATCAACACCGTGTAGCCGGATTCATCCAGTGCGTCATGCAGCACAGAAAGGTTATCGGGCACGTCGTCCACGATGAGCACTACGTCGCTGTTGGCACGGTCCAGCGTGCCATCCAGACGGGCGGCATCACTCAGGTCAACGGAGTTCATCTGCGGGGCTTGCATCGAGCACTTTCTGCAATTGTTCGGCCATGATCTCAAACTGGTACTGGCGGGCCAGCGCCTCCTGCTGCGCAATGAAGGCCGCGCACTCGGGGTGCTGCACCTGCAGGCTTTGCAGCTGGTTCAAAACGCCCCGGTAGTAACCCAGGCGCGCCACCTCCAGCAAGGCGCGGCAGTCACTAGCGGGCAACACTCCCACTGCCACAGGCTTCATATCTTGGGCCACACTCGGGGCGGCCTGCGTGGAAGCCTCTACCGTTGGCTTGTCCACCCACACCAACTCCAGCCGGCGCTCCAGCCAGTCCAGCAACTCGCTGTGGCGCACGGGTTTGACGATGAAGTCTTCCGGTGGCAAGCCCAGCCCGTTGTCCAGCCCCCGGTCAAACGCGTTGGCAGACACGATGGCCACCTGCGGCTCGCTGCCACCCAGTGCCGGATTACCCCGTATGCGGCGCAATGTCTCCCAACCGTCAATGCCGGGCATGGCGAGATCCAGCAACACCACATCGGGCTGCAGTCCGGCGGCCAGCAGGTCCAGGCAATCGTGGCCGCTGGCAGCAGTGCGCACTTCAAAACCCAAGGGCTCCAGCAGACTCACCAGCAGCTCGCGGTCCGCCTCCTCGTTATCCACCACCAGCACTTTGCGGCGCGCACCGGCATAGGCCACGCGCGGCTTGCTGTGGGGGGCCGCTTGCTGTGCGATTGCCGGCGGCATGTGCAAGTCCGGCAGGAACAAGCGAACCTTGAACACCGAACCTTGGCCGAGCACACTGGTTGCCGACAACTCGCCGCCCATGAGGTCGGTGAGCATTTTGGCAATCGTCAAGCCCAAGCCCGACCCGCCCGACGCCACTGCGGCACCCGATGCAGCAGTCGATCCGCGGGTGAAGGGCTCGAAGATACGGTCCAACTCCTGCGCCGGCATGCCGGGGCCGGTATCGTGGATCTCGATATGCGCCATTTCGCGCGCATAGCGCAGCACCAAGCGCACACTGCCCGTAGCAGTGAACTTGATGGCATTGCCCAGCAGGTTGATACAGATCTGCCGCAGGCGCTTTTCGTCCGCCCTCACCCACTCCGGCACATTGCCCTGCACCTCAAACTGAAACTGCAGCCCCTTGGCCGCCGCCTGCAGTTCGAACATGCCGGCCAGCTCAGCCATGCCGTTGGCGAACTGCATGGGCTTTACATTGAGCGTGAGCTTGCCGCTCTCGATGTGGGCCATGTCCAGCGTGCCCTCAATCAAGGACAGCAAGTGTTCGCCGCCCCGCTTGATCACGCTCACCGCCTGCTTGCGGTGGGGCGGTATGGCCGCGTCCTCGCCCATGAGCTGTGCGTAACCCAGGATGCTGTTGAGCGGTGTGCGCAGTTCATGGCTGATGGCACTGATGTAGCGGCTCTTGGCCTGGTTGGCCGCCTCGGCGGCTTGGCGGGCTTGCTCGGCTACACGCTTGGCTTCTTGCAAGGCAACGTCCGTCTGGCGGTGGGACTCGATCTCGCGCAGCAGCAAATGGCTTTGGCGGTTGGACTCTTCCTGTGCCACCTGCCGGCTTTTGTGCGCCAGCACCAACCACCAGGCCACAATGCCGGACATCAGCATCAGCGCAGCAAAAGTTTTGCTGAAGCCTGAGCGCAACGCCGCTTCTACCGCCAGGCGCTGTTCGGTCAATGCGACCAAGCCCCCCAACTCCTGCTTGTAAAACATGGCGAACACCGTGGCCAGCAGGGGCAGGATGACCAGCATCAGCAGCAAAAAGTGCCCCAGCCCCGTGTCCAGAAACGGCCACACCCTTTTGGGCAACAGCCAGCGCAAAGCGGCGGACCACTGGGTGGCCAGGTTTGCATGCGGTTTGCACATGTCGCCACAGCGCGCATCCAACGTGCAGCACAGCGAGCAGATGGCGCCTTGATACGCCGGGCAATGGGCCATGTCTGGCCCTTCATACTCTCGCTCGCAAATCACACACTGGCGGGCTTGCAGCCGGAGGTTACTGCCCTGCGTGGCTGCAGATTCTTGCTTTCTTGCCAAGTAGTACTTGCCTTTAGTCCACCACGCAATCAAGGGCGAGGTCACCATGGCAGTGACCAGGGCCACCACCGCCGAGAAAGCCTTGGCCAGCTCCCCGAAGAGCCCCAAATAAGCGAGGATAGATAGCAACGACGCCATGGCCATGGCGCCCACCCCCACGGGATTAATGTCGTAGAGATGCGCCCGCTTGAACTCAATGCCCTTGGGCGACAAGCCCAAAGGCTTGTTGATGACCAAATCGGCCACCACCGCCATGATCCAGGCGATGGCGATGTTCGAATACAGGCTGAGCACTTCGCCGAGCGCCTGGAACACATTCATCTCCATCAGCATGAAGGCGATCACGCTGTTGAACAGCACCCACACCACCCGCCCGGGATGGCTGTGCGTGAGGCGCGAGAAGAAGTTGCTCCAGGCCAGTGAGCCGGCGTAGGCGTTGGTCACATTGATCTTGAGCTGCGAGACCACCACGAACACCGCCGTCGCTGCCACCGCCCAGCCCAGCGAAGGGAACACATATTCATACGCAGCCAGGTACATCTGGTTCGGGTCCACCGCACGCTCGGTGGGCACGCTGTGCTGGATGGCGAGGTAGGCCAAGTACGCACCGCCCAGCATTTTGATCACGCCCAGAAACACCCAGCCAGGCCCGCCCACCAGCACGCCAGCCCACCAACTGAAGCGGTTGGTGGCGGTACGTTGGGGCATAAAGCGCAAGTAGTCGGCCTGCTCCCCCATCTGGGTAATCAGGGCAATACCTACCGTGAGTGCAGCACCAAAGAGGTGCAAGTTAAAGACACCTGCAGTGCCTTGCTCACCAGCGTAGTGCGTAATGCCAGTAAAGGCTTGAGGGTCACGCACCAAAACAAAGCCAAATGGAACCACCAGCATGATCAGCCACAGCGGCTGCGTCCAAATCTGCAGGCGGCTGATGGTGGACACGCCGTGGGTGACCAAGGGAATCACCACCACCGCGCAAATCAGGTAACCCCAGGTAGGCGGTATGTCCAGGGCCAGCTCCAGCGCATAGGCCATGACGGCCGCCTCCAGCGCGAAGAAGATGAAGGTGAATGAGGCATAGATCAGCGAGGTCAGGGTGGATCCGATGTAGCCGAAGCCCGCGCCGCGTGTGAGCAAATCCATGTCCACCCCATAGCGGGCGGCATACACACTGATGGGCAAGCCCGCCAGAAAAATCACCAGCCCCGTCATCAGAATGGCCCAGAAGGCATTCACAAAGCCGTACTGCACCAGCAAGGTGGCGCCCACGGCTTCCAGGATCAGAAAAGAAGCCGCTCCGAAGGCCGTGTTGGCCACCCGCCATTCCGACCACTTGCGAAAGCGCTGTGGCGTGAAGCGCAGGGCGTAGTCCTCCATGGTCTCGCTGGCGACCCAGTTGTTGTAGTCGCGGCGGATTTTCACCACCCGCTGGGCGGGGGCTTCCGGGGGTGGAGGGGGCAGCATTTCAATGGACACGCGCTGCAGGGTGCAGTTTCCATGCCATTGCCGCAGACAAGGCTGCGGCCTTTGGCGTACGGCACCACCACAGGGCACGGGGATTGCTTAGGATGCACCATCTGCAGACAAATCGGACCGACCATGGAACTCACGCCCAGAGAAAAAGACAAGCTCATGCTGTTCACCGCCGGATTGCTGGCGGAGCGCCGCAAAGCCCGTGGCCTCAAGCTCAATTACCCGGAGGCCGTGGCCTTGATCAGCTGTGCAGTGATGGAAGGCGCACGCGACGGCAAAACCGTGGCCCAACTGATGAGCGAGGGTCGCACCGTGCTGACCCGAGACGACGTGATGGACGGCATCGCCGAGATGATTCCGGACATCCAGATCGAAGCCACCTTCCCCGACGGCACCAAGCTCGTCACTGTCCACCAGCCCATCGTATGAACACCCCCCGGCTTGCCCACTTCGTGTGGCCGCTTTCCCCCTTGCAGGGGGCAACACCAGCGGCCCGGCAAAGCCGGTTCCGCGGTGTTCCTGGTTAAGACGACCTCCCCTCTTCTCGCTCACTTTTGGAGATTCCATGCGTTACCCATCGAAATCCGCTCTTCTTTTCATAGCTGCTGGCGCACTATCCACGGGCGCCAGCGCCCATGTGGGCACTGATCTGCATAGCCACGGCAGCTTCATGACCGGCCTGCTGCACCCGCTGGGCGGCATGGACCACCTGCTGGCCATGCTGGCCGTCGGCGTCTGGAGCGCAGTGTCTGCCCGCCGCGCCGGGCCCGCCTTGCTGTGGGGACCGCTCGCCTTCGCCAACATGCTGGTGCTGGGCGCCCTGCTGGGCCTCCAAGGCATGGGGGGCGCCGTGGTGGAGCCCATGGTGGCCGCCTCTGTGCTCGCGCTGGGCCTGCTAGTACTCACACGCCAAGGCATGAATGCCGCAGCCTCCATGGTGTTGGTGGGTGGCTTTGCTGTGTTCCACGGACTGGCCCACGGTGCGGAGTTGGCAGCTACGGGTGACGCGGTTGCGGCAGTGGCCGGCATGTTTGTTGCCACTATCGCGCTGCATCTTTCCGGCGTGGCACTGGGCTGGTCCTTGCGTGCTGCCAATGTGTGGGCAACCCGCGCCACCGGCGTAGCAGTTGCTGCTTCGGGCCTGGCCCTGCTGATGCAATTGGCGTGAAGGACGGCACCATGACCCCCGGCGAACTCATTCTTGACGACGGTGAACATCTGCTCAACACAGGCCGCCGCACCGTGACGGTGGTGGTGCAGAACCAGTCGGACCGGCCTATCCAGGTGGGTTCCCACTACCACTTTGCAGAGACCAATGGCGCGCTCGGCTTTGACCGTGCGGTGGCGCAAGGCATGCGCCTGAACATCGCTTCCGGCTCGGCCGTGCGATTCGAGCCCGGCCAACAACGCACCGTGGAGCTGGTGGAGATTGGCGGCGACAGAATGATTTACGGCTTTCGCGGCCTGACCCAAGGGAGTCTTTAAATGATGCATACATGTTTGCAAGCCCCGCAATACCAGGGATGCCGTGGAACCGGCTTTGCCGGGCCACTGGCATCGCCCCCGGCAAGGGGGGTGGCGAAGAGTGCGCAGCACCGTAGCCTGGGGGTGAACTGATATGGCAACCATCGGACGCCGCGCCTACGCGGAAATCTTCGGCCCCACCACTGGCGACCGCGTGCGCCTGGCAGATACTGGCCTGATCATTGAGGTCGAAAAAGACTACACCCTGGCTGCGGGCAGCTATGGCGAAGAGGTCAAGTTCGGCGGCGGCAAAACCATCCGCGATGGCATGGCGCAAAGCCAGCGCACCAGGGCGGAAGGTGCAGTGGACTGCGTGCTGACCAACGCCCTCATCCTGGACCACTGGGGCATCGTCAAGGCCGACATCGGCCTCAAAGGAGGGCGCATAGTGGCCATCGGCAAAGCCGGCAACCCTGACACGCAGCCGGGTGTGGACATCATCATCGGGCCGGGTACAGAGATCATCAGCTGCGAGGGCAACATCGTCACCGCAGGCGGCATTGACTGCCATATTCACTTCATCTGCCCGCAGCAGATTGAAGAAGCACTCTCCAGCGGCGTGACCACCATGATGGGTGGCGGCACGGGTCCAGCCACCGGCACCTTTGCCACCACCTGCACCCCCGGCCCATGGAACATAGAGCGCATGCTGCAAGCGGCCGATGCCTTCCCCATGAACCTGGGCTATTTTGGCAAGGGCAATGCCAGCCTGCCCGGCGCACTGCATGAGCAGATCAACGCCGGGGTGATTGGCCTCAAGCTGCATGAAGACTGGGGCAGCACGCCCGCAGCCATCAGCAACTGTCTGGATGTGGCTGACGAAACCGAGATTCAGGTAGCCCTGCACTCGGACACGCTCAACGAATCCGGCTTTGTGGAGAACACCATTGAAGCCACCAAGGGCCGTGGCCTGTGCGCCTTCCACACCGAAGGTGCAGGTGGCGGCCACGCCCCCGACATCCTGAAGGTGGTGGGCCAGGCTAACTTTCTGCCCAGCTCTACCAACCCCACCATGCCCTACACCCAGAACACGCTGGACGAGCATGTGGACATGCTGATGGTCTGCCACCACCTGGACGCGGGCATTGCCGAAGACCTCGCCTTTGCCGAGAGCCGCATCCGCAAGGAAACCATCGCCGCCGAAGACATCCTGCACGACATGGGCGCCATTTCCATGATGAGCAGCGACAGCCAGGCCATGGGCCGCGTGGGCGAAGTCATCATCCGCACATGGCAGACCGCCGACAAGATGAAGTCACAACGTGGCAGCTTGCCAGAAGACAGCAGCCGCAACGACAACTTCCGCGTTAAACGGTACGTCGCCAAGTACACCATCAACCCTGCGATTTCGCACGGCATCAGCCATGAAGTCGGCAGCATCGAAGTGGGCAAGTGGGCGGACCTGGTGATCTACAAACCCGCATTCTTCGGCGTCAAGCCAGCGCTGATTTTGAAGGGCGGCTTCATCGCCCACGCTGCCATGGGTGACCCGAATGCATCCATCCCCACACCGCAGCCGGTGCACTACCGCCCCATGTTCGGCAGCTTCGGCGGTGCGCTGCACCGCGGCTCGCTGACCTTTGTGTCGCAAGCGGGTTTGAACGCAGGCATCAAGGATCGTTTTGGCCTGGCGAAAAATGTGGCTGCGGTGAAAAACATCCGCGGGGTGCGCAAGCAGCACATGGTGCACAACAGCTACCTGCCCACCATGGAGATCGATGCACAAACCTACAGCGTGCGCGCCGACGGCCAGCTGCTGACCTGCGAGCCGGCGCTCAAGCTACCGATGGCACAGCGCTACTTTTTGTTCTGAAGCCGCATAACGCACCCCATGGACATTCGCATCGATGACCTGCAGGGGGCGGCCATTGCCGCCCTGCTGCAAGTGCACCTGGATGCCATGCACCAGCACTCGCCACCTGAAAGCGTGCATGCCCTCGATCTGGAAGCCTTGCGCCACCCGTCTATCACCTTTTGGACGGCGTGGGACGGGGATGCCCTGATGGGCTGCGGTGCGCTCAAAACGCACAGCGCCACCCATGCAGAGCTCAAGTCCATGCGCACCGCCGCGGGCCATGAACGCAAAGGTGTGGCGCGAGCACTGCTGCGCCATATCGAAGCCGCCGCGCGTGAAAAAGATGTGCAGCACATCAACCTGGAAACCGGCACCAATGCACCGTTCTTCCCCGCCCACAGGCTCTATGAAAGTGAAGGCTTTGTGGAGTGCGGCCCGTTTGCCGACTACCAGTTAGACCCTTACAGCAGGTTCATGACCAAGGCCCTGACCTGAGGGGGATGGCGCCCCTGCGCCACAATGCGGCCATCCACCAGCACACCTGAATGTTTATGCTCCAAGTCTCCAAATGCATCCCTCAAGGCCAAGGCCTGGCACCGGTCCTCGTCAAGCGCGCCGCCACCGTCGAGCTGGACTGGGACGTGCGCCAGAAAAGCCGTTTTGACGCCACCGACAGCCAGGGCCGCCAGATCGGCGTGTTTCTGCCCCGTGGCACTGTGGTGCGCGGTGGCGATGTGCTGGTGGCCGAAGACGGCTCGCTCATCGTCGCAAAAGCCGCGCCGCAAGCAGTGCTGAAGATCACCCACTGCGCCAACCACGGCACGCCCTTCGACCTGATTCGCGCCGCCTACCACCTGGGCAACCGCCATGTACCCATCGAGTTGCAGCACGACCACCTGAAGATTGAGCCCGATCACGTGCTGGCCGACATGCTCCGCGCCATGCACCTGATAGTGAACGCGGTGGACGAGGCTTTCGAGCCCGAGAACGGCGCGTACGCCACAGGCGGCCACCATGGCGGTCACCACCATGGGCACGATCACGACGACCATGGGCATGGACATGAGCACGGGCATTCCCACGTCGGCCACAGCCATGACCACGCCCCCAAGCCCGCAGCGACTTTGCGCGGCATTCCTGTGGCGGTGCAAACCAAACCGCATGTGCATGGCCCGGACTGCAACCACGGTCACGACCATGGGCATGACCACCACGGCGACCAGTAATCACATTCAGCCATGCTCGACAGCAGCCTGATGCAGCTCATGTGGCTGGCCTCCCCGGCCTTGCCAATAGGCGGCTTTTCCTACTCCGAATGCCTGGAAGCGGCCGTGGATACTGCGCGAGCCGCTACCGAAAGCGAAGCATCCGTGTGGCTGGTCGATCAACTGCACATGACGCTGGCCCGCTCAGAGCTGCCGGCCGTTGCCCAAGCGATCGCTGCTTGGCGCGCGGACGACCAGCCGCGCATCGCCGAACTCAATGCCTGGGTACTGCAAACCCGCGAAAGCGCCGAGTTGCGCGCCCAGACCGAGCAAATGGGCAAGAGCCTGCTGGAATGGTTGAAGAACCACACCACGGCCACGCCCGCACAAATTGCACTGCTCGCTTCGCAAGAACCGACCTACCCCATTGCATTTGCGCTCGCAGCCAGCGCCACGCAAGCGCCTGTGCGCGAATGCCTGCTTGCCTTTGCCTTCGGCTGGGCCGAGAACATGATGCAGGCCGCCATCAAGGCAGTGCCGCTGGGCCAGAGTGCCGGGCAACGCATCCTGTCCGCGCTGACCGCCGAGATTCCTTCCGCCGTCGATTACGCCCTGAACGTGAGCGACGACACCCGCCAAGCCTTCAGCCCCATGCTGGCCATTCTGAGCAGCCAGCATGAGGTGCAGTATTCAAGGCTTTTCCGCTCCTAGCGCCCATTGATATTGCGCGAGCAGCTCACTTTTTGATAGTAAACACCATGTCCGCACTCCACCACATCGCTAACCGCACCAAGACCCTCCCCCCTCTGCGTGTGGGCATAGGCGGCCCTGTAGGCTCCGGCAAAACCACTCTGCTGGAAATGCTGTGCAAGGCCATGCGCGACCAGTACGACCTGGTCGCCATCACCAACGACATTTACACCAAGGAAGACCAGCGCCTGCTCACCGTGAGCGGCGCCCTGCCCGCTGAACGCATCATGGGCGTGGAGACCGGCGGCTGCCCGCACACCGCCATCCGCGAAGACTGCTCCATCAACCTGGAAGCCATTGACCGCATGCTGGTGGACTTTCCCAACGCCGACATCGTGTTTGTGGAAAGCGGTGGCGACAACCTGGCCGCCACCTTCAGCCCCGAGCTCAGCGACCTGACCATTTATGTGATCGATGTGGCTGCCGGCGAAAAAATCCCCCGCAAAGGCGGGCCCGGCATCACCAAGAGCGATTTGTTCGTCATCAACAAAACCGACCTGGCCCCTCACGTAGGCGCCAACCTGGATGTGATGCGCGCCGACACCGAGCGCATGCGCAACACCCCCAAGGGCATGAAGCCCTTTGCCATGACCAACCTCAAAGACCTGACCGGCCTGAAAGAGGTGATTGCGTTCATCGAAACCAAAGGCATGCTCAAGGCCGGCTAGAATACGCAGCTCTGGAAGCTTGGCCGAGCGGTTTAAGGCACCGGTCTTGAAAACCGGCGAGGGTTTATCCCCTCCGTGAGTTCGAATCTCACAGCTTCCGCCAAATACCTCTTTGGCGCAGTGCTCAGGCGTCACAACGCCGCCTCATGACCACCGACGCATCCCTTCCCCCACTCTCTGCGCTGTTCAAGCAGCAGGCCTTCGTCCGCTATTGGTTCGCCCGCATTGCCGGCATCATGGGCAACCAGATGCTCATGGTGGCGGTCGCTTGGCATATGTACGACCTGACCTCCAGCGCCTGGGACCTCGGGCTGGTGGGCTTGTTCCAGTTTGTGCCAGCACTCGTGATGACACTGCCCGCCGGGCATGTGGCCGACCGCCTGCACCGTGGCCGCATCTTTGCGGCCTGCATGGCCTTGCAGGCTGGCGTGGCGCTCACGCTGCTGAGCGCCACCTTGGGGAACTTCGCGTCCCGCGAACTCATCCTGCTTATCTCCGTCGTGCTCGGGCTGGCCCGCGCCTTCCAGATGCCGGCCCAGCAAGCCCTGGTGGCGCTGCTGGTCCCCACCAACCTGCTCGGCCGCGCTGTGGCGCTAAGCTCCACCGGCATGGAGATCGCGGTCATCAGTGGCCCGGCGCTGGGCGGGCTGCTCTACGCGCTAGGGCCCACCAACGTGTACATCTGCTGCACAGCGCTGATGGTGCTGGCCACCGGCCTGATTCTGGCGGTGCATTACCAGCACAAACCTTCCAACTTGGCCGCCAGTTGGTCTACCCTGTTTGCCGGCGTGCGCTTTGTGTGGGAACGCAAACTGCTGCTGGGTGCCAGCTCGCTGGACTTGTTTGCAGTTTTGTTGGGCGGCGCGACCGCCTTGCTGCCGATTTATGCGCGCGACATCCTGCACACCGGGCCTACGGGTCTGGGCTTTTTGCGCGCTGCGCCCGCAGTGGGCGCGCTCACCATGTCACTGGTGATCACCCGCTGGCCCTTGCGCCGGCATGTGGGCAAGCGCCTGCTGAGCGCCGTGGCGGTGTTCGGGCTGGCCACCGTGCTGTTCGGCTTGTCAGAATCGTTCTGGTTGTCCCTGTTCGCCCTCACCGTGACTGGTGCGGCAGACTGCATCAGCGTGGTCACCCGCAATACCCTGGTTCAGCTGGAAACACCGGACGAGATGCGCGGGCGCGTCGCCGCTGTCAACTCCATCTTCATCGGCGCCTCGAATCAGTTAGGTGAATTCGAGTCCGGCGCCACCGCGGCGATGTGGGGCCCCGTCGGCTCGGTAGTGGTGGGCGGCATCGGCACCATGCTGGTGGCGGGCTTGTGGTTCAAGCTGTTCCCGGCTTTGGCCCACCGCGACCACATGGAGCCCCAAGGCAAGCGGTAAACGGCTACCGAACGCTCAAGTCCACAGGTCCAGCGGCGGGTCGGCCACCACGGCCCGCAAGATATCGGAGCGGGACACGAACCCCTGCACCGCACCCGCCTCGTCCACCACCGGCAAACCGGGCAAGCCCGTATCCAACAGCACGCGCGCAAGCCGGCGGATGTCGGTATCAGCGGCCACGCTGGGCACCGGGGTCCACATCACGTCCTGCACGCTTTGCGCCAGAAAGGCGCGCCATACCAGCGCATGGGCATCCGCCCGTGGCAGATGCTCCGCACGGGTCAACTCCGCACGGGTGAGCAGCCCCACCAAAACACCCTCTGCAGACACCACGGGGGCCTGCGCAATGCCATGCTGGTTGAGCAGTGCCCAGGCTTGCTCGATGGTGGAGGTGTCAGGCACCGTCACCACCTCGTGGCTCATGATGTCGGCCACCCGGGTCAAGGGCTGGCGGGTCTGTGCAGGTTTGCTAACCTCGCCATAGGCTGCCAACGCCGTCCGGTGCGCAATGTCGGTTGCGGGCGCTTCGTGGGCAGGAGCGTTCAGCACATCGGCAAAGCGCAGAGGGCTATGGTCCTGGGCATCCAGCCCCAGCGCTTCGATGCGGCGGGTGCGTGCAGCGCGGCGTATGCCGGCTACCTTACCCAACTCTTCGAGCGAGCCCCGGAATATCTGCCCTGCTGTACCGTAAACCGAAAACATGGCGTCCCCCTGCATGGCCGGGCGGGCCGCGGCGCAGCCCGTTCAGTCCGGATTGGACAGGAAAATTTCCTGCAAGTCACTCAAAAAGTCGAAGCCTTTGACCGTCGGACGCACGCGGGCAAAGTCCCGCTCAATCAGGCCTTTGCGCTCGGCTTCTTCCAGCCCCTTTTGGATGGCGGTAATGGCCAGACCGGTGCGCTCGGTAAAGTCGCGTAGCCCGAAACCATTGCGCAGGCGCAAGGCATTGAGCATGTACTCAAACGGCAAATCGGCCCGAGCCACTTCGTCGTCTTGGGCCACCGCATGGCCGGCCAGCGCCTGCTCCATGTAGCGGGCCGGATCGCGGAAGCGCACCTGCCGCACCACCCGGTGGGCAAAGCTGAGCTTGCTGTGCGCGCCGGCGCCTATACCCAGGTAGTCGCCGAACTGCCAGTAGTTGACGTTGTGAAAACAGCGGTGTCCTTGGCGGGCATAGGCCGACACCTCGTACCGGTCCATCCCGGCCGCAGCGGTGGCCTCGGTGATGCGGTCCAACATGGCGTAGGCCGTGTCGTCCTCGGGGATCTGCGGCGGGTACTTGGCGAAGTAGGTGTTGGGCTCGATGGTCAGGTGGTAGATCGAGATGTGCGGCGGCTGGAACTGCAGCGCGGTGGCCAGGTCTTCATCGAGCTGCGCCTGCGTCTGCCCCGGCAGGGCGTACATGATGTCGAGATTAAAGGTATCGAACGAGGCAGCTGCCTCTTCCACCGCGGCTAGTGCCTGCGCGCGGTCATGCACCCGACCCAGGGCTTTCAGGTGGGTATCGTTGAAGCTTTGCACTCCGATAGAGAGTCGCGTCACGCCAGCACCGCGAAAGGCTTTGAATCGGTCTTTCTCAAAGGTGCCGGGGTTGGCCTCCATGGTGATTTCGCAGTCTGCCTCCAGCCGCAACCGGGCACGGATGTCGCCCAACAAGCGGTCAATCGACTCGGGCGAAAACAGGCTGGGCGTGCCGCCACCGATGAAGATACTGTGGATGTTGCGCCCCCAGATCAGGGGCAGAGCGGCCTCGAGGTCGGCGATTACTGCGTCGATGTAGCGCTTCTCTTGAAGGCCATCTTTGGCCTGCTCGTGGGAATTGAAGTCGCAGTAAGGGCACTTTTTGATACACCACGGCAGGTGAACGTACAAAGACAAAGGCGGCAGCGCGCTGAACTGCAAACTACCGGGACGCATGTAATGCTGGATGTCGCGCTGCACCGCGGCAGCGCCCTCGGCAACGGGCGTGATGGGAATCATGCGCCTCAGGCTCCGAGCCAGTTGGAACGGATCAGGGTAGCCATGGCAGCAGCCGCACGGCCACGGTGGCTATGGGCGTTTTTCACCTCCACCGGCAGCTGGGCAAAGGTCTGGCCGAATTCTGGGATCCACATCACCGGGTCGAAGCCGAAGCCGTTGCTGCCCACCGGCTCAGGCGCAATCTGCCCGACCACGCGACCCACGGCAACCAACGGCTCGGGGTCGTCCACACTGCGCACGGCGACCAAGGTGCTCACCAGTACAGCGCGGCGGTTGGTCACGTCCTTCATTTGCTCCAGCAGGGCTTTGACGTTGTTGTCGTCCCCTTTGGCGTAGCCGAACTGGGTGGCGTAGTAGGCCGTGTCCACACCCGGCAAGCCGCCGAAGGCGTCTACACACAAACCGGCGTCATCGGCCAGCGCGGGCAAGCCGGTGTGCTGGGCTGCGTTGCGCGCCTTGGCCAGTGCGTTTTCAATAAAAGTGCGAAATGGCTCGGGCGACTCTGGCACGCCCAGGTCGCCCTGGCGTACCAGCTCACAGCCCAGCGGGGCGAACATGGCATTGAGCTCGGCGAGCTTGCCCTGGTTATTGGATGCAAGAACAATCTTCATAAGAAATAGGCCTCTGGCGCCCGCGGAATATGCGCGAGCAGCTATTATTTTGATAGTGCCTGCTGCTGCAACAGCATGAGTTCACCCACGCCTTTTTCAGCCAGCGTCAGCAGTTGGTCCATCTCGGCGCGGGTGAAGACCACACCTTCGGCGGTGCCCTGCACTTCTACAAAGTGGCCGGCACCGGTCATCACCACATTCATGTCGGTATCGCAGGCGGAGTCTTCGGTGTACTCCAGGTCCAGCAAGGGCGTGCCTTCCACAATGCCGACGCTGATGGCCGCCACAGCCGCAGTGATGGGCGTCTCGGTGATCTTGCCGGCCGCCAAGAGGCCATTGACCGCATCTTGCGCGGCCACAAAGGCGCCAGTGATGGCTGCGGTGCGGGTGCCGCCGTCGGCCTGGATCACATCGCAATCGAGCTGAATGGTGCGCTCGCCCAGTTTCTCCAGATCGAACACTGCGCGCAGCGAGCGGCCAATCAGCCGCTGAATCTCCTGGGTACGGCCGGTCTGCTTGCCGCGGGCAGCCTCGCGGTCGCTGCGACTGTGGGTGGCACGGGGCAGCATGCCGTATTCGGCGGTGACCCAACCTTCTCCACTGCCGCGCTTGTGTGGAGGCACTTTTTCTTCGACCGACGCGGTGCACAGCACCTTAGTGTTACCGAACTCAATCAACACCGAGCCCTCAGCGTGCATGGTGAAGTGGCGGGTGATGCGCACCGGGCGCAGTGCATCGGCGGCGCGAGCGCCTTGGCGGACAAATGCTGTCATGGGTACTTCCTCATAGATCCGGGCAGGCCGGAAAAGCGGTCAAAGCTTGCGGGCAGCCGAGCGGCGAATGGCTTCGTTGATCTCGGCGATCGAACGCTCAATGGCCGCGTCGTCCAAGTCATCCACCTCCGAGTCCGCCCACGCGGCTTGCACTGTGGAAGCAAATACGCCTTCGCTGATGCTGTCGGTCGAGATCGTGCCCTTGGTGGACTCGAAGCTGTCCGGTGTCTCCCACTCCATAGCAATCACGGTGACGTTATCGCAATGCGGGCCGCCCTTGAGCATGGCCTCTTCCACCAGATCGGGGGCGGATTCACCCACCGGCTTTTGGGACAGGTGATAGACGATATCGCTGTCCTGCATGGGCCCCCACAAGCCGTCAGAGCACAGCATGATGCGGTCGCCCTGGTGCAAGGGCACCGGCCCCGTCACATCAAACACCGGGCGGGTCGGTGAGCCCAAGCAAGTGAACAGCACGTTTCGGTTGAAGCCGACCGGTGCACCGTTGGGGCGTTCCATGTCACGTTGTTCAGCGTACGAATGGTCCCGCGTGCGGGCAAGCAGCTCACCCTGGCGCACAAAGTACAAACGCGAATCACCGCAGTGCACCCAATGCGCGGCGCCACCTTGCAGCACCGCTGCCACTAACGTTGTACGAGGCGTATCCGGCAAGTTGCGCTCAGCCGCATACCGGAGGATTTGGCGGTGGGCAGCCAGAATGGCTTTGTTGAAAAACTCGCGCACATCCATCAGCTCTGGGTGCGCTTCTTTCTGATACAGCGCCGAGATTACCTGCAAGGCCATTTGGGAAGCGACTTCGCCCTCAGGGTGCCCGCCCATGCCATCCGCCAGCAAAAACAGGCCGGACGACTTGGTGTAGCAGTAGCCCATGCGGTCTTCGTTCTTCTCACGCCCCCCTTTGCGGCTGATCTGGAAGACGGAAAACTTCATTTCGGCTTACCTGCCGCAGGTGCGGTTGCTCCGCCCATAACAGTTTTTTTGGTTTCCGACACCATGGAGTCAAATTGCATGCGCACCTTCTCGGTCACGGTGAGTTTGGTGTAGCGGCGTTCACCCTCGCGCGACAACTCCTTTTGCAAGGCAAACACAGACTGCGGACGCGACAAGGGGTCGAGGGACATGCACCACTCCACCACCTCGATCAAATTATCGGAATACACGCCACGGAGTCGCGCCAAGGAGGTGGTGATGCGATCCTTTTCCAGGCGTTGAGGCGCTTCATTGGGCGGATAGCCCTGCATGCAGGCATAGATACAGGCGCCGATGGCGTAAATATCTGTCCACGGGCCCATGGAAGCATCGCGCCGGTACATCTCAGGGGCTGCAAAACCCGGGGTGTACATCGGGCGTATGAAGTTACCTTCTTTGCTCAGCACTTCGCGTGCGGCGCCGAAGTCGATCAACACGGAGCGGTTGTCGTCGGTAATAAAAATATTGGCAGGCTTGATGTCCAGGTGCAGCATCTTGTGCTGGTGCACGATGCGCAATCCGCGCAGGATTTCATCAAACAGAGAACGGATGGTGGACTCGCGGAACACCTTGCTCTTTTTTTGGTCACGCGCAGTCACGATGAAGTCCTGAAGGGCAGCACCTTCCAGGTAGTTCATCACCATGTAAACAGTTTCATTCTCGCGAAAAAAATTCAACACACTCACCACAGAAGGGTGAGAGATCTGCGCGAGCGAACGGCCTTCTTCAAAAAAGCTTTTCAGGCCCAGGCGGTAAAGCGACAGCTTTTCGGACTGCACTTGAGGCAGCAGTTCGCCGGGAGCGCGGGTAGCGAGCGAAGAAGGAAGATATTCCTTGACCGCAACCTGCTGGCCTTCGGAATCCAAAGCCAGATAGACCAGCCCGAAACCGCCGGCCGCAACTTTGCGGATGATGCGGTAGCCGCCTATCGTGGTATCCGGGGGGAGGGGCGCTGGCTTGACCTTTGACATAGGTGCAGTGGGAATGCTCGTAAGGTTCGTTTGAAACGGGTTATTCTCGGGGCCGTTTCCATCGCCGCGAAAGCCCTTGATGCCAGTTTACAGCATGACCGGCTATGCCAGTGCACAGCACAGCACAGCCACCACCGCCCCTGAAGGCGAATCCCGGACCCAACCCGTCACTCAGCTCGGACTGGAGGTGCGCTCGGTCAACAGCCGTTTCCTGGACCTCACCTTCCGCCTGCCCGAAGACCTGCGCCAATTTGAACCCGCATTGCGCGAGCTTCTGGGAGGCAAACTCAAGCGCGGCAAAGTGGAAGTACGCGCCTCGGTAGAGACCACCAGCGCGACCAACATCCCCGACCCCACCCCCAGACTGCTGCAAAAGCTCAACGCCACCCAAGACAGCATTCGGGCCTGGCTGCCCACGGCCAACCCTTTGAGCGTGGCCGACGTGATCCGCCTGGCCGCCGCCGAGCAAGGTACCAGCCGTGACTGGAGCGCAGATGTGATGCCCTTGGCGGAAAAAGTGTTGAAAGAGCTGCTGAGCGCACGCCAGCGCGAGGGGGCCCGCCTGGCCACTATGCTGCTGGGCCACATCGCCCAGTTGCGCACCTTGGCCGAGCAGGCCGGGCCCTTGGTGCCCAAGCTGGTGGAACAGCAACGCCTGCGCTTCATGGAGCGCTGGAAAGAGGCCATGGCCTTGACCGAAGGCACTACCCTGCCGGAAGCTGCCCAGGACCGTGCCCTGACAGAGGCCACGGCCTTCGCAATACGCATTGATGTGGCGGAAGAAATCACCCGACTGAACTCCCACCTGGACGAGCTGGAGCGCCTGATCAAGAAAGGCGGGGAAATTGGCAAGCGCCTGGACTTCCTGATTCAGGAACTGCACCGGGAAGCCAACACCTTGGGCTCCAAATCAGCCGCGCTAGAGCTGACGCACATCTCCGTAGATATGAAGGTTTTGGTGGAGCAGATGCGTGAACAGGTCCAGAACATAGAATAAGGCGACTTTAGACACCGCATCACGGAGCCTCAGTCAATGGACTACCCCGGAAATCTCTTTGTCGTCGCAGCCCCCAGCGGGGCCGGTAAGTCCAGCTTGTGCAAGGCCTTGTTGGAGCTCGACTCGCGCCTGCAACCTTCTGTCTCGCACACCACGCGCCCGCCCCGTGGTCAAGAAAAGCATGGACGCGAGTACTTCTTCGTCTCCCAGCAGGAATTCGACGCCATGGTGGAAGCGGATGCCTTTGTGGAATGGGCGCATGTGCATGCGAACCGCTATGGCACCTCCAAAAAAGCCATTGAAGACCGCATGGCCATGGGCGCTGACGTGATTCTGGAAATCGACTTCCAGGGCGCCGTGCAAATCAAAAATGTGTTTGCCAACGCCGTCTGCATCTTCATCCTGCCTCCAAGCTGGGAAGAGTTGCGTTCGCGCCTGGAACGCCGCGGGGAAGACAGCTCTGAGATCATCGACATGCGCATGAAAAACGCGCAATTGGAAGTCGCCCAGGTCGGAAAGTTCGACTTCGTTATAATCAATGAGTTGTTTGACCGTGCGCTTTTCGATCTGAAGGCCATTGTCCACTCTCAGCGACTCAAGATTTCAGCCCAGCGCCGCGCGCGTGCCGAAACATTCCAAGCGCTGAACATCCTCTAGCTTTCCGGAGAATTCCATGGCCCGCATCACTGTTGAAGACTGCCTCGAGCAGATCCCTAACCGTTTCCAATTGGTTCTGGCTGCCACTTACCGTGCCCGCATGTTGAGCCAAGGCCACACCCCCAAAATCGAAAGCAAGAACAAGCCCGGCGTCACCGCCCTGCGCGAAATTGCTGCCGGTAAAATCGGCTTGGAAATGCTCAAAAAAGTACCGCTGTAAATTCAGCCTGCTTATGCAAAAAGCACCGCTTGCGGTGCTTTTTTCGTTTGCGGCACATAAGCCTCCCAGCCACGCTACATTTACACCATGGGCAGCCTTCTCCAAACACCTCCAAGTACCTCGAATACCGGCAAATCGGCTAAGCCCGGTTCGCCAGTCGCTGCGGTCAATGCTGCGGCAGCCAGTTTTGCCGGGCTCACCGCCAAGCTGGACTACTTGAGCAGCAGTGATGTGGAGCAGGTACGCTTGGCCTACCGTTTCGCGGACGAAGCGCACCTGGGCCAACTCCGTAACAACGGCGAGCCCTACATCACCCATCCGATCGCGGTAGCGGCGCAATGTGCCGAATGGAAACTCGACGCCCAGGCCCTGATGGCGGCCCTGCTGCACGATGCCCTCGAAGACTGCGGCGTCACCAAGATTGAGCTGATTGAAAAGTTCGGATCGCCGGTAGCCGAATTGGTGGATGGCCTGACCAAGCTCGACAAGCTGCAGTTCAACACCCGCGAAGAAAACCAGGCCGAATCTTTCCGCAAGATGCTACTGGCGATGGCGCGGGACGTGCGGGTCATCCTGATCAAGCTCGCCGACCGTTCGCACAATATGCGGACCCTGTCGGATGTGCCACGCAGCAAATGGAGCCGGATTTCCTCGGAGACGCTGGATATTTACGCCCCCATCGCCCACCGATTGGGTCTGAACCAGACCTACCGGGAGCTACAGGACCTCTCTTTCCAGCACCTGCGCCCCTGGCGGTACGCCATCCTTGCCAAAGCGGTCGCCAAAGCGCGCAGCCGCAGGCGCGACTTGATCCAGAAAGTGCAGAAGGAAGTCGAAGGAGTTTTTGCTGAAGCCAGGATGCCTATCCGCATCGCAGGCCGCGAGAAGACGCTGTATTCCATCTACCAAAAGATGGACAAAAAACATCTCAGCTTCGCCCAGGTCACCGACATTTACGGCTTTCGCGTGTTGGTTCCCGCCATCACCGACTGCTACACCGCCTTGGGCCTGCTGCACCAGCTGTACAAGCCGGTGCCCGGCAAGTTCAAGGACCATATTGCGATTGCCAAGGTCAACGGTTACCAGTCTTTGCACACCACGCTGGTGGGGCCGGCAGGTATCAACATCGAATTCCAGATGCGGACCGAAGCCATGCACGTGGTAGCCGAGTCCGGCGTGGCCGCACACTGGCTCTATAAGGTCAACAATCCGGAAGACGGCACGGCGGATCGCTTGGGCACCAAATGGCTGCAATCCCTGCTGGATATCCAGGACGAGACTCGCGATGCGGCCGAGTTCTGGGACCACGTCAAGGTGGACCTGTTCCCCGATGCTGTGTACGTGTTTACGCCCAAGAGCCAGATCATGGCCTTGCCACGGGGTGCCACCGTGGTGGACTTTGCTTACGCCATTCACAGCAATATTGGCGACCGCACTATTGCCGCCCGCATCAATGGCGAACAAGTCCCCTTGCGTACCGAGCTGAAAAACGGCGATGTGGTCGAAGTGGTCACCGCTCCTGTTTCCACCCCCAACCCGGCATGGCTGGGTTTTGTACGCACCGGCCGTGCGCGCTCCAAAATCCGCCACCACCTGAAGACCATGGCGCAAACCGAGTCGGAAGGATTGGGTGCCAAGTTGCTGGCGCAAGCCCTGCGCGCCGAGGGTATAGAGAGCTTCCCCGAAGACAACCCGGCCTACGCCCCCTTGTGGGACAAGCTGCTGCGCTTTACAGGGAACAAGACCAAACACGAGCTCCTGACCGACATCGGTCTGGGCAAGCGCATCGCCAATATCGTGGCCAAGCGCATGGTGAACCTGCTGAGCGAAGCCGGTGAGCGGCCGGATGCCCTGCTGCTTACCCGTGAGCGTTTCACCGCACACGAGACCAATACTTTGAGCTCCATCACCCTGGATGGCAGCGAAAACGCGTCGGTGCAGTTCGCACAATGTTGCCGCCCTATCCCCGGAGACGCCATCGTCGGTTATCTGGGCCGCGGTGAAGGTCTGGTGGTGCACATGGCCGACTGCGGCGTCGCCAAAAAGCTCCAGCACAAAGACAGCGAGCGCTTTATCGGTGTGGAGTGGTCTGATGAACCAGTGCGTGCCTTCGAGACCGGCATTGTGGTGACTGTCACGAATGGCAAAGGCGTACTGGCCAAAGTTGCTGCAGCACTCGCGTCTGCCGAGGCGGACATCATTCACATCGACATGGGGCAGGACGGGGTGCGCGACGCATCCGACATGCGCTTGATTATTGGTGTGCGGGACACCGCCCACATCGATATCGCTTTGCGCAACCTGCACCGCACGCCATCGGTATTGCGGGCACAGCGCGCAAGCAACAGCGCCGGCTAAGTCACTTCAACGACTGGAGCCTTTCAGGCCGTCTTGGGCGCTGGGTACTGCACACGCAGCACCTCGATATCGCAAACCCGATCGGGCATGACCAACTTAAGCTCATCGCCCTCGCGGGCCTTGAGCAGCGTGCGCGCAATGGGCGAAATCCAGCTCACCTCGCCAACAGCACTGTTGGCCTCGTCAATCCCTTTGATGGTGATGGTGCGCTCCACATCCTGGTCGTCCACATAGGTCACCGTGGCGCCGAAGAAAATCTGCTCATTGCCGTGGTGCAGAGAGGGATCTGTCACTTCCGCAATCTCCAGACGCTTGGTCAGGAAACGGATGCGTCTGTCGATTTCACGCAGGCGCTTTTTGCCATAGAGGTAATCACCGTTCTCTGAGCGGTCGCCATTGCTGGCGGCCCAATGCACGATGTCCACAATCTTGGGGCGCTCGTTGTCGATCAGGTCGAGCAACTCGTCGCGCAGTGTGGCGAAACCTTGGGGGGTGATGTAGTTTTTGCCACCGGCTGGCAGTGCAGGCAGTTGCAGCTCATCGTCGTCTGCACCATCGGACTCTTTGGTAAAAGCCTTGCTCATGGATGTGCCCATTTGGGAATCAGAATAAGAAAAAGGTCTGCAACCTTGCGATTGCAGACCTTTACTTTTTGGTGCGGCTGGCAGGAATCGAACCCACGACCCCTTGGTTCGTAGCCAAGTACTCTATCCAGCTGAGCTACAGCCGCTAAGCTTCGTATTCTAGCACGCTTTTTTTCGTACTATCCGGAAAGACCGGAGAAACTTTTTCAAACGCTCTTTTCTGCAGCATTCGGGATGAACGTATTCTACCCTGCCCGCAGACCCAAAATAGCTCTCGCCTCCGAAGGATTTGCAATTGTTCTCCCAGCGCGCTGGGCACACGCTGCCAGCGCTTCGATGAGCACACCATTGCCGGCAGCGCGTGCACCATCGGGTAAGTAGAAGGTGTCTTCGAGACCGGTCCGCAGCATGCCTCCCAAATCGGCAGTCTTCTGGTGCACCGGCCAGATCTCAGAGCGGCCAATCAAGGTGGTTTGCCACACACTGTCGGACGCCATGTACTTCGGCAAGAGTGAAAGCAAATCTGCATCGCAGGGCATGCCGGAAGCCACACCCATCACCAGGTTGTATTCCGCCCGGCCCATGTCGGGCTTGAGCATGCCGTTCTTCAAATACATGGTCACCGACCGGACGATGCCCACATCAAAGCACTCGAACTCGGGATGGGTGCCGCACTCCTGCATCACATCCAAAAACTGCTGCACCTTGGCCACCGGGTTGTCAAACACCATGGGCGGCCAGGCCCAGCTGCCGTCTTCCTTGAGCTTGAGGTAATTCAGACTGCCCGCGTTGCAGGCGGCAATCTCGGGCTTGACGCGGCGTATGCAGTTGAGCGGCCCGCTGATGTCTTTGCCCACCACGCCGGTGGTCAGGTTGATGATCACGCCCGGGCAGGCCTCGCGAATGGCATTCACAATGCTTTCGGCTACATCCGGGTCCCAACTGGGCATGTGCCCCAGGCCGTCTTCTTGCATGCGCATATGGATGTGCATGATGCTGGCGCCGGCATTGAACGCATCGCGAGCCTCCGCCGCCATCTGGGCGGGCGTGACAGGTACGGGGTGCTGCTTGGGGTTGGTCAACACGCCGGTCAAGGCGCAGGTCAATATGGCTTTGTCCATGGGATTCCTCAGTGTGTTTCAGTGGGGGCCACATCCGCCCCGGGGCTCAGCTCCACCAGCACCGCGCCGGCTTCCACCTGCTCGCCTGTAAGAGCATGTACCGCCTGCACTTGGCCGGCCTGTTCGGCACAGAGCCACATTTCCATCTTCATGGCCTCCACGCAGACGAGTTGCTGGCCCTCTCTGACCGCGTCGCCCGGCGCCACCAGCACCTGCGTGACCTTACCGGCCACTGGCGATAGTGCACGGCTGGCATCTTTCAAAGCATTGGCATCGGGGAAGGCCGACACTTCGCTGAACACATGGCTGCAGCCCGCATGCGCCACATGCCACGCACCGGCAGCCGACACGGCAATGGCGGTCTGCGCCACACCGTCCAGCTCCAGACGCAGAACGGCGTCTTGCCAAGCGATGACGCGGGCCTGCGCTGTCACCCCATCCATGGTGATGGTGGTCAAGCCTTGACCATCGCTGCTGATGCGCACAGTGCGCACCACTTCACCGCACTGCAACCGCACGCTGTAGGCCGACACACTGTTGGCCCGCCAGCTGCTGCCTTGCTGCTGCGCCAACGCCAAGGCAGCAACTTGCCAGGCCGCCATAGAAGGCACCGGGACTTGCAGCAGCGGCTCACCCTGCTCCAGCCACTGGTCGATCAGCGTGGTGGTCATCCGCGCTTCGCGGAAGGTCGGGTGATCCACCAAGTCGCTCAGGAAACGACCGTTGTTCTTCAAACCCAGCAAGGGCGCGTTCGCCAAAGCCGCGCGCAGTCGGCGAATGGCATCGCTGCGGTCACGCCCGTGCACGATGACTTTGGCCACCATCGGGTCATAGAACGGCGAAACCACACTCCCTTGCCGGATGCCATCGTCAATACGTACGCCGGGCTGCAACGCACGCTCGGGCTGCCAATAGACCACGGTGCCGGTCTGCGGCGCAAAGCCGGTGTACGGGTCTTCCACATACAGGCGTGCCTCGATGGCATGGCCACTCAGGCGGATGTCCTCCTGCCGCGCCGGCAAGGGCTCGCCCGCTGCTACTTGCAGCTGCCACTCCACCAGGTCGAAACCGGTGATGCATTCGGTAACCGGATGCTCCACCTGGAGGCGCGTGTTCATCTCCAGAAAGTAGTGTTTGAGGTGCTCATCCACAATGAACTCCACCGTGCCCGCACCGCGATAGCCCACCGCCAGCGCCGCGGCCACCGCATCGCGCCCCATGGCCTCGCGCATGGCGGGGCTGACCACCGGGGACGGCGCCTCTTCAATCACCTTTTGCCGGCGTCGCTGGGCCGTGCAGTCGCGCTCACCCAGGTAGACCGCGTTGCCGTGCGCGTCCGCAAACACCTGTATTTCAATGTGGCGGCCGTTGTCTATCAGGCGTTCCAACATCAGGGTGCCATCGCCGAATGCGCTAATGGCTTCCCGTCGGGCGCCCTCCAGGCCGGGCTGCAATTCGGCGTCGCTGCCGACCAGTCGCATGCCCCGTCCGCCGCCACCGGCCACGGCTTTCACCAGCAGCGGGTAGCCCAGTTTGTGGGCCTCCTGCGTCAGTACTGCGTCGCTCTGGTCCGCACCCAGATAGCCCGGTGCGCAGGGCACGCCGGCTTGCAACATGCGCTGCTTGGCCAAGGCCTTGTCGCCCATGGCGGTGATGGCGTCCGGCGGCGGACCGATGAACACCACGCCCGCATCGGCACAGGCCTTAGCGAACGCAGCGTTCTCGCTCAAGAAGCCGTAGCCGGGGTGCAAAGCATCTGCGCCGGTTTTGCGCGCGGCTTCCAGAATGGCGTCTACCTTGAGGTACGACTCGGCGGCGGGCGAGGGGCCGATGTGCACGGCCTCATCGGCCAGGGCCACATGGGGTGCGTCGCGGTCGGCATCGCTGTACACGGCCACGGTTTGGTAGCCTAGTTTGCGGGCTGTGCGGATCACCCGGCAGGCGATTTCGCCGCGGTTGGCTATCAAGATTTTGCTGAACATCATGCGCCCTCCTCCTGTGGCGCCTGCGGGGCAATGCGCTTTGCTTCGTGTCCCCCGCCCGCTGCGCGGGCTCCTCCTTGACCTACGCAAAGCGCATTGCCCCACAGGCTTGGAGTCGCGTTGTTGGTTGACCAAAATTTCATGTCATGGCCCATTTGGGTTTGCGCTTTTGTATGAATGCAGTCATGCCCTCTAGGCCCTCGGCGCTTTGCGCTGAGTGGGCGAATACGGCTGCGGCTTGCTCCACCAGATCAGCAGCCGGGCTAAAGCGCGCTTGCTGCATCAAGGCTTTGGTGGCGGCCAAGGCGCCGGGGGCGCAGGCCAATATGTCGGAGAGCACGCGGTTCAGTGCATGGTGCAGTTCGTCAGCACTGCACAGCTCATGCACCAAGCCCATTCTGTGCGCCGCAGCGGCGTCCAAGCGCCCGCCGGTCACTGCCAAGCGTTTGGCTTGCGAATAGCCCAAGCGCTCGACCAGAAACGGGGCGATTTGCGCGGGCACTACGCCCAGCGACGTCTCGGGCAGGCGGAACGAGGCACTGTCGTCCGCCAGCGCCACGTCGGCCACACAGGCCAGGCCGAAGCCGCCGCCCATGACCGTGCCTCCCAGCACGGCCACCACGGCCAGCGGGGTCTGGGCGTAGGCCACGCACAGGCGGCCGAAGGCGGCGTTCACCTCTGCAATCGGGTCGGGCGCGCCAGCCTCGCGCTGCATGGAGCGCATGCGTGCGCCAGCCATGTCTTTGAGGTCCGCACCCGCGCAGAAGTGCCCGCCTGCGCCGCGCAACACCACCACGCGCACAGCGCCTTCGTTGCCTGCGGTGGCCTCAGCCGCCTGCAAAGCTTGTTGCAGCTCGGCCACCATTTGCAGGGACATGGCGTTACGCGCCTCAGGCCGGTTCAGGGTGATGTGCAACACCGCCCCCACCTGATCTGCGCGGATATGCCCGTAGCCTGGCGCAGGCGAATTTGCTCCTCTTTCAGGAGCTGCTTGCGCACTATCCATGGGCGCCATCGGGCTATTTGACTCAGAAACCTGCATAGCTCAGGCGGCTTTGCCGGGCAAGGTGCCTTCGAGCTTGCAGATGATGCCCAGCATGATTTCGTCCGCACCGCCGCCAATCGAGATGAGGCGGCTGTCGCGGTAGGCCTGCGAGATCGGATTGTCGGCAGTGAAGCCCATGCCGCCCCAGTACTGCAGGCAGCTGTCGGTCACCTCGCGACTCAGGCGGCCCGCCTTGAGCTTGGCCATGGAGGCCAGCTTGGTCACATCCTTGCCGCCCACGTACTGCTCCACCGCGCGGTAGGTGAGCGCGCGCAGGCACTCCACCTCGGTGCGCAGCTCGGCCAAGCGGAAATGCACCACTTGGTTGTTGAGGATAGGCTGCCCGAAGGTCTGGCGCTGGCGGGTGTAGTCGATGGTGAGGTTGATCAGGTTGTCCAGCGAGCGCAGGCTGCTGGCCGCGCCGTAGAGCCGCTCCTCCTGGAACTGCAGCATCTGCAGCATGAAGCCCATGCCCTCCTGGCCGATCAGGTTGCGCTGCGGCACCCGCACGTTGTCAAAAAACAGCTGCGCCGTGTCGCTGCTGTGCATGCCGATCTTCTCGATCTTCTGGCGGGTAATACCCGACGCATCCATGGGCACGATGATGAGCGACTTGTTCTTGTGCACCGCACCTTCGCTGGTGTTGGCCAGCAGACAGCACCAGTCGGCTTGCATGCCGTTGGTGATCCACATCTTGGAGCCGTTGATCACGTAGTCACCGCCGTCTTTGCGGGCTGTGGTTTTGAGGGCGGCCACATCCGAGCCGCCGGTTACCTCGCTCACGCCGATGCAGCCCACCATGTCACCTGCAATCGCAGGCGCCAAGTACTGGTTGCGCAGCTCGTCGCTGCCGAAGCGGGCCAATGCCGGCGTGCACATGTCGGTCTGTACGCCGATGGCCATGGGCACACCGCCCACATTGCAGTCGCCCAACGCCTCGGCCATCACCATGGAATAGCTGAAGTCCAGCCCCATGCCACCGAACTCGGTGGGGTACTTAATGCCCAGCAGCCCGAGGTCGCCCATCTTCTTGAACAACGCACGCGCCGGGAAAATGCCCGCTTTCTCCCACTCCGCAGTGAAGGGGTTGATCTCGTTAGCCACAAATTTGCGCACCGTGTCGGCAATCTGGGTGTGCTCGGAGGTGAATTTCATGGGGTGTCCTCGGGTCGTTGTAATGCGTGAGTCGGGCAGCCGCGCTCAGAGGCGAGCCACACCAAAAGTGTTGGCGTTCAGCCGGCGGTCAGCTGCCTCGGCAGCCAGCGCGAGACACAAGCCCAGAATGCGGCGGGTGTCTCGCGGGTCGATGATTCCGTCATCCCACAAGCGGGCCGTGCCAAAGAGCGCTGCGCTCTCTTTTTCCAGCCGCAGGCGCAGCCCGTCGGACATGGCCTTGAGCGCCTCGTCATTCGCCTCCATGCCCATACGCTCCACCTTGGCGCGGTTCACGATGTCCATCACCTTGGCGGCCTGTGCTCCACCCATGACCGCGGTGCGCGCGGTGGGCCAGCTGAAGATAAAGTTCGGGTCAAACCCGCGCCCGCACATGCCGTAGTTGCCCGCGCCATACGAGCCGCCCAGCACCACGGTGAACTTGGACACGCGCGCGTTGGCTACCGCCTGAATCATCTTGCTGCCGTGCTTGATGGCACCATTGCGCTCGGCCACCGAGCCCACCATGTAGCCGGTGGTGTTCTGCAAAAACAGCAGCGGCGTGCCGCTCTGGTCACACAGCTGGATGAACTGCGCCGCCTTGGTAGAGCCGGCGGGTTGAATGGGCCCGTTATTGCCCAGAATGCCCACCAGCCGCCCCTCGATGCGGGCGTGGCCGCACATCATTTCGGGGGCGTAGCCGGCTTTGAACTCCAAAAAGTCCGAGCCATCCACCAGCCGTGCAATCACCTCGCGCACGTCGTAGGGCTCGCGCTCATCGGCAGGGACGATACCCATCAGCTCCTGCTCGTCAAACAGCGGTGCTGCAAAGCCAGCGCCCTGGGCTGGAGCGTGTGGTGCAGTGTCCCAGTTGATCTTGTCCATCAGCTCGCGGGTCAGGGCGATGGCGTGGGCGTCGTCTTCAGTCAGGTACTCACCCAATCCGGTCACTTGCGCATGCGTCTCGGCGCCGCCCAGCTCGTCGTCGGTGCAGTCCTCGCCGATGGCGGCCTTCACCAGTGGGGGGCCCGCAAGGTAGATGCTGCTGCGCCCGCGCACCAGCACCACGTAGTCCGACAAACCGGGCAGATACGCACCGCCCGCCGTGCTGGAGCCATGCACCACCGAGATTTGCGGAATGCCCGCGGCCGACATGCGCGCCTGGTTGGCAAAGCTGCGCCCGCCTTCCACAAAGATTTCGGACTGGTACATCAGGTTGGCGCCACCACTCTCCACCAGGTAAATCACCGGCAGCTTGTTTTGCAGGGCCACCTCCTGGGCGCGCAAGGCTTTCTTGAGGCCCATGGGAGCCACGGTGCCGCCTTTGACCGCGCTGTCGTTCACCGAGATCAGGCAGCGCTTGCCCGCCACGGTGCCAATGCCGATGATGGAGCCGCCACCCAGTACTGCCTTTTTGCCGTCGTCGTCATGCATGTTGAGGCCTGCCAAGCGGCTCAGCTCCAGGAACGGCGAGTTGCGGTCCAGCAGGCGGGCCACGCGTTCACGCGGCAGCAGCTGGCCGCGCTTCTCAAACTTTTCGCGCTTGCTTTCCGACTCGGCAATCACCATGTCCTGCAAGCGCTGCACCTCGGCCAGCAGGCCCTGCATGCGCTGGGCATTGGCGGCAAAAGCATCGGAGCGCGGGTTGATCTTGGAACGCAGGGCAGGCATAGGTCTGAGCTTTCTGAGTTGCTTGCCGCATTAGAGGCTAGGGTGACGTTAACGTCAATCAGTTGCCGTATAGGTGTTTTCACTATGCCTTACGTTATGCTCGGCCACTACCATCCGCCACGGTCCATTCGATTTACCCGACACCGGAGAACACAACATGTCCCTCGAATCCGCAACCCAAGCCATCCGCGCCAAAGTGGGCGACGACAGCGGCCTCAACGCCACCCTGAAGTTCGACATGGGCGCTGACGGCGTCATCGTCATCGACGGTGCCAGCACCCCCAACACCGTGAGCAACACCAACACCGATACCGACTGCACCGTCGGCATCACCCTGGACAACCTGCAAGCCATGCTGGACGGCGACCTGGAGCCCGCCACCGGCTTTATGGCCGGCAAGCTCAAGGTCAGCGGCGACATGGGCGTAGCCATGCGCCTGCAACGCGTGATCTGACCCTGCGCATGGCCAAAAACGCCCCTGTGCCCGACGCACTGACCGACGCGCAAGCGTTTGTCGACTCCCACCGCGACGAGGGCACCACCGAACTCTTCGGCATCACCGAGCTGTGCCGTGAGTTCGGCATCACCCTGCGGGCGCTGCGCTTTTATGAAGACAAGGGCCTGCTCGCCCCCCGCCGGGTGAACGGTGCCCGCGTCTACACCCGGCGCGACCGGGCACGGCTGGCCCTGATCCTGCGGGCCAAGGCCATCGGCTCGCCGCTCTCAGAAATAAAAACCTATCTCGATTTGTATGGCGACCATGGCGAAGGCCGCGCCCAGCAGCTGCAGTACGTCATCACCCGCACTGACAACGAGATCACCGAGCTGGAGAAAAAGCGCGCCCAGATCGACGCCACCTTGGCTGAGCTGCGCGTCATCAACGGCAGCTGCCGCGCCCTGCTAATCGAGCGCCAGCGCAAGCCCAAGGCCAAAGCCTGATCACTCAGGGTTGAATGCCAAATAGGCCGCCAGCGCGCATGGAATATGCGCGGGCAGCTCCTAAATCAGGAGCAAACACAAACTCACTGCGCGCTGCTCACTTGCCCAGCAGGCCCTTGAACAGGTCTTTGGCCTTGTCTTTCACGGCGTCTTCGACCTTGGTCTTGATTTCCTGCTTTTTCTCTTCCACCTTGGCTTTGGTGGCGTCCTCCAGCATGGCGCCGAACTCAATCTTGTAGCTCAGCGCCTCAAACGGGCCGCTCAGGCGCACCGGCACGGTCAGGCCTTTGAGCTGGTTGGCGTCTTTGCCGCCCTGCCCTTCGCCGCTGGCCACCACCGTGGCTTTGGCCAGGTAGTTCATCTGGCCGGCCCCCACATCGATGTCGCCTGCACCACCCAGCCGGATGAAGGGGGACTTCATGCTCAGGTCGTCGTTGCGGGCTACGCCGTTGGCGATTTTGAAGCTGGCAGTCAGCTCCGAGAAGTCGGTCTTCTGGCTCGCATTGGCCGCCTGGGTGGTGTCCGCCTGGCCCAGCTTGGCTTTCACATCGCGCAGGCTTTGCGCAAGGTTGATGCCCTTGATGGCGCCGTCTTTCAGCGCCAGCGCGGCGTTGCCGCCCAGCGCTTTTTTGAATGCACTTACCGTCTCGCCGCGGGTGTTTATGTCCAGCGTGATATTGCCGCGGCCTTCGAGCATGTCTTTGTCCAGCAGATCTTTCATCAGCGGGTTGATGCTCACGCCCTGCAGGTTCTGGCGCAGGGCGATCTGGTTGCCATTGGCGTTCACCGACACGCTGCCGCTGGTGCTGCCTTCATAGAGCTTCATGCTCAGCGGCGCCACATCGAGCTTGCCACCGGCCAGCGCCAGCTTGGCGTTGATTTGCGCGAGCTTGAGCTTGGCCACCTGCAGGCTGCCGATGCGGATGTTGCCCTGCACCGTGGGCCCTTTGAGTGCAGCCAGGTTGATGGGCGCCTCTTTGCCCGCGGCCTCTTTGGCAGGTGCCTCGCCAGCGGGTTTGGGCGGCAGGTATTTGTCCACATTCAGCTGGTCGATGTCCAAGTCAAAGCCCAGCGACAAGGGTGCAAACCTGGCCACGTTGAGCTTGGTGGCGATGTTGGATTCATCAAACTTGGTAGCCAGCGCCAAGGCCGCGCTTTGCTGCGCCAGGTTCACCTGCAGGCTGCCGTTCAGCGGCAGGCTGAGCTGCTTCATGGGCATGTCGGGGTGGGCGAGGTCCAAGCTGCCGGTGAGCTTGCTGATACGGATGGCGTCGGCATTGCCCTCCACCCCGCTAAGCACCAGCTTCAGCAGCGCGCTGCGGCCGCTGCCCTGCACACCCGCACTCAGGGTGACTGCCTCGCCGCTGGAGCGGGCGGGCGACAAGGCCAGCTTGGGTGCGTCCAGTGCGAGGCTAAAGCCGTCGACCCCGGCCTGGCCTTTGATGGCGAGGCTCAGTTTTTCGATGTTGGCCGTTTTGGCGCCTGTATCCGCCTGCACATGGCCGGTGGAGAGGCTCAGGTTGTTGATGTTGGTGGTGCTGCCAGCCTGCTCGTCGCGCCAGGTGAGCTGGGCGTCAGCAATACGGATGGCGGCCACGTCGATCTTGAGGGGCTCTGCTGGCTGCACAGGTGCATTGACTGGTGCGGACTGGGCGCTTGGGTCGCCCAACAAGTCGGCAATGTTCAGGCTGCCATCTTTGCGCTTGATGAGGGTGGCCTTGAGGCCGGTTACGTCGAGGGCGTGCACTTGCACCTGTTTGCTCAGCAGTGGCATCACCGCTACCGACACGCGAGCCGACTGCAGGGCCGCAAACTCGGTGCTGCTGCCACGCTCCGAGAGGGTGACCCCGTCAAGCTGAATGCCCACATCCGGCCACACCGAGAGCTGGGGCTTGCCCGCAATCACCAGCGTGCGCTGCTTTTGCTCCAGCACGGTGCGGCTGATTTCGGCCTTGATCTTGTCGCCGTCAAACAGCGCAAACAAAGCGCCCACCGCCACGGCCAACAGGCCCACCACCGCCAGAACCACCCACCCGACTATGCGAAGCGCTTTCATGCCTACCCCTTTATGCCAACCACCACCATGGTGCGCGGCCATTCTAGGGGGGCCGGTGGGCCGCGTCGGTGCGGCAGGGCTTCAGGCCAGCATCGGGTCTTTGGTGATGAAGTACTTGCGGGCGTAGGCCACCAGCTGGGCGTCGGTGGGGTGGTCAATGCTTTCCACACCCACCACCTTGTTGCCCACCTGCGGGTCGTGGCTGTGCAGGTGCTTGAGGAGCTGCAGCTTGGCTTGGGCCGGGCCCACCACCAAAATTTCTTCAGCGCCCTTGAGTGCCTCGGCAATGGCGTGGAAGTACTGCTTGTCTTCGGCGGCCTTGCCCGAGCCCACTACGCCGCTCTTGGCGTGCACATGCGAATGCGGGTGCTTGGGTCGCACGATGGAGGCCTCCACATCGTCCGGCGCAATGTGCATGACGTGCGCCTCCGAATGATCCAACCAGACAACTGCGTGGTAATGCGACATGGTGTTTCTTTCTGTGTGTTGAACAACACCTCCAGCGTAGGCCGCTGGCGGCCGCAGGTGTTGCGCTGGGTCAAGCCGCACGCAGACGGTGGAACCATGCTTTACATACAGTACATTTTGAGGATTGCGCCGGCACGCCCCGTGCATGCGGTGCAGCAGTCACCCCATGACCCCGTTTTAACGAGAAAGCAGCAGCCCTATGTCTTCTGTGCCCCACCTGCCCATGGCCCCTCACCCCCTGCGCACCGGCCGCACCCTGCTGGCCGCCGGCCTGCTGGCCAGCGCGCTTTCCGGCTGCGCCATCTGGCCCAAGGCACTGACGTGGGGTTCTGACGACGCACCGCCCCCGCCTGCTGCCCAACCTGTGGCCCCCCCACCCGCACCGCCTGTGGTGGCGGAAGAAGCGCCCAAGCCCAGCCCGGCCCCCGTGCCCGTGAGCACCGCCGACACCGCGCCGCTGGAGCCCCAGCCGGTCATGAAGTCCACCCCCGTGATGGCACCACCCGAACCCGCCGTGGCCGCCAAATCACCCACCAAGGGCAAAGAAAAAGCCGCTGCCCACGCAGGTGCTGACCACAAAGCCAGCGCCAAAGCAGCCGCCCCCAAGTCCAGCGGCGGCGACCTGGTGCCCGGCTTCTATATCAACGTAGGTTTGTTTGCCGTGCCCACCAACGGCACCAACGCCTTCCGCACCCTGGAGAAGGCCGAGCTGCCCGTATTCACCGATGTGGTGAAGAGCAAAAAAGGCCCCCTCACCCGCGTGCGCGTAGGCCCCTACCTGAGCAAGGCCCTGGCCGATGCCGCGGCCGAGAAAATCAAGGGGATGAAGCTGGAAGCGGTGGTGTTTCAGCACTGAGGTGCTGATGCGTTGATTGCTTCAGCGCGCAATGAAAAAAGCCTGTGGGTCGTGAGACGCACAGGCTTTTTGTTTGTTTGAATGGTAGGGCGTGAGTGACTTGAACACTCGACCAAAGGATTATGAGTCCTTATCTGACGGTATTTTCCTGTGTTGAATTTTGTTGCGCAAAACCGCGTTTTCCTCTGAAAATACCAGGGAAGTAGCCACTTTCTGTTTTTCGAGTGTTGAACAGAATTTGCCAAAAATGCATGTTTTTGGCTACATGGTGGCTACATGGCAACCAAAGGATTCATGATCCTTCAACCAGCGAGAACCAAAGGATGAGCCGTCCTTTAAAGAGTGCCGCGGTAGATTTGAGCGAACCGCAAGACCTGACCGCAGGCCTGATCGAGCGCTTGCAATGCCCGCCAGGAAAAGCCCAGGCCTTCCTGCGTGACCGCAAAGCCCCTGCCCTGCGCGTACGCGTCACCGCCAATGGTGCCAAGGCCTATGTGTTTGAGGCCAAGCTCGGACGACAGACAATTCGGCGCACTATTGGCGACATCCGCAGTTGGACCATCGAAGGCGCCCGCACAGAAGCCAACCGCCAGCGCGTACTGATCGACCAGGGTAACGACCCACGCGAAGTCGAGCGCGAACAGACCGCAGAACGCGTCGCCCGCGCCAAGAAGGCGGTGGCTGAATCCGTGAGCGTCGAGGCTGTCTGGAACGAATACCTAGCAGCACGTCGGGACCGGTGGGGCGATCTGCATTACCGCGACCACGTTGCCAAAGCCAAGGCCGGGGGTATCAAGGCCATACGTGGGACCCGCGGTCGCAAGGAAACTATCGCAGGACCACTCTACCCGCTGATGCAGCTCAAACTGAAGGATCTGACACCCACCGAACTGAGTGCCTGGGCAGAGAGAGAGACTGCCAATCGACCAACCGCGACTCGCCTGTCCTGGCGCTTACTGCGTGGTTTCTTAAGCTGGTGCAGCGAGCAACCCCAATATGCCAAGGTCCTGCCTGCGCAGAACCCCGCAAAGGCCAAAGTCGTACGCGAGGTCCTGGGTAAGGCCAAGGTGAAACAGGACTCGCTGCAGCGCGAGCAACTCGCAGCCTGGTTTAATGCTGTGCGCCAGCTCTCCAACAACCTAGCTGCTGCTTACCTCCAGGTCCTGCTACTGACCGGAGCCCGCCCCGGTGAAATCCTGTCCTTGCGGTGGAAAGACGTCAACCAGAAATGGCAAGGTCTCACCATCCGCGACAAGGTCGAAGGTGAACGCGTCATTCCACTTACCCCCTATGTCGCCTACCTGATCGATGCCCTGCCTAGGGTGAATGAATGGGTTTTTGCAAGCCCCTCGTTAGAAGACAAGATGAAGAAGAAGGCCATGAGTACGCCTCACAAGCAGCACGAAAAAGCGTGCAAGGTCGCAGGTATTGAAGGAATGACTCTGCATGGCCTGCGCCGATCCTTCAAGTCGCTGACCGAATGGCTTGAGATACCGGCAGGAGTCGTCGCACAGCTCATGGGGCATAAACCCAGCGCGACTGCAGAAAAGCATTACACCGTGCGCCCCCTTGATTTGCTGCGCGTTCACCACGAAAAAATCGAGGCCTGGATTTTGGAACAAGGCAACGTGTATTTTGTACCTCTCGCCGCTCCAAACCGCCTGCGCGCCGTGAAGTGACGTGACCTAAGGACACGGTACCCCACATCCTTTAGGAAACGTTCCTAAGAGAGATTCCTTAAGGAAGATGTCCTTAGGGATTGTTCTCAGGTCCGCGCCCATGAGCACCCCGCCAATGGGAGAGTGCGCATTGGAACCCATCTCATTGGACACCTTCCCAACGCCAACCTTTCTTTAATTGGCGCCATCTATCATCGAGAATCAACGTAAAACAGCGCCCTACCAATAGAGGCCAACGATATTCAAGGAGTCAGCGATGCCAGATCAATCGGCTCGCCCAGGATCAACTGCAGCGCCAGCCACAAGACCCTACAACTCTGCGGTCGAGGCGATCCTGCTCTATTCGCATCCAATGATTACCCTAGCCGAGGCAGCTGCCGCCATCGCCAAGATGAATGGTCGCCCAGCAGACGCACACACTAAGAAGGTCATCGAGGAGGTTGAAGCACAGCGAACAAAGTTGCTTGCCCTACCCGAACTCGAATTGCGCAAGTTGCACCAGCAAGTACTGGAGAAGCAAAAAGCACAGCAAATAGCTAGGGCCGCTGCTGCCAAGGCAAAAAAGGCAGCCAAAGAGGCAGCTAAAGAAGCCGCAAAGTTCTACAACCGACCATCAGCAAATGCCGACTTTGCCTTTTGGACAAAGGTCGAGTACTGGAAATTTGACGAGGCGCTCGCCCTCTTGCTCGCAAAAGACCCAAAAGTCTTGACGTGGGCCGCAATGAAGCGTGAGCTGGAACCTGAGACAAGTTTCTTCTTTGCGCAAAGTGAACCCGCCGTACTCCCCGAATTCGTTCACCGGTATCAGCAACTCCGAATACTGGCTGAACGCTCCAGCGCAATGAAACCTGCTCAGCTTAAGCCGGCTGATGTCATCGCGTGGGCACATGACATTCAGGCAGTAGACATTCCGCCGGCGCTGCAATCACTTCTGCCAACAGCTAATGCCGAAACATCGCGCCAGGTCGATCTTCTAAGCCCTGCAAATGAAGAGATACCGATGCCGCTAGAAGTTCATAGTGAACCTTCGGAAGGCACTTCAAAGAAATGGACGACTGAAAAGCTCCAAGTACTTTCAGCCTATCGCGACCAACACGGAACCAGGGCTGCAGCAAAGCAATTTGGAATTTCGGATGCCAGAGTTCGGCAACTGCTACCGATGATGAATTCAAGCACTAAGAAGTCTCAAAAACTTGGCGTCTGGACTGGCTTGAAAAAGTAAGCAGAGTTTCTGCTGATCTTCAAATGACAAGTTCCTGGTGTGCTCCTGTGAACTTGTCGAAGTATTCGAATGCGACACGTTGCCTTGGGTATCCGGGGAAGAAGCGACAAAGAACACGAAACATTTCCTCCTTGCTAGGTAGTACGGCAATGACCTGACCCGCAAATTCATCCGCCATCTCCAGCAAACCATACCGATTGAGATAGTCGCCCAGCATTGCAACCTGAGGGGAGTTGGGTAGAACATGGCGTAAGAATGTCCAATGAAGGCAGCCAGCCAGAGCACGCTCCTCCTCTGGTGCATCAAGAAGACCCAAGCAAACATTCGCCATAACTGCTTCCCAATGCTCGCGGCGTTCTGGGTGAAACTGGAGCTCCGCAGGGACGATAACGATATGCTCGAGGGCATTGTCCAATGCGCCCAGAGCGTCTGAAAAAACTGGATCCCAAGGCTCCTGTTCAGCCAAAACTAGCCGCGGAACGCCATGGCCATGGATCCGCTGTACGTGCAGTACCTCATGTCGAACTGCGCCATCGGGAAAGTATCCGTTGCTAGGCGCGAACAGTCGAACGCTACGGGCGTTTATTTCGACAGCCAGATACCCTTGCCCACCAGATCCACCACGGCTCAGTTTGGGATCCAACAAGACTAGGATTTTCACACCCGCTAGTGTCTCCACTTCATGGATGAACTCTTGGACTGGTCCGCTGAGAAGATCTAGGTACTCTTGCTGCATTGGTCACAGTTTGCATTGGTTCAACAAATCGATCCTTGACCTTATTGCTACCCCTACCCCTAGGGATACGGATACGGATACGGATACGGATACGGATACGGATACGGATACGGATACAGATACAGATACAGATACAGATTCGGATATAGCAACGGTTAGGGGTACTGGTACGGGTAACGAATGCCTATTTCTCTAACTGAGCCAAGTGACCAATCAAACGCCGATTGATTTCCTTGCCGTTTTTTCCGTAATGTATTTCGCGATGGCAGGTTGGGCAAAGTGCCGCTACATAACGAGGATGGTCCACACCGCCATCAGATAACCTCGTTGTGTGGTGAGCCTCCAGATAAGGTTCGCCATCCAAACCGAAAAAGGGGGCCGGTTTCGTACAGGCCTCACACCTTCCCTCAGCTCTCAACAACACGTAGTCTCGTACAGCCTTGCTGCGCTCGTACACCGTACGTACGGCCTGGGCTCCGGCAGGGCCAGCTACTCCCGTACAGGCTTCTAAAGCCTTCTTCCTTGCTTCTAGTTTAGAAATCGGACTTGAAGCTTGAGCAGAAATTGTTGGCGCATCTTGCTTGGCATCTACTCGAAGCAAGTGAAACACAATGATGTCGCGCTCAGTCTTTTCGCGATCTGGACCTCGACGAATGGAGTAATTCGCCATGACGAACTCGCCCATGTAGCGCTGCGGCTTGCCTTTTCCAATTGATCTAAAGAGGTAAAGACCACGACCATCTGCAGCATGGTCGCGAATAGCGCGGTTTCCCGCCTTGAACTTCATATCTCCGACTTGACCCTCCCCTGTATAGGAAAAGACGTCAGCTGAATCAAAGTCGTCGCGATATCCGAATTGCTCGCCAGAGTCGCCAGTGAACAAGAAGATTGCTGGACATGCGGCCGAGGTTGAAACTCCACTTTGCCGACTACCGCCGTAGTTCAGGTGTATTTCGTTTAGACGGTTGTAGTTTTGGCCAACTACAAACTGTGGGACTTCCCCTGCACGTCTAGGAGGAGCTGGCCCATCCAAAAGCATCGATTCGTTTTCTTCACTCATGTCTCCCCCGCCCTGAATAGCAATGTTTCGATTGATCTTAGCCGTACTTTCGTCTGACTCCCGCAACCGTAAGGGCTAACGCACGCTTCAAAATCTCTAGGTTTCATGCGGGTTCGCGAACCGTAAGGCCCTTACGCCTTGACCGTAAGTGGGGTTGCGCCCTGAGAGTTCTGTCCATGTTCAACAAACCCAAGAGGTTTACACATGGCCACAAATCAAGTTCATTGCGTTCCTTTGGCCCGTGAGATGCGTTCCAGCCTCAGCACACCAGAGGCTGCATATCACCTGAACCGTGCTCAACAAACACTGCGCTTATGGGCAATGCGCGAAAACGGACCGCTTCGCCCCATACGCGTTCACGGACGTCTTGCATGGCCTGTGGCCGATTTGCGCCGAATTCTGCAAGTCACGTCCGACGTCTAAATGCATCAAATGCACTGCCTTCGCACACCGACGGACGCGGAATGGACCTATGGCAGGACCTCAAATCTACCGCCCCGCTGGGAATCCAGACTTCTGAAGGCATGGAAACGACGCAGCAAGTCTGATTACTACGGTGCCAACGTCGAACTGCGAGAGACAACCGAGTCACTGCTTCGAGTTCGCATTCCCCTGGATGCATCTGATGCCGATGTATGTGAAGCTGCCAAGTTACTGGCGGAACGATGCGCAGGGAGGGCTGAGCTATTCCATACCGCTGCTGAGTTGCGCGCGGCTATGGAACGTCTATGTAATGGACAGGGAATCACTCCCCCACCGGAGAAGACTCGGAATGGGCCTGCGATTTCGCGCATGTGTTGCCCACTTTGGTGGCGACGCAAGTTACGAAAGCATCAAGGTCATACCGTTGAAGCAGCCGCAATTCGCCTGGGCTTTGTCAACAGGCTCCGCGATCTTTATGTGAGTAATGAGCGATTGCGCGCTCGTATTCAACAGAACCAACGCAATACCGCAACCCTCGAGGCCACGATTGCCACCAATGAATATGGGCAACATTTCACGTTGGCCGAATTGGCGGCCAAAGGAACGGCCAACAAGGCTATCCGCCGGGCTGAGCTCATGACGCGGATTTCTGGCTTTGAACGCCTCGCCTTGTCCATGGGACATGTTGGCCAATTTATAACCATCACTTGCCCAAGTCGATTTCATAGGTTCTTGACTGTCAATAACGGGGCCATGGTGGTGGACAACAAAAACTACGATGCAGCTGAGAATCCAAAAACTGCGCAGAGGTATCTCGCCAAAGTTTGGTCACGGATCCGTAGCCACCTTGCACGCCAAGGCATTGCTCTATACGGCATCCGGATTGCGGAGCCGCAACACGATGGCACTCCCCATTGGCACTTGCTGGTTTTTTGCCTCAAGGAATCAGTTAGTCGAGTTCAAGAGATCATGAAAAAACACGCGCTGAACGACAACCCGAATGAACCTGGTGCACAGGAACGTCGCTGCGACTTCAAACTGATGGATCCTGCAAAAGGCAGTGCCGCAGGCTACGTGGCGAAATACATCGCCAAGAATATTGACGGCCAATATGTTGGCAATGATTTAAACGGGCAACCTGCAACAACGACTGCGATTCGAGTGGAGGCCTGGGCCACCACTTGGGGAATTCGCCAGTTTCAGCAAGTAGGGGGACCTCCCGTCGGTGTTTGGCGCGAACTGCGACGCATAGAAGCACTTCCGGCGAATGCACCTGCACACCTCAAACGCGCACACGATGCCGTAAACAAGATCGCTGTGATCGAAGGTCGCGATAACGCATCAGCAGCATGGGATGAATACTGCCGCGCACAGGACGGTCCATTCAGTGGTCGGCGGGCACCAATCAAACTGGCAATGTACAGCTCTGAAAAGCTTGGAATGTATGGAGACCCAGCGTCTCAGAAGCCATTTGGGGTTGAAACAACCGCCTTTGAAACGTACGCAGATCCCAACTCCGCTGGCAATTCATTGGTCCGTGCCGTTTACTGGGTCGTTGAATCGAAGCGCCTGACCTGGGAGATCACCAGCCGGAATAACCGCCCAGCACTTATCGGGGAACAATTTGCTGAGCGGATGCAGTCCGATCAGCCTTGGACTAGTGTCAATAACTGTACGGAGAGGAAATTTAATCTAGAGCAAGTTACTTTCTAGAGGAGATCCGCAATCCATAATGGAGGTAACAGCTGTAACCTGAAACAGATCAGCCCTACAGAATGAATCTATATGTCCAAAATATGCGAGGGCTTCGTTATTCTAGGAATCTGAGTTTTCAATGTTGATACTGCAACTAAGTCGAGTGAAGACCTCTGGGCTCCAAATGTAATGTTTTATACAGATATTCAAACTGGACTGCCCAGCCAACAGAGAATTCCAAGTAGATAAGTTCTGTATGAATCGAGCTATGGCACGTATTCAGGCCTATTGGTGACAATATTTATATGAACACTTACTGCATCAACGCCAGATTGGGTCGTATGGCGGTCGCAATGTGCATTGGCCTGCTTGCCTTCTGTAATTCAATTGCCTCACCCACAACTAGCACAACTCAAGTTGAGGTGGAAAGAATTCAAGAGCAGTTGCGCGCGCTCGACAAAGAGCAAGCGATTCTTACAGCAAAGATCGAGGCACAGAACAATCGCCTCTCTGACCTGAGCTTAGCTGCCACACAGCAAGGCAATCACCTCGCAGCCGCGTCAAATCAGACCACAATGCTGGGCAACCACATCAGCTTGACAGGAATGGCAATCACGGTTTTAGTCGCCGCCGCAGGCCTTATCACCTACTTTAGTGCTACTGCTAGGGCGAAGGCCGAGGCAAATCAAGCCGCACAAGCATGGTTCGAAGAGAATGCCACCCGACTAACTAAAAAAATTGCTGATCTCGAGACCAAGGCTGAAAATGCCACTCAAGCAATCGTCGCGCATGAAGACAGAGTGGCCCGAACCGCCACTGCGGCAAGTGCGCATATTCAAAGCAATTCAGATTCCATAACCGCAGCTGCAGCGACACTGCTAAGGCCACATGACAAATCTGGCAATAACGCAACCGACCAGGCAGCTGCTGATCAAGTTGCCCAGATTAGCGAAGATCTCAAGTTAAAACCGGAATCTAGTTTTTCGAGCTCGGACCATTTCACGCGCGGCTTGGCGTTCTTCAATTCCGAGAATTACACCGGTGCTCTGCAGTCTTTTCAGGCTGCGGCCAGCGACCAACAGTCGGAAGATGCAGATCAGGCAAGGTATATGTTTGCCCAAGGAGTTGCACTGAACCGATTAGGGCGACAGAAAGAAGCGATAGTCGTGTATGACAGACTAGTTCAGCACTTTGGCGACAAAAGCAGTCCGGGCGTGCGCGAGCAGGTCGCAAGGGCGCTTTTCAATAAGGGCGTGGACGTAGCAACGCTGCATGGCCCTGAGCAGGCCATTGTTGTGTATGACGCGCTGGTGCAGCGCTTTGGCGATGACAGCAGCCCGGGCGTGCGCGAGCAGGTCGCAAGGGCGCTTTTCAATAAGGGCATGGACGTCGCAACGCTGCATGGCCCTGAGCAGGCCATTGCTGTGTATGACGCGCTGGTGCAGCGCTTTGGCGATGACAGCAGCCCGGGCGTGCGCGAGCAGGTCGCAAGGGCGCTTTTCAATAAGGGCTTGGACGTCGCAACGCTGCATGGCCCTGAGCAGGCCATTGCTGTGTATGACGCGATGGTGCAGCGTTTTGGCGATGACAGCAGCCCGGGCGTGCGCGAGCAGGTCGCAAGGGCGCTTTTCAATAAGGGCATTTACGTCGCAACGCTGCATGGCCCTGAGCAGGCCATTGCTGTGTATGACGCGATGGTGCAGCGTTTTGGCGATGACAGCAGCCAGGGCGTGCGCGAGCAGGTCGCAAGGGCGCTTTTCAATAAGGGCTTGGACGTCGCAACGCTGCATGGCCCTGAGCAGGCCATTGCTGTGTATGACGCGCTGGTGCAGCGCTTTGGCGACGACAGCAGCCCGGGCGTTCGCGAGCAGGTCGCAAGGGCGCTTTTCAATAAGGGCTTGGACGTCGCAACGCTGCATGGCCCTGAGCAGGCCATTGCTGTGTATGACGCGCTGGTGCAGCGCTTTGGCGACGACAGCAGCCCGGGCGTTCGCGAGCAGGTCGCAAGGGCGCTTGTTAATAAGGGCATTAACGTTTCATCGCTGCATGGCCCTGAGCAGGCCATCGCTGTGTATGACGCGCTGGTGCAGCGCTTTGGCGATGACAGCAGCCCGGGCGTGCGCGAGCAGGTCGCAAGGGCGCTTTTCAATAAGGGCGTGGACGTCGCAACGCTGCATGGCCCTGAGCAGGCCATTGCTGTGTATGACGCGCTGGTGCAGCGCTTTGGCGATGACAGCAGCCCGGGCGTGCGCGAGCAGGTCGCAAGGGCGCTTGTTAATAAGGGCATTAACGTTTCATCGCTGCATGGCCCTGAGCAGGCCATTGCTGTGTATGACGCGCTGGTGCAGCGCTTTGGCGATGACAGCAGCCCGGGCGTGCGCGAGCAGGTCGCAGCTGCCTTGACCCAAAAAACCAAATTGGTCACTTAGGTATTGCATTTCGTCAGTGTTACAACGAATTTGCCTTCAACTCCCTTTCCTAAAAGAACGAGGCCAGACCGTCCGCTACTGTCAGAATCATGAGCCTGGTATTGTCATTTTTGATTGACTGACAGACTATCCAAGAAAATGGCTGCAGGTCTTATTCGGCTACACAAGGGCTACACAATCAAGAAAAAGCAAAAGCCTGCTATATAAAATATAGCAGGCTTTCCTTTACTACATTGGTAGGGCGTGAGTGACTTGAACACTCGACCAAAGGATTATGAGTCCTCTGCTCTAACCAACTGAGCTAACGCCCCAACCGAACCGCAGATTGTAACTGGCTCCAACTAGCCAACTCTCATTTCCACTACTTGAAGCAGCTCCATAGAGCTTGATATTGGCGCGATAACACCGGCACGAAAAGACGTTGCGCCGCTGTCACCGAGACAGTAGTCACATCCAAAACGCAGAAACATCTTCAGCATTCGGTCAGTGCCATTAAGGCAGTTCCTTAGCTAAAACAATTTACGCACCATAGCGAACGCAACACCAAATTCGCCGCGCCGATCTTCCTCGTTTTTAACGTCCGGTGTTTAACATCGCAAGAGACCCCTCTCAGCCAACCGTTGTGGCCGATCATGAGTTCGCGCCTATGTGCGAATTGTGTTTCTGCTTGATGAAAGTTCGTAGCCGAGTAGTCTGCGAGATCAGATAGACAGAGTTGGATTCCGTGCCGTCTGAACTCGTAAACCCTCGTTCCTTCAGTCGGATCGCACGCTCAGGTGCTGATACACATCGGGACAATAGGTGACTGAGTTTCGCCTTCGATGGGGAAAAATCCCTGCATGCCGTGAACGTAGTGTGAGTTGTAAGAGGAAAATGCCATACTCCAAGCTGGGAAACGACGCTCATTGGCAGCGTGGCGCACCAAAAGCTCAAGGTTATGGTGCCGAGTGTCTCGCAACAGACTCTGCCAAATAAGCTCCACGTGGATAGGGGGACCTTCCAGACACTGGGTGAATTGACCATTCATGAACAGGAGATGCCCTGTAATGCTCAAGCTTGCATTGCGTGACTGCGCCTCAGTGAGAAGCCGAAACAAAGCTAAGGAGCCAAACTCTTGGGATGCAGTGGAGTGGTACACGATGCGCTCGAACATGGCGCGGAATTATCGGAAGATAGTCTTTCTCCAGATTGACAATGAACCACTCGACTCATGAAACCGTGGCACCGCGGCGCCCGAAATTCGCCTATTTGTGGTGGCTCAGTGCGTTGCTCACCAGCTTGGAGGTGATGTCCACGATCTGGATCATGCGGTCATATGCCATGCGGGTGGGGCCGATCACGCCCAGCGTGCCGACCACTTTACCGTCCACCTCGTAGGGGCTGCTGACGATGGACAGGTCTTCAAACGGCACCACCTGGCTCTCGCCCCCGATGAAGATGCGCACGCCTTCGGCCTGGCCGGTCACGTCCAGCAGGCGCATGAGCTGAGCCTTTTGCTCAAACAGTTCAAACGCGCGGCGCAGGTGGCCCATGTCGCTCGAAAAGTCAGACACCGACAGCAGGTTGCGCTCACCCGAGATCACCACTTCGTCTTGCGCCTCGGAGATCACTTCCGAGCTGGCATTCACCGCTGCCTGCATGAGGGCGGCAATTTCACCACGCAGGCTTTCCACCTCGCCTTGCAGGCGCTGGCGCACTTGCTCGATCTCCAGCCCCATGTAGTTGCTGTTCAAAAAGTTGGCCGCCTCGGCCAGCTGGCTCTGGGTGTAGTCCACCTCGGTGTAGATGACGCGGTTTTGCACATCGCCATCGGGCGCCACGATGATGACCAGCAACCGCCGCTCCGAGAGGCGCAAAAACTCAATATGCCGGAAGGCCGAAGTGCGGCGCGGCGCAATCACCACACCTACAAACTGCGACAGGTTGGAGAGCAGGTTCGCCGCGTTGCTGATGACCTTTTGCGGCTGGTCAGGCGCCAGGCTGTGCGCCGTCATGTGGCCCTGCTGCACGGTGAGCATGGTGTCCACAAACAGGCGGTAGCCGCGGGCGGTGGGAATGCGCCCGGCCGAAGTGTGGGGGCTGACGATGAGGCCCAGGTCCTCCAAGTCCGCCATGACGTTGCGGATGGTGGCGGGCGAGAGATCAAGGCCGGACTCTTTGGAGAGCGTGCGGCTACCGACGGGCTGTCCATCGGCGATATAGCGCTCTACGAGCGCCTTCATCAACATCTTGGAACGTTCATCGAGCATGCCGGTCATTTTAGTAACCTATTTAGTGTCTAATTTGCGCATGTTGTCCCAATTTAGGCATGTCGCTCTGATCGGCAAGTACCAAACCACCGGCACCAGCGCTGCGGGGGCCTCGTCCCGCAAATCGCTGGACGAGATTGCCCATTATTTGATGGACCAGGGCTGCGAGGTGGTGATCGAGGCCGACACCGCCGCCAACACGGGCCTGAGCAACTACACCACCATGGATGTGGACGGCATTGGCACCCATTGCGACCTGGCCCTGGTGGTGGGTGGCGACGGCACCATGCTGGGCATAGGCCGCCAGTTGGCGCGCTACCAGGTGCCGCTGATCGGCATCAACTCCGGGCGGCTGGGGTTTATTACCGACATCCGCTTCGAGCAATACAAAACCACGCTGGCCCCCATGCTGGCCGGCCACTACGAGGTGGACGACCGCGCCCTGATGCGCGCCCGCGTGATGCGCGACGGCCACTGCGTGTTTGAGGCCGAGGCCATGAACGACGTGGTGGTCAACCGAGGCGCTACCTCGGGCATGGTGGAACTGCGGGTAGAGGTGGACGGGCACTTTGTGGCCAACCAGCGGGCGGACGGGCTGATCATCGCCTCGCCCACGGGCTCAACCGCTTATGCCATGTCGGCCGGAGGGCCGCTGTTGCACCCCTCGATTGCCGCTTGGGTAATGGTGCCGATTGCGCCGCATACCTTGTCAAATCGGCCGATAGCTCTCGCCGACAGTGCGCGGATAGCTATCGAAATCGTAGCAGGGCGCGATGCCAGCGCCAACTTTGACATGCAGAGCCTGGCCAGCCTGATGCACGGCGACCGCATTGAGGTGACCCGCTCGCAGCACAAGGTGCGCTTTTTGCACCCCAAGGGCTGGACCTACTTTGACACCCTGCGCCAGAAGATGCATTGGAATGAAGGGGTGGCGTAAGCGCCACCAAAAGTGAACACATGGCACTCAAGCGAATTGTTCTCAGAGACTTTGTGATCGTCAGCGAGCTGGAGCTGGACTTGGAGTCCGGCTTTTCGGTGCTGACAGGTGAAACCGGCGCGGGCAAATCCATCCTGATTGATGCGCTGCAACTGGTGACCGGCGCGCGCGCTGACACCGGCGTGATCCGCGAAGGCGCGGCCCGCACCGATGTGAGCGCCGAGTTTGACAATGCGCCGGGCCTGCAAGCCGTGCTGGACGAAGCTGGGTTCGAGTCTGGCGACACCTTGCTGCTGCGCCGCACTGTGGACACACAGGGTAAAAGCCGGGCCTGGGTGAATGGCAGCCCTGCCACCGCGCAGCAGCTGCGCACCATCGGCGAGCAGCTGCTGGACATTCACGGCCAGCACGCCTGGCAGAGCCTGACCCGGCCCGAGGCCGTGCGCGGCCTGCTGGACGCCTATGCCAAGGTAGACACCAGCGCTCTGGGCAGCCTGTGGGCCAGCTGGCGCCAGACCCAACAAGCTCTTGCCCAAGCTCAAGCCGCGCAAGACAGCCTGCAGCGCGAGCGCGAACGCCTGGCCTGGCAGATTGGCGAGGTGGACAAGCTCAACCCCGGTACCGACGAGTGGCCCGAGCTCAACGCCAGCCACGGCCGGCTGGCCAACGGGCAGGCGCTGATTGACGCGGCCCAAGGCGCCGTCAACCTGCTGGAAGACGACGACACCAATGCGTTGGCCCCGCTGCACGCCGCGCTGCAGCTGCTGCAAGCCCAGTCGCACCTGGAAGCCGAGTTCAAAGACGCGATTGAGGCCCTGAACTCCAGCGTCGCGCAGATAGAAGACACCGTACACAGCCTGCGCAGCTATGCCCGCCGCGCCGAGCTGGACCCCGAGCGGCTGGCCGAGCTGGACGAACGCATGTCGCTCTGGGTGAGCCTGGCGCGCCGCTACAAGCGCCCGCCCGAAGAGCTGGCCGAGCTGTGGGCCAGCTGGAAGACCGAGCTGGCCCAGCTGGACGCCGCTGCCGACCTGGACGGCCTGCAAGCCAAAGAACGCAAAGCCCAGGCCGCCTTCATGGCGGAGGCCAAAGCCCTCTCCAAACAACGCGCCAAGGCTGCGCCCCTGCTGGCCCAGAGCATCACCCAAGCCATGCAAGGTCTGGGCATGCAGGGTGGCCGGTTTGAGGTGGCGCTGGAGCCCCTGGCCCAGCCCCAAGCCAGTGGCCTGGAAGACGTGCAGTTTCTGGCCGCCGGCCACGCCGGCAGCACACCGCGCCCGGTGGGCAAGGTGGCCTCGGGCGGCGAGCTATCGCGCATGGCGCTGGCCATTGCGGTGACCACCAGCCGCTTGGGCACGGCCCAGACATTGATCTTTGACGAGGTGGATTCCGGCGTGGGCGGCGCAGTGGCCGAAACCGTAGGCCGCCTCATGCAGCAGCTGGGCAGCGACCGCCAGGTACTGGCCGTGACCCACTTGCCCCAGGTCGCCGCCTGCGCGCACCACCATTTGGTGGTGTCCAAGCAGCTGCAAGGCAGCGCCACCCTGAGCACCGTGGCCCCGGTGGGCGGCGAACAGCGCGTGGCCGAAATTGCCCGCATGCTGGGTGGGGAAAAGCTCTCGGGCACTACGCTGGCGCATGCCAAAGAAATGCTGGATTCAGGCCTGTAAATGAGCGACATGCCCCCCCCTTCGTCAATGCCCATGGAGATTGTGCTCATCACCGGCATGTCCGGCTCGGGCAAGTCGGTGGCGCTCAACGCGCTGGAGGACGCGGGCTTTTACTGCGTGGACAACCTGCCACCCGAGCTGCTGCTGCCCTTTGTGGAGCTGGAGCGCCAGCACAACGCGCAGCGCGTGGCCATTGCCATGGATGTGCGCAGCGCCACGTCCCTGCCCTTGGTGCCCCAGCAGTTGGCTGCCGTGCGTGCGCTGAGCGTGGTGGTCAAACCTTTGTTTTTGGACGCTACCACCGACACGCTGGTGCGCCGCTATTCCGAAACGCGACGCAAGCACCCACTGTCACAAAACAGCTCAGACCACGGCGAGCGCGACGAGCGCCGCGCATTGGTGGACGCCATTGAACTGGAGCGCGAACTACTGGCCGACCTGCGCGAGCAGGCCCATGTGATTGACAGCAGCATCATCCGCCCCTCGCAGCTGCAAGGCTACGTGAAGGCCATGATTGCCGCGCCCGGCGGACAGCTGACGCTGGTGTTTGAGTCCTTTGCGTTCAAGCGCGGCGTGCCCACCGATGCGGACTACATGTTCGACGTGCGCATGCTGCCCAACCCGCACTACGACCCCGAGCTCAAACATCTGACCGGGCGCGACCAGCCGGTGATCGACTTCCTGAAAGCCCAGGAAGCGGTGGAGCTGATGCAGCACCACATCGCCCACTTTCTGGAAAGCTGGCTGGACGCCCTGGCCCGCGACCACCGCAGCTACGTGACGGTGGCCATAGGCTGCACCGGCGGGCAGCACCGCTCGGTGTACCTGGTGGAGCAACTGGCCAAGCGCTTCAGCAGCGAGTGGGTGACGCTGAAGCGGCACCGCGAGATGGACGCCCTCTAACCTTCCAACAGCTTTCGCACCGGTGACGGCAATCCTGCTGCGGCCCACTCGGCAGGGGTAAACCAAGTGCCTTCGCCCAAACCATTTGCTATCAAATCAGTAGCTGCCCGCGCACATTCCACCTGCGCTGGGTGCATAAAAAGGTCTTTATGCGTGAGCACATGGGTCACTGCAGGCATGAACTGCAAGTCGGCAGCAAACGCGGGCGGCAGCGCAGCCCGTAAGGCGTCTTCGCTCTCGAACAGCGGGAAGCACTGCAAGCCCGCCCACACACCCGGCGTGGGACGCTTGCTGAGCCAAACGGCGCCGTCATCCCGCTGCAACCACAGCAGCCACAGGCTCTGGCTGCTGCGCTTGAGCTTGCGGGTGCGCACCGAGTAGCGTTCGGCGTCACCCGCCTTGGCGGCAGCGCACTGGCTGTTCACCGGGCAAAGCAGGCAGCTGGGCTTTTTGGGGCTGCACAGCGAGGCGCCCAAATCCATCATGCCCTGCGTGTAGCGCGGCATCACGCGCGGGCCTTCAGTGGCCACCTCGGCCTCTGTGGGCAGCAAAGCGGTGGCGCGGTCCCACAAGGCGCGTTCGTTGGTCGTTGAAGCCAAGTCCGCATCAAAGCCCAGCACGCGGGTGAGTACCCGCTTCACGTTAGCGTCCATGATGGCGACGCGCTCGTTAAAACACAGCGAGGAAATCGCCGCAGCGGTGGAGCGGCCTATGCCGGGCAGGGTGACCAGCGTTGCCGCATCGCGCGGGAAGGCGCCGCGATGCAGCTCCATGACCAGCTGGGCGCAGCGGTGCAGGTTGCGGGCGCGGCTGTAGTAGCCCAAGCCACTCCAGAGGCCCATGACCTCGTCACTGCTGGCGGCGGCCAGGTCTGCCACCGTGGGACAGCGGGCCAGAAAGCGGTCGAAGTAGCCGATAACGGTGGCCACCTGCGTTTGCTGCAGCATGATTTCTGACAGCCACACGCGGTACGGGTCTTGGGTGTTTTGCCAGGGCAGGCTATTGCGGCCGTGCTGCGCCTGCCAGCGCACCACGGCGGTGGCGAAACTGCTCTGCGCCACGCTCAGACCAGTTCCACGTCAACTTTGGTGGCCGGTTTGGCGCTTTGCTGGGCGGCCACCAGGTAGGAGGTGAGCTCCATGAGTTTGGCGTCCAGCTCGTTGAGGGCGTTGCTCTGCTGGTTGATCTCGCCGATGCGGTCTTCCAGACCACCGGCGGCTTGCGAGATGCGGTCAATCGCCTCGATGCGGCGGGCGAAGTTGCGGCGGCGTTCGCGCAGCTGGGCGTCCAGCTGGGCAGCGGCCGATTTGCTCCACAGCTCCACATCGGCCAGCGCGGCCTCATGGATGTTCCGCAAGCGGGTGGAAAGCGCACGCACCAGGCGGTCGGCAAACTCGGGCTGGGCCAGCTTGAAGGCATTGCCCAGGCCGAGGTACTGCAGGTGGTTGCGCTCCACAGTGTCCAGGTCAGCCGAGAAGCGGGCCATGTCGGGCTCCACCGGCGGCTGCAGGGAGAAGCCGTATTCGGCATTCAACGAGGTAAAGCTGGCCTCCAGCATGCTCTGGATTTCGGCGCACAGGCTTTGCACGCGCTGCAGGTTGCCGCGCAAGCGGTCAAAGGTTTCGCTGTAGGCGCGCTTGACGCCCAGCTTCAGGCCTTTTTGCAGCAAGGTGTCGCTGAGCAAAGCCATTTCTTTCTTGAGTACCGAGGCGCCCAGGATGTTGAACACATCGCGCAGCAGGCGCAGGTGCACCGAGCGCACGGCATGGATCTTGGCGCCGCCCTGGTCAAACTCCGCCTGCTCTTGCGAGATGCGGTTGCGCATGTGCTTGATGACGTTGGCGTTTTTGCCCTGCAGGCTTTGCAGCTCCAGCATCTGCTCGGTCAGGTCACGCTTGCGGATGTTGATGACGCGGCCGGTCTCGCCGCGCAGGTCAGTGATGCCGCCTTTCATAGCCGAGGCCAGGATCTTCTGGCGCTTGCCCATCATGCCGTGGCCGAGTACGTCCTCGAGCACGGGCAGGCAGCTCTGGCGCAGCAGAACGTCGTCTTCGGTGACCTTGGCAACCAAGCCCTTCTGCGCGGAGACGGCAATCACCCGCTCTTTGGGAATACCCAGAATGTCGGCCGTGCTGGTGCGCTGTCGGTCGATCTGGGTCTGGATCTGGGCCGGGGTGCTGAGGGCGTCCCACAGCGTGTCGATCTTGTTGAGCACCACCAGACGCGCATCGGGGTCGGTGGACTCGGTGATCAGGTGCTCGCGCCAAATGGAGAGGTCGGACTTGGTGACACCAGTGTCCGCACCCAGCATGAACACAACTGCGTGGGCCTGCGGAATCAGGCTGACGGTCAGCTCCGGCTCGGCGCCAATGGCATTCAGGCCCGGGGTGTCCAAAATCACCAGCCCCTGCTTGAGCAACGGGTGGGCGATGTTGATAAGCGCGTGGCGCCAGCGCGGCACCTCGACCATGCCCTGTGCATCCACCATGGGGTTGTCTTCGGGGGCTTGGGCATGCCAGAAGCCCAGGGCACGGGCTTCGTCTTGCGTGACTTTGCGAGTTTCAGCCACTTTTTCCAAGGCCTTGGCCAGCTGTATGGGATTGTTCACATCGAGGTCGATGCGGGCCCACTTTTCGGGGGCCATGCGCCATTCCATCAGGGCTTGGGGTTGCAGGCGGGTCTCGATGGGGAGCAGGCGCAGGCAGGGGGGCACATCGGCGTCGTAGCCCATTTCTGTGGGGCACATGGTGGTACGGCCTGCGCTGGCCGGCATGATGCGCCGGCCGTACCCTGCAAAGAACAGGGCGTTGATCATCTCGGATTTGCCGCGCGAGAACTCGGCCACAAAGGCCACCATCACCTTGTCAGAGCGCAGCTGGGTTTCCAGGCGCAGCAGGCGTTCTTCGACGCCCGCGTCCAGCAACTCGTGGTCCTTAAGCCATTCCGCCAGTAACTTCAGGCGCAGGGCGAATTCGCGCCGCCATGTACCGTGTTGGTCAAACTGATCGTTGAATGAAGTAGCCACGTAGTCCCCCGAGGAATCGGCCAATATAGCACCACGCCCCTCTCTTAGCGCTTCTGGCAAACCATGCAGTAGTACGTAGAGCGCTGCCCCTGCCGGATGGCGCGTACCGGTGTGGCGCACACACGACAAGGCGCGCCTTCGCGGCCGTAGACATTGGCTTCGAGCTGGAAGTACCCGCTTTCGCCATTGGCATTGGAAAAATCCCGCAGGGTGCTGCCGCCCTTCTCTACCGCGCGGCTGAGCACGTCTTTGACCGCCGCATGGAGCTTGGCCACCCTTGGCTTGCTGATGCTGTTGGCAGGGCTGGTGGGGCGTATGCCGGCGAGAAACAAAGCCTCCGATGCGTAAATATTGCCCACCCCGACCACCACCTCGCCGGCCAGCAACACCTGTTTGATAGGCGCTTTGCGCTGGCGCAGGCCGGCCAGAAAGGCGGCGGGGTCAAAACCATCGCCCAGCGGCTCCACACCCAAGTGGCCCAACAGCTTTTGCGCCACAGGGTCGGACTCGCCCGCCGCAAACACCACCGCTCCGAAGCGGCGGGGGTCGTGCAGGCGCAGGGTGCCCAGGTCCGTCACCATGTCAAAGTGGTCATGCACGCCGGCGGGCGGCAAGTGGCGGTCAAAGATGACCGAGCCCGACATGCCCAGGTGCACCAGCAGCAAGCCATCGCTCAGGTCGATCAACAAATACTTTCCCCGGCGTCGCACGCCGCGCACCCGCATACCTGCTAGCTGGGCAGGCTCACACTGCAAAGGCCAGCGCAGGGGTTTGCCCATGCGCACGCCCTGAATGGTGGCGCCGGTGATGCGGTCGGCAAAACTCCGGCGGGTCACTTCGACTTCGGGCAATTCAGGCATGGGCGCTCTCGGTATTGGGGGTTGGATTATTATGGTCCGATGCACCGTACCCCACGCCTCATTGCCCTGGCCGCCCTGCTGGCCGGACTCGCCCCTTTCGCCCCCGCCGTGGCGGCAACACCGGCGCCGGTCATCGTCAACTCCGACCTCGATGCGCGGCTGATGTACCAGATCCTGCAGGCGGAAATGAGCGCACTCGATGGTGACGAGGCGAATGCTTTCTCGCTCACGCTCGACGCTGCCCGGCGCTCGGGCTCGGTCAAGTTGTATGAGCGTGCCGTCGAACTCGCTTTGCGTGCCCGCAGCGCCGAATTCGCCATTGAAGCGGCACGTGCGTGGCAGCGTGCCTACCCGAACGCCAAAGAGCCGAACCGCTATGTGCTGCAGATATTGATCGGCACCAACCGCCTTGCCGAAATTGCGGACCCCCTCAAGCGCGAACTGCAGGGGCTAACCGGCAAGGAAAGGGTGACCGCGATCAACCAGATTCCCCGCTACTTCCCCCGGGTGACGGACAAAGCATTAGCCGCCAACGTGGTGGAGCAAGCTCTGGCCGCAGACTTGCCGACCAGCAATTACGGCCCTGCGGCTTGGGCTGCGGTAGGCGTAATGCGGTTTGGCGCTGGCAACACGGCCGGTGCACTGGATGCTGCCCAACGAGGTGCGGCGCTCGACAGCTCCGCAGATGAGCCCGCCATATTGGCCCTGAACCTGATGGAAGCCAAGACGCCCGCCGCTGAAGCGGTGGTGCGCAAATACTTGGCTGGCAAAGCCATTCCTGAAATCCGCATGGCCTATGGCCGCACCCTGATAGGTGCGCAACGCTATTCTGAAGCGCTGGAGCAAATGAAGGTGCTGAACCAGCAGAAGCCCGAATTCCCGGATGCCTGGCTGGTGCGCGGATCGCTGGAGCTGCAAGACCGCGGCAACGCCGTCGCGGAAAAGTCGCTCAAAAAATACCTGAGCCTGCTACCTGCGGAGCAGGACAGCGGCGACGAATCAGAAACCGGCCGCGGCGCTGTGCAGGCCTACCTGCTGCTGGCGCAGATTGCCGAGCAGAACGGCAAAGCCGACGAAGCCAATGCCTACCTGCAACGCATCAAGAGCCCCCAAGACGCTTTGCGCGTGAACACCCGCCGCGCGATGCTACTGGCCCGCCAAGGCAAGCTGGACGATGCGCTGATGGTGATCCGCACTTCGCCCGAGCTGCAAGCGGACGATGCCCGCACCAAGCTGGCCACCGAAATACAGCTGCTACGGGAATATAAAAAAATGGACGAGGCCTACGCTCTGCTGGGCAAGGCCGTCAAAGCCTATCCGGATGACACCACCTTTGCCTACGACCAGGCCATGGTGGCCGAAAAGCTGGGCCGTATCGACGAGATGGAGCGCCTGCTGCGCCAGCTGATCAGCAAAGCACCGGACTATCACCACGCCTACAACGCGCTGGGCTACTCACTGGCCGATCGCAATATGCGCTTGCCGGAGGCACGCCAGCTCATTCAGAAAGCGCTGGAGTTTGCCCCCGGCGATCCCTTTATCGTGGACAGCTTGGCTTGGGTGGAATTCCGCAGCGGCAATCTGGCCGAAGCCAAACGTCTGCTGGAGCAAGCCTATGCCAGCCGGCAGGATGCAGAGATTGCAGCTCACTTGGGCGAGGTGCTCTGGGTCTCCGGGCAACGCGATGCCGCCAATAAGGTATGGCGCCAGGGCCTAGAGCAGCAAAAAGACAACGAAACGCTTCTGGAAACCATCAAGCGCTTGAACCCTTCGCTATGAAGCGCAGGCGTTTTGCCAGTGCCCTGGCGCTGGTTGCTACATTTTTTATAGCTGGTTGCGCACACAGGACGGGCGCCAATGGCGCTTTTCCTGCAGAAGCTCAATGGACCGGTCGTCTGGCGCTCAAGGTTCAGACCGAACCACCTCAAGCCTTCAGCGCCGATTTCGAGCTAGGCGGCAGTCCGCAGAGCGGTCTGCTGGTGTTCTTCACCCCCCTGGGCACGACCGCCGCGCGCCTGCAGTGGGCACCGGGCGTTGCCACACTCTTGGCTGACGGTGAAACCCGCCAATTCGACTCCCTGGCCGCCTTGGCGCAGCAAGCGACAGGCGCCGAACTGCCAGTGCGTGCCCTGTTTGACTGGTTGAACGGCCAAGCCACCGAGGTGCCCGGTTGGACAGTAGACCTCAGTCGGCTGGAGCAAGGCCGCTTGCAAGCTGCCCGAGCAGCAGGTGTATTGCCCGCGGTGGACTTGCGCATCGTGCTGCAGCGCTGAGTTCGCGTCAGCACAGCATTGATAATCGCGGGCATGCAGTCGCTCTACGACATTCCCGCCCCCGCCAAGCTCAATCTGTTTCTCCATATCGTGGGCCGCCGCGATGATGGCTACCATCTGTTGCAATCGCCCTTCATGTTGATTGACTGGTGCGACACGCTGCACTTCAGCCAACGCAGCAACGGAAAAATCAGCCGGGAAGACCTGACCTGGGCGCTGCCTGAAGACGACTTGGTGGTCCGCGCCGCGCGCGCCTTGCAGCAAGCAACCGGCTGCACTGCAGGCGCACACATCGCCATTCACAAGACCATCCCCGCCCAGGCCGGCATGGGTGGAGGCTCATCCGACGCGGCATCGACGCTGCTGGCGTTGAACCGGCTTTGGAATCTCAGGCTCTCCTTGGAAGCTCTCTCTACTATCGGATTGAAGTTGGGCGCCGACGTGCCCTTTTTCCTGGGCGGGCGCAATGCCTGGGTGGAAGGTATCGGAGAGAAACTCACTCCTGTAGAGATACCGGTTTCGCGTTGGATCGTCGTCAAACCGGACGCCGGATTGGAGACAAAAAGAATTTTTTCTGATCCCAACTTGAAACGTGACTCAGAGTGCGCTACAATCTATGGCTTCGCTGCACACACTTTCGATAAGACATTGAGTCAAACTCGAAACGACTTGCAGGCCATAGCCCAGACGCTATGCCCCGAGGTTAATCAAGCCCTTCAGTGGTTAGATTCCAAAGGCTTAAGCGGTCGGATGACTGGTTCAGGAAGCGCAGTTTTTGCGCACCTCAACCAAGACTTCAATCTGGATGATGTGCCAAGCAACTTTGAAGTCAAGTTGTGCAGCAGTTTGGATGTTCACCCCCTTCAGGGATGGGCACCCAGCGACGGTTTATCGGTGGATAGCGTTTAGCTATCAACCCGTGTAGGGGAGTCGCCAAGTTGGTTAAGGCACTGGATTTTGATTCCAGCATGCGAAGGTTCGAATCCTTCTTCCCCTGCCAAATTGCTGTTCGGGCCGGTCCCGATTCAGCATGCGATCTGTGACGAAATAAACCCAATCTCTTCGCTGGACCACCCCACATGCAGGCATTCACCCCCCCTGATTTCATGGTTTTCACCGGCAATGCCAACCCAGGCATGGCTGAAGACATTGCCAAGCACCTTGGTATTTCTCTGGGTGCCGCCAGTGTCGGCCGCTTCTCGGATGGTGAAGTCACCGTCGAGATCAACCAGAACGTGCGTGCCCGCGATGTGTTTGTGGTTCAAAGCACCTGCGCGCCCACCAACGAAAACCTGATGGAACTGCTCATCATGGTGGATGCGCTCAAGCGCGCTTCTGCTGAACGTATCAGCGCAGTGATTCCTTACTTTGGGTATGCCCGCCAGGACCGTCGTCCCCGCTCTGCCCGCGTGCCTATCACTGCCAAAGTGGTGGCGAACATGCTGCAAGCCGTGGGCGTGGACCGCGTGCTGACCATGGATTTGCACGCTGACCAGATTCAGGGCTTCTTTGATATTCCGGTGGACAACATTTATGCGTCCCCCGTGCTGCTAGGCGATTTGCGCCAGAAGAACTACAGCGATTTGATCGTGGTGTCGCCTGACGTGGGCGGCGTGGTGCGTGCCCGTGCGCTGGCCAAGCAGTTGAACTGCGACATGGCCATCATCGACAAGCGCCGCCCGAAGGCCAACGTGTCTGAAGTCATGCACGTGATCGGTGAAATCGAAGGTCGTAACTGCGTGATCATGGATGACATGATCGACACCGCAGGCACCTTGGTGAAGGCCGCTGAAGTATTGAAGGCCCGCGGCGCGAAGAAGGTGTATGCCTATTGCACACACCCCATCTTCTCCGGCCCGGCCATTGAGCGTATCGCCGGTGGCGATGCTCTCGACGAAGTCGTGGTGACCAACACCATTCCCTTGAGCGCTGCCGCCGCGCAGTGCAGCAAGATCCGCCAACTCTCCGTGGCCCCGCTGATCGCCGACACGATCCAGCGTATCGCCAAGGGAGATTCGGTCATGAGTTTGTTCACCGAGTAATCACTCGGAACAAAAAGCAGACGCTGCAGGCTTCGGCCAGTGGCGTCTTTTACTGTCGGAGTCACACTGGTCGCGGTGGACTCTTTTTTGGAGTTAGTTATGAAATTTGTCGCTTTTGAGCGCGCTAAGCAGGGCACGGGTGCGAGCCGCCGTCTCCGCATCACTGGTCGTACACCTGGCATCGTTTACGGTGGCACCGGCGAACCCCTATTGATCGAGCTGGACCACAACGCTTTGTGGCACGCCCTCAAGAAAGAAGCCTTCCACTCCACTATCCTGGACATGGAATTCAACGGCAAGGAAAGCAAGGTCCTGTTGCGTGACGTGCAAATGCACCCCTACAAGCAACTGGTTCTGCACATCGATTTCCAACGCGTGGAAGCCAACACCAAGCTCAGCATGCGCGTGCCTTTGCACTTCAGCGGCCAGGAAAACTCTCCTGCCGTGAAGACAGACGCTTGCTTGATCAACCACGTCATCACTGAACTGGAAGTGGCTTGCTTGCCAGCCGACCTACCTGAGTTTATCGCTGTGGACCTGAGCGGCCTGGAAAAGGGCAAGTCCCTGCACGTGAACGACTTGGCTCTGCCCAAGGGTACCGTTGCTGTGACCCACGGCAAGCCTAACCCCGTGGTCGTGTCCGTCGTGGCTCCGGTGGAAGAAGTGGCAGCTCCTGTTGCCGCTCCTGCTGCTGATGCCAAGGGCAAAAAAGGCAAGAAGTAATTAACGCCCTGCGTTGATTGCCTTGAAACGGCCCACTTCGGTGGGCCGTTTTGCGTTGGGGCACATGCCTCTGATGTTTTGTAAGCCATAATTTTCTGCATGATCAAACTGTTTGTCGGCCTGGGCAACCCCGGCCCCGAATATGACGGTACCCGCCACAATGCCGGCTTCTGGTGGGTGGATGCACTGGCACGTGAACTCAAAGTCAACCTGGCCATGGACCGCGGTTACCACGGCCTGCTCGCCCGCACCAGCATCAAGGGAGAAACCGTCTGGCTGCTGGAGCCACAAACTTTTATGAACCTGTCGGGCAAGTCCGTAGGTGCCTTGGCCCGCTTCTTCAAAATCAAACCGGAAGAAATTCTGGTAGCGCACGACGAGCTCGATGTAGTGCCCGGTGAAGCCAAGCTCAAGTTCGGCGGCAGCCACGCCGGACATAACGGCTTGCGCGACATCCATGCCCAACTGGGCACCGGCGACTATTGGCGACTGCGCCTGGGCGTGGGTCATCCGGGCGTGAAGTCAGAAGTAGTGCATTGGGTGCTTAAGAAACCTTCGCTGGACCACCGCATTGCCATCGACCAGAGCATTGACCGCTCGCTCAAGGCCCTGCCCCATTTGCTCGCCAGCGAGATGGACAAGGCCACCATGCTGATTCACACCAGCAAGCCACCGCGCCCCAAGCCCCCCCGTGCGCCCGCACCGCCTGCTGCGGGTGTAGCCAACGCGCCGGCCATGGAAGCGGGCGCCACAGATTCACCCACCTCGCCACCAGCAGCCTGAAAAACAAATTGCCATACCTGAGACCTGCCATGCAAAAACCCATATTGCTTGCTACAGTTTTAGTAGCTGCTTGCGCAGTATCCACGGGCGCCGGCGCACAAAAAGTCTACCGATGCGGCAATACCTACAGCCAGACGCCCTGCGGTGGCGGGAAGACGCTGGATACCACCTCCCCCAACGCAGCCTCGTCGGTAGCCCGCAAACAAGCGGTCGACAAAGAGAACAAGCGGCAAATGGAAGCGGCCAAAGCCATGGAAAAAGCAAGGCTGGCGCAGGAAGCTGAAGCCATGAAGCGGCACCAGGCAGAGCTCAAGGCGATGGAAGAGGAAAAAAACAAACCCGCCAAAGGGGCCACCGCAGGCACAGCGTCGGCACAGGCGCCCCTGAAGAACAAGAAACCGCCAGAGTTCTTTACTGCCAAACAAGCCCCCACCGAGAAGCCCTGAAACGGGCCTGGAAGCAAGCGAGAGTCAGGCCGGCTTGCCAGGAGCAGCTTGCAAACGTAGGTACTTCTGCATCAAGGTTTCCTTGCTCTCCACAAACTCCGGGTTCACCGGAATGCAAGCTACCGGACACACCTGCACACACTGCGGTTCCTCGAAATGTCCCACACACTCTGTGCACTTGTGCGGATCAATTTCATAGATCTGCTCGCCAAGGTAGATGGCCTCATTCGGGCACTCCGGCTCGCACACATCGCAATTGATGCACTCGTCGGTGATCAGTAGCGCCATGCTCAGCTCACCTTCGCCATCAGGCGTGTGTGCACCACGGGCGCCACGAACTGCGCCACATCGCCCTTCAGGGTGGCAATCTCGCGCACCAAGGTACTGGAGATGAATTGGAAGCGCGAGTCCGGCGTCAAAAATATGGTTTCCACTTCCGGCGCCAGTGCCTTGTTCATGCCGGCCAACTGCGCTTCGTAGTCAAAGTCTGTCACTGAACGTACGCCGCGCACCATGGCGCGGGCGCCGTGGGCGACAGCAAAGTCGCGCACCAGACCGGTGAAGCTTTCCACCTGTACGTTGTCCAGAGGCTGAAACACTTCGCGCACCATCTCCAACCGCTCTTCGAGGCTGAACATGGTTTTTTTATGGTGCGCCACGGCCACGGCCACGATCACCGTGCCGAACATGCGGGACGAGCGGCGAATCAGGTCCTGGTGCCCCAAAGTGATGGGGTCAAAGGTTCCCGGAAAAACGGCAATGACGGGTTGTGGCATGGCAAAAACAGTTGGAGTGGCCAGCGAGGCTGAGGCCGGAATTATGCCGCCGTGTGCTTGAGCAGGTGCGCATGCACCGCGCCGGCCTTGAGGTGCCTGTGGACACTCAGCCCCACGGCGCTCAGAGTTTCATCGGTATACGCAGTGGGCGACTCCAGATACACCCAGCCTTCAGGCGCCAGCGCACGGGCACAAGCGCCCAGTGCGGGCTCGAACAGCGGCGCGTCAAACGGCGAGTCGATGAAGATCACATCCAAGCTGCCGGGTGCCGCCTGGCGAATAGCGGCGACACCGTCACCGCGCTGCACATGCACGGCGTTGGCTTCGAGTTGAGCATGGGTTTTTTTGAGCTGCTCTATCAGGGCGCCGTCCTGCTCAATGATGAGCACATCTTTCGCGCCACGGGACGCAGCTTCAAAGCCGAGAGCACCAGTCCCGGCAAAAGCATCCAGGCATCGCAAGCCGGTCATGTCCTGTCCCAGCCAGTTAAACACGGTCTCGCGCACGCGATCCGGCGTGGGGCGCAGGCCGGGCTTGTCGGCCACTTTGAGTTTGGTGCGCTTCCAGAGCCCGCCGATGATGCGGATTTCGTGGCTCTGGCCGGCGCGGGGTCGCGCGGGGCGCTTGGGCGCAGCTGCAGCGCTGCGTGAAGAAGTGGCTTTGGCATTCATGCGGGGAGCTTAACCCAAGCAAGCCTTTGATCCGGCCGCTCAAGCCTACCGGTTGCTATTGAGCACGATGCGTTGCCCGCCATTGCCTGCAGGCATCGCCAAAAGCTCTCAGGATCGCCATCGAACTCGCGTTGGTCCGGGATTTCCATTCCGGATGCCACTGGACACAAAGAGCAAATCCTGGGCTTTGCCCGACTGTAAAAGCTTCAACCAATCCGTCTTCGGCGCGAGCCTCTACACGCAGACCAGAGGCCAAACGAGCAATGCCTTGGCCATGCAGGCTGTTGACCATGAAAGCGCCGGACTTCACGATGGCCGCCAAATGCCCGTCATGAGTCACTTGAACTCTGTGAGAGGGACCGTATTGCACATCCAAATCAGGGTGGTTGGCTTCCCGATGATTCGCATTCCCGGGTTGATCATGCACAGCTTGATGAAGACTGCCCCCGAGTGCGACGTTGGTTTCCTGAAAACCGCGACATACACCCAGCAAGGGAATGCCCCTAGCCACTGCTCGACGTATCAGGGGAAGCGTCCATGAGTCCCGCACCGGATCCAGCGGCTTACTGGAATCCAGCAGTGCTTCGCCGAAGTAGCTCGGATGCAAGTTCGATGCAGACCCGGTAAGGAAAACACCATCGACCATATCGAGCCAGGTATCGACCTCATCAGGATGAGCCGCCGGAACGGCTATCGGATAAGCCCCCGCCAATCTGACGGCTTCGACATATTTGCGACCGACCATGTGGAATGGATGGTCGTTCACCATGCGGTTGCAGCACGTGATCAATACGCGCGGTGCATCAGCCGGGAGAGACTCTTCGATGGGGTATGTGTTGTTGTACATGGTGCAGCCTTTGATTTTCAGCGCTTGCTTCAAAAAGCGATGATATGCTCGTTTTATAAAAAAGTGAAAACGAGACTAGTCACGAACAGCCAACGCACCAAATCAGCACAAAAAACGCATCCAAACGGGTCACTCAACCGTTTGACTCACCATAAGCAGGCGCGAAGCCATTCCGATAATGGCCGCACGAAGAAACTCGAGCGAAGAACCCATTTCGCCGGACTTCTCCACCACAAGTACCACCAGGCCGGCGTGCATCAATAACGGCAAGCAACGGGAAAAAGAGTCGATATCCTCCGCACTGGCGGTCGGAACATAGTGCCGCAGCGCTGAGGAAATGGACGCATAGACTCTCGCGTCGTGCTCCATGACAACCGGGCGCAAAGCCGGCACCCCCTCCGACAAATACGGCATGGCACTCAAGCCCGCTTGCTCGCTGTAAACCCGCGCGCCTTCACGCAATTGGGCTTGGAGATAGCGAATCAAATCGAGGCCGCCACCGTGCCGTGGATGCAAGCTATCCAAAGCCTCAAACACACCATCCAGCCACTGAACCAGCAGCGCCTGGAGTATGGATTCCTTGTTCGGGAAATAACCGTACACCGCGCCTATCGACAAACCAGCCCGCGCCGCAACGCGGTTGGTCGTTAACCGGTCCAACCCACCCGACTCAATCTCTTCACCGGCAGCACGCAGTACCGCACGGACCGTCTCCTGGGCACGAACCTGCCTTGGCGCCCTGCGCAGCGAAAGAGAAACATCCGCAACAGGCGCACCCTCAGCGTCGACCACATCCACCGGCTTCTTTTTTGTCATCACTCAATGATACCCAGCACACACTCTTGGCATGGAACATGCTGGTAAACCCCAACTTATACGAGCAATTACTCGCTTAATAATGCCTCATCCACACAACGCCGTGCACCACAAGACATCGCTCCCTATGCCCAACAACGCTGATCTGGAACTGAATTACCTCTCCGCCACGGACGCACTCAAGCGCTTTCGCAATGGCTCTCTTTCGCCCGTCGAACTGCTGGACGCTCACATCCTCCGGATCGAAGAACTGCAACCCGAACTCAACATCATGCGGTCCACGCGCTTTGATCAAGCCATGGAGTCGGCGCGACGCGCAGAGGCCATATACCGAACCGCACCCGACTCGGCAGGCCCTCTGGAAGGGATTCCCACGGTTTTGAAGAACGAACACAACCTGGTAGGCGAGGAAACAGACCAGGGCTCCCTGTTACTCGCCGGGATAGTCGATGAACACAACGCCCCCCTCACAGATCGCCTGCTCGAGGCCGGCACCGTCATCCACGGGAGAACGCATGTGCCGGAGTTCTATGTAGCGATGTTCACGCGGTCTCTCGCCCATGGCGTGACCCGCAACCCTTGGAACCCCTACTTCACCTGTGGCGGGTCATCCGGCGGCAGTGCCGCGGCATTGGCTGCGGGAATGACGACATTGGCCACTGCCTCAGACATCGGCGGCTCCGGTCGCGTGCCCGCCGCGTACTGCGGTGTGGTGGGCATCAAGCCCAGCTACGGCCGTGTTCCGGAAGCATCGTTCTTCTTCGCGATGAACACTTACAACCACAACTGCATGATGGCCCGCACCGTGGCGGACACCGTCCTGATGTTTAACGTGATGAACGGGCCGCACCCTTGCGACCCTGCGAGCCTGCACCCGAAAATCGAGTTGTCAGTGCCCCCCGGGGACCTCAAAGGCATGCGCATTGCCTTGTCCATGGACCTGGGTTACTTCCAGGTGGCCGATGACGTGCGCCGCAATACCTACATGGCGGCCCAATCACTACGGGAACATGGTGCCATCGTTGATGAGGTCGAGTTGGCTTGGGACCGCAAGGTACAGCGGTACTTCACGCACGGGCTTGGCATGCCACTGGGGCGGGGGCTGAAAGCGCTCACCCACGGGGCTGAGGACCAAGTTAGCGACTACGTGCGCACGGCGGTCGAGCTTCTGGGAAACATCACGGCGGAGGAATACATCGAGTCCATCGATGGCATGGGAAAGATGCACAACGCCCTCCAGGACGTCTACGCCAACTACGACGTGCTGCTTTGCCCCACCTTGGCACGGAACACCATGGCCGCGGAAGGCTGCGCCGAAGCGCACACGGACCTGATGGAAAACTACATGACTTATCCATTCAACATGCTCAGCCGGCATCCGGTGATGAGCGTGCCCAGCGGCTTCGGAGACAACGGAGTGCCCACCGGGCTCCAGGTAGTGGGTCGAACCTACCGCGAAGACGATGTCATCAAGGTAGCAAATGCCTTGGAACAAGCGATCAACTGGCCCGCCTGGCGCCCCACCAAGTGAGACATCCATGACCAACCTCACTTCCCCACCCATGCCCGGACTTCACTTGCGATTCGCCTACGAGGCGTTGGTCACGTTGCAGCCGGAAGAGATCCAAGGCCATACCCCCAAGGGCCAACGCTTGCGGGTACCCATCACTGGAGGGCGATTTCAGGGACAAGGGCTTTCGGGTCGCATTCTCCCGGGCGGCGCTGACTGGCAGCTGTTGCGCAGTGATGGCCGACTGGAAATCGAGGCCATCTACGACATGCAGACCGAAGACGGTGCCTTCATCCATGTCCGCAACAAGGGACTTTGGTTCAGCGCCAACAACCAATGGCCCGCTGAGTACGCAGTAACCCATCCCGTGTTTGAGGCACCCCAAGGTCCCTATGAATGGATGAACACCAGCCTCTTCGTGGGCACGGTCGGCGAGGGACCTGACGGCCCTCTGTCCATCCGACTCGCCGTGTATCAAGTGTGCATGGATACGCAATTTCTTCCCCCTCTAGCCACAGCCCTCAACCTCTGAAAGACTCCTCCCATGACAGTCATCGCCCCCTCCCCTGACGAATTGCCCACGCACCACACGTTCTCGCTGATCGCCCTCGTGTGCGTGGCATCGATCTTCTTCCTGGGAACCCCCGGATTCGTTGTGCTGATGGCCACCCAATGGTCCCTGACGGAAAGCCAATTAGGGTTGATCGCTGCCGCAGATAGCGTGGGCAACGCCGTGGGATCGCTCCTCATGACATTTGTGCTTTTCCGGTACAACCCGCGCGCGTTGGTCCTGATCGCATTGCTGGGCTTCATTGCAGCCAATGCCTTATCCGCTTTCCGGCTGGATGACACCACCATGCTTTTGGTTAGGTTGGCCTCCGGCGTGTTTTCCGGGGTGATCGCCGGCCTGGCGATACGCCGACTCTCCGAGGGCAAGGATGCCGACCGCAACCTCACTTGGATGGTCATCAGCCAGACACTGGCCATTGCCGTCTTGCTGACCTTTGTGCTTCCCTGGGTGGGCGAACTGGGTCAAGCCACTGCCGCCTTCATCATGGTGGCCTTGCAAGGAGTGATCTGTCTGCTGGTACGCACCCTGTTTCCCGCAGTCCACCTGCAAGCTGAAACGGAACTATCCAACACCAGTGCACCCCGAACTGCATCGGCCTACCTGGCCCTGCTCAGCATTTTTCTGCTTTACGTCACCGTCGGTGTGGTCTGGACATTTGTGGGCTTCATGGGCCACGAAGCCGGTTTCAAAGACGCTTTTGTGGAAACTCTGCTGGGTGGCGCGAATCTCTTGAGCATCGCTGCCATTTCCATCGTTCCTTGGATGATCCAGCGCGACCGGCTCTTCAGCACCGGCATCGTGGCACTGACCCTATGCACACTGGCCGCACTGGGCTTGTCACTCCCTCCCCAAGCCTGGACCTATGCGGTATCGACCGTAGTCTTTATCTGTGCCTGGGGAACCTCCATCACTCTGCTGCTAGCGCTTCTACCCAGCTACGACAAGGCAGGACGCATGATCATGCTGGCACCCGGCGTACTGTGCATGGGCTCAGCATTGGGTTCCTTCTTGGGCGGCCAGCTCATGGAGATGCAAAGCCCCGCTTGGGCCTTCCGCATTGCTGCCATCTGCTGCGCCATCGCCGGGGTCATCGTCTTGGGTCTGGGCGCCACACGCAAACGCTAAATTGCATGGGGTGCGCCTAAGGTGCGCCCAGCACTACCGTCGCCATGCGCGCAGGCTTGAGTTTGCGGGCCATGGCCGCACGGACATCAGCCACCGTAAGGCGCTCCACCTGCTGCGTCCAGGTGTCTAGATAGTCCAGCGGCAGGCCATTCCAGGCGATGTTGGCCACGTTGTCGAGCAGCTTTTTGTTGCTGTCGATGCGCAGCGCAAATCCGCCGATCAGGTTGTCTTTGGCGGCTTGCAGCTCTTTTTCAGTCGGACCCTCTTCCACGAACTTGGTCACCACCTCGCGCACCAAAGTCAGTGCTTGCTCCGCTTGGTCAGGCCGCGTTTGGAGGCCGATGGTGAAGGCACCTGCATGCATGCCGGGCGCAAAGTAGCTGTACACGCTATAGGTGAGCCCCCGCTTCTCGCGCACCTCTTCAGTCAGGCGGGCGGTAAAGCCGCCACCGCCCAGGATGTGGTTACCCACCGTGAGCGCGAAGAAATCCGGGTCGTTACGCTTAAAGCCCGGCTGCCCCACCAGCACATGCGCCTGTGCCGATGCAAACGGAATGCGTACCTCGCTCGCTGCCGCTAGCGCTGCCACCTCGGGCACCGCCGGTTGTGCAGTGCAGCCACCTTGCGGCACACGGGCCAGCAGCTTGGCCACCAAGGCATCCGCCTGCGCACGGTTGAGCGCGCCCACGATGCTGACCTGCGCCGCACAGGCACGCAGGACCTTGGCGTGCAAGGCGCGCAGGTCTTCCACGTTCGTCCGCAACAGACTGGCCTCGGTCGTCTCGCTGCCATAGGGGTGGCTGCCGTACACGGCCTGGCTGAACGCACGCCCGGCCAGCGTGGCAGGGCGGGTGTTGGCTTCCTTCAGGCTGGCAATCATCTTGGGACGGTCACGCAGCCAAGGGGCTTCGGGGAACGATGGCTCGCCCAACTGGCGGGCAGCCAGCGCCACTGCTTTGTCCAGCAGGTCCGGGTAGGTCAGGGAGCGCAGGCCAAAGCTCATGCGGTCGGCACTAGCGCTACCGCCGAAAGACGCGCCCAAGTCCGCCCAGGCTTCGCTGAGCTGGTGCTCGTCCAGCGTGGGGCCAGCACCGCTGGCGCGCACGCCGTTAGCGGTGCTGGCGGCCATCAGGTTGGCCAGGCCGGGCTTGTCGATAGGGTCGCGGCGGGCGCCGGCATCCAGGTCGATCTGCACGTCCACCATCGGAATGGCGGGGCTCTCAACGAGGTAGATACGCACACCACTGGGCTGCGTCCAGTGCTGGATGGGTATGCCCGCCCACACGGAGTGCATACCAAATAGGGCGATAGCGCCCGCCAATATTGCGCGAGCAGCTACAAATTTAGGAGTAATCATGGGTTCAATGGCTGGAAGCGCTGTTCAATGGCGAAGGCCTACCGCGGGGACGCGGGGCTTGCGGGTCGCATCCACAGGCTGGGGCAGCAGGGTGGCGACGGTGAGGGCGTCATCGCCAAAATATTTGGCGGCCACGGACTGCACCTGCGCCGCAGTCACTTTGCGTAAGCGCTCCAGCAGCAGTTGGTCAGCGCCCAAGGGAAAGCCGTTGATCCAGCTCACACCCAGCAAGCGGGCCTGGTTGAACACGCTGTCTTGCTTGTAGACCTCGCCCGCCACCCAGCGGTTTTTAACGCGGGTGAGTTCGGCTTCGGTCACACCATCTTTGGCGACCAGCGCCACCTGGGCGCGCAATGCGGCCTCCACCTCGGTGGCCGTTTTGCCTACGGCTGGTATGCCATAGAGCGTAAAGAGCTGCGGGCCGCGGGCGGTGAGCCCGTAGTACGCGCCAGCTTCATCCGCCACAGGTTTGTCCGACAGTGTGAGCGCGCGCGGCAGCCGGGCACCGTCGTAGCCCGAAAGCACAGCCGAAAGCACGGTGAGCGCCAATGCATCCTCGCTGGTCGCGTCAGTAGGTGCCGCCGCCGTCGCTGGCAAACCGGCAGGTTTGAGACCGGGCACCTTGAAAGCAAGTGCCACATAGGCCTGCTCGGCAGGTGCTTTGAAGTCCAGGCGGCGCAGCCCGGTTTGCTCGGGCTCAGTGCGCGGCTTGCGCTGCGGCAGGGCGTGCACCGGCAGGCTGCCGTAGTACTTTTCGGCCAGCACACGGACCGCGTCAACATCCACATCTCCTGCCACGATCACGGCGGCATTGGTAGGCGTGTACCAGCGGCGGTAGAAGGCGCGGGCGTCGTCTGCAGTCATGCTCTCCAAGTCGCTCATCCAGCCCACGATGGGGCGGCGGTAGGGGTCGGCCTGGTAGATCACCGCGTCCATGGCCTCGTGCAGGCGGGCATGAGGCTTGTCTTCGGTGCGAAGGCGGCGCTCTTCTTTCACCACCTCCAGCTCTTTGGCAAACACCTCATCCGTCCAGGTGTTGTTGGCAAAGCGGTCAGCCTCGAGGCGCATCACGTCTTCGAGCTTGGCCGAGGGAATCTGCTGGAAGTAACCGGTGTAGTCCTTGCTGGTGAATGCATTTTCGCGGCCACCCAGCGCAGAGACCTTGCGCGAGAAATCCCCAGCCTTCACCGTAGGCGTGCCTTTGAACATCATGTGCTCCAGCAGGTGGGCCACGCCGCTGGTGCCATCCACCTCGTCCATGGAGCCCACGCGCACCCACACCATGTGCACCGCGGTGGGGGCACGGCGGTCCGGCTTGACGATGAGCGTCATACCGTTCTTCAGGGTGAACTGCTGCGCCAGCGTGGCGGCCGGCGCAGGTTGCACCTCGCCTGCGGAGGCTGACAGGGGCAGTAGAAGACAGGGAATGGTGAGGGATGCGGCCAGCGCGAACGCGGAAACCGGGGCGGCCCAGCGGGCGCCCGACAGGTGAAATGGGTGTTTCATAGAATGCTGTGATTCTAGAAACACCCTCATGTTCAGTTTTTTCAAAAAGAAATTCCTTTCTTCGTCCACTCCGGCCTCTGAGGCGGTAGCGCCAGCCGCTACACCTGTAGCGGACGAAGTACCGGCGCAGGCCTCCGATGCCCCAGCAGAAGCGGTTAACGCCCGGGTAGCACCGGTCACAAGCACCCCCAGTTCTACCCCTGCCCCGCCCGCACCAGAACCCGCGAACGCGGCACCCGCCAGTACCGGCTGGGGCTCCGGCTCGCTGATCGGCAGCGCACTGGTGGCGCCTATCGAGATTCCTGAGGCTCCGGCTACCCCGCCCGAACGCCAGAAGTGGCTGGACAAACTCAAGGCGGGCCTGGGCAAAACAGCCAGCAGCATCTCCGGCGTGTTCGGCGGCAGCCAGATTGATGAGGCCTTGTATGAGGACCTGGAAGGCGCCTTGCTTATGGCCGACGCCGGCGTGGCCGCCACCCAGTTGTTGACGGACGCACTGCGCAAAAAGGTCAAGGCTACCGGAGTGACCCACCCTACGGCGCTGAAGAACATCCTGATCTCCGAGCTGACCGAACTGCTGCAGCCGCTGCAAAAGCCGTTGGTGATCGGCGAACACACGCCCACCGTCATCATGGTGGCAGGTGTGAACGGTGCGGGTAAAACCACCAGCATCGGCAAGCTGACCAAGCACCTTGCCGACAGCAACGCCAGCGTGTTGCTGGCCGCAGCGGACACATTCCGCGCCGCTGCGCGCGAGCAGCTCACCGTCTGGGCGGACCGAAACACCGTGGAAATCGTAAGCCAGGAAGGCGGCGACCCCGCTGCCGTGAGCTACGACTCGGTGACCGCCGGCAAGGCACGGGGCAAGGACGTAGTGCTCATCGACACCGCAGGCCGCCTGCCCACGCAGCTGCACCTGATGGAAGAGCTGAAAAAGATCAAGCGCGTCATCGGTAAAGCAGACGGCACGGCACCGCACGAAGTGCTGCTGGTCATCGACGGCAACACCGGTCAGAACGCCGTGGCCCAGGTCAAAGCATTTGACGACGCACTGGGTCTCACCGGCCTGATCGTTACCAAGCTCGACGGCACTGCCAAGGGCGGCGTGCTTGCAGCCATCGCCCGGGAGCGCCCCATTCCGGTCTACTTCATCGGTGTGGGCGAAAAGCTTGACGAGCTGGAAACCTTCAACGCTCGGGAATTTGCGCAGGCCCTGTTGGCTTAAGCCCCGTCGTGGGCAAGGTGTAAGAAACGGGCTTATCGTCCGACCCATTGTTTTCCTCGGACAACCGGAACCATGAGCTTATCCATTCAACGCCGCCAACTTCTTGCCGCCTCTGCAGCATCAGTAGCGCTTCCCGCCTTTGCCCAGTCCACCCCCGCTTGGTCGGCCATCGAAGCCAAAGCTAAGGGGCAGACGGTGTACTTCAACGCCTGGGGCGGGTCGGAGACCATCAACGCCTACATCCAGTGGGCCGCTGGTGAGGCGCAGAACCGCTTTGGTGTGACCGTGCAGCACGTCAAGATTGCCGATGCGCCGGACATGATCAAGCGGGTGCGAAACGAGAAAGCTGCGGGCAAAACCAATGGCAGCGTGGACCTGGTGTGGATCAACGGTGAGAACTTTTTGACCATGAAGCGCGAGGGCCTGCTCTTCGGGCCATTTGCTGAGAGCCTGCCCTCGTACGCCAAGGTGGACGTGCAAGGCAAGCCCACCACACGCCTGGACTTTGCCGAGCCCACCGATGGCCTGGAAGCCCCCTGGGGCATGGCACAGCTGACCTTTATGGTGGACAGCAAACGCACCCCCAAGCCGCCGCAAAATCTGGCCGAGCTGCAGGCATTTGCCAAAGCCAACCCCGGCCGCGTGACCTACCCGCGCCCGCCCAACTTCCACGGCACCACCTTCCTGAAACAGGTGCTGATGGACGTGAACGCCAACCGCGACGCGCTCTACAAGCCCGTCACGCCCGAAGCCTTTGCCAAAGCCACCGCCCCCCTGTGGGCCGCGCTGGACCAGATACACCCACACCTGTGGCGCGGCGGCAAGCAGTTCCCCAACAACGCAGAGGCTATCCGTCAGATGCTGGCCGATGGCGAAGTGGCTCTGGCCCTCACCTTCAACCCCAACGACGCTGCGAACGAAATAGCCGCCAAGCGCCTTCCTGTAAGCGTGACCAGCTATCAATTCAGTAGCGGAACCATCGGCAACACGCACTTTGTCGCCATCCCTGTGAACGCCACTGCCAAAGAGGGTGCCCAGGTATTTGCCAACTTTTTGCTCAGCGCCGAGGCCCAAGCCCGCAAGGCCGACATCGCCGTGTGGGGCGACCCGACCGTGCTCGCACTGGACAAGCTGAGCGCTACCGAGCGGGCGGCATTTGCCGCCAAGCCCCTGCCCGGCCAGGTAGAAAAGCCAGCGCCCGCCATCCCCGAGCCGCACGGCAGTTGGGTGGATGCGCTGGAGAAAGAGTGGACCAAGCGCTACGCTGGGTGAGAAATAGTTCGCACAAAAGCGGACTATTTCAAGCGCTCTCGGCAATCCGGTAGACAGATCTGAAGCTCTGCCCGTTCAATGCGGGCTGGCCGGTTGGCGGCCATTACTTTGGATCTGTTTGCATGTCTTTTTTCACACGCTCTTCCCGGGTGGCGCACCTAGGCGCCACCGTTGCCTTCATCACCCTTGCAGGCGCAAGCCTCACTGCCTGCCAACAAGCTCCTGTGATACCCGCAGTGCCGGTCTACAGCGGACCGACCTTGCCGATTGCACAGTCCGATCGCGGCGTACAAATCTTTTTGCCCAGCGCGGCTTTGTTTGAATCCGGCAAGTCCAGCTTGAACGCCACCGAATCCGCGGCCTACATGCAGCGTGTGGCTCAGCTCATCAACACCAAGACCGACAAAAATGTGGTGCTCGAAGGGCACACTGACAACGTCGGCAACGAAGGCTTGAACCAGGAGCTCTCAGAAGCCCGCGCCCGCAGCGTGCGCGAAGCGCTGCTGGCCCAAGGTGTGGACGCCAAGCGCCTGAGCACCAGTGGCTTTTCCTTCAAGCGCCCCGTCGCCTCCAACGCGACCGACGAGGGCCGCAAACTCAACCGCCGTGTGGAGGTGGTGATCCTGGAAGAAAAGGTAGAGAACATCACCCGCGGCGAAGCGCCCAACGCGTTTGAGAACGCGTGGGATCGCCTGAAGGCCATGATGGACAAAGGCCTGATCCAACCGGTGTTGGCGCAATGATGGAGCGCCACACCATGCAACGCCGCGCGTTCAACTCCACACTGGCCAAGGGTTTGGCGGCAGCCTCAGCAGCCACGTTGGCAGGCACTGCCGGCGCGCAAACTGCCCAAAAACGGGGAGGCAAATTGGGTCTTGTGCTGGGCGGCGGTTCAGCCCGAGGCTTTTCGCATATCGGTGTACTCAAAGCACTGGAAGAAAGCGGCTACAAGGCAGACGTGGTGGTGGGCACCAGCGCGGGTTCACTGGTGGGCGCCTTTTATGCAGCGGGCTATACGCCTTGGCAAATGGAGGAAGTGGCCCTCAAGGTGCGCGACATCGATGTGGCCGACCTGAACTCGGCCAACAAACGCGGGATGTTTGCCGGCGAAGCACTGCAGAAGTTGGTGAACGACTACTTACGTCAACAGCCCATTGAAAAACTCAAACTCACCTTCGGCGCAGTCGCCACCAACCTGCACAGCGGCGAGGCGGTACTGCTCCGCTCGGGCGACACCGGGCAGGCCGTGCGTGCCTCCAGCGCCATCCCCGGCGTCTTTGTACCTGCACAGGTCGGCGGCAATGAGCTGGTGGATGGCGGCTTGGTCAGCCCGCTGCCCGTGCGTTTTGCGCGGGCCCTGGGTGCCACACAGGTCATCGCGGTCGACGTGGGCACCAAACCGCAAAACAATGTGGGCAACGGCCTGTATGAAGTCATCCTCCAGTCTTTCGAGATCATGGGTCGCGCGCTGACCAACCTCGAAGCAAAGGAAGCCGACTTTCTCATCCGGCCGGACACCTCGCGCTTCAGCAGCACCGACTTTGGTGCCCGCAAAGACCTGATCCAGGCCGGTTATGTAGCAGGGCGTGCTGCACTGGCAGAGCTCAATCGCAAAGTGGCCCCCAATGCCAAAGCCGGCTGAACCGGCCAGCGCGCAAACCTGACCGTTCGCGAATTGCGGGCCCGCGCAAGCGGTGGCCTGGCCCACAATGGCAGCCATGCCAAACACAGCACCCGCACCTGAAGCGCCCGCGCTCAACGCCCGAGGGCTCACGCGCAAACACCACCTGAGCCTGGTCCTTGTGCTGGGCGGCTTGGCCTTGGTACTGCTGCTTGGCAGCTGGAGCCTGTACAGCCGCCAGAAAGCGGCCCTGACCTGGGCCCTGAGTGCACAAGGCGAACAACTACAGCTCGCTCTGAATGACACGCTCGACGCTGCCCGCCTGCACGCCATGGGCATGCGCCAAAGCGCTGAACGCAACCTGCGCCAACCCCTTTTTAACGACAGCAGCCTCGCGGAACGGCTGGAGCGCCGCAACCTCGCGCCGCTGCGGGATGCACCGTGGGATCGCATGCCGCAAGACCTGGCAAAAGACATGGGCGCCGTTCACACCTACCCCGCCGCCAGTGGCGACTACCGGCGCGAACTCAATGCGCCGCTGGGTGCGCTGGGCCAAGCGGTGGCCGCACACAGCCAGCAGCAGCGCTTGGCCTGGAGCTACTTTTTTGACGCCCAGAAGCGCTGGCGTTGGGTGTATCCGGCCCAGGCCCGGGACGAAGTGCTGATCGCCACCGGCAAAGCCGACATGGGTGCAGCCCTGCCGGTGCTGTGGGATGCCGCAGGCTTGGATGCAGCGGGACCGGCTCGCAACCCGCAAAAGGAACCGGTGTGGTCTGCGCCGCACACCGACCCCTTCAAGAAAATCACTGTCGTTTCTACATTGGCCCCGGTGTACGTGGGTGAAGCCTTTGTCGGTGCCATGGGAACCGACCTGAGCCTAGAAGCCCTTGGCACCGTCATGCAACAACGCCCGCTGGCCATGGGGCAGGCTTGGGTGATCGACAAAGAAGGGCGCGTGCTCGCCAGCAGCGACACCAAGGCAAGCACCCCGCCCTCCGGCCCTTACACCACAGAAGCAGGCTGGCTGCGCTATGTCTTGCGTGGGTCACCGTTCAGCCTGGTGATTTATGCCCCATCCAGCGTGGTAGCCGGCCACACCTTGGGCAAGCTGATGCCCATGCTGGTCACCGGTCTACTGGGCTTGTTGGCAGCAGCGGGCACTGCACTGTGGCTCAGCCGCCAATTCACCTTGCCTGCCCTGCAGTTAGCCGATTACGTACAAAACGCCGAGGGCCCCAACATCAAGCGCCCACCCAAAGTGCCTGCCCTCTGGAAGCCCTGGTTTGACCGGGCTGCGAGAGCCGCCCTGGACCGGCGCGACCAGGTCATGCACCACCACCAGCGCAGCAGCCAGCTCGAAAAGCAGATCATCCAGCTTGAAGCGCAGCTTCGCGCACGCGACAACAAGGGCCAGCAGCCTCACTCAGAATAGGCGCTCCTGAACGGGAGACACGCCTTGAAAAAAATTGCTCTATTCGTTGCCGCCGCCTTGGGCCTGGTGCTGCTGTACCTGTTGCTGTGGCCGGTACCCGTCAGCCCCGTGGTTTGGAATGCTCCCGCTGCTCCGGGCTACACCGGCCCGCACGCAGTTAACACACTGCTTGGCAACTTGCAGATGATTGACTTGCAAGGTGAGGTGGGCCCTGAGCACATCCAGTTCGGCCGCGACGGCAAGCTCTACACCACCGTGGCCAGCGGCAACATCTTGCGCATGGAGGCCGATGGCACCGCGCAGCAGGTATTTGCCAACACCGGCGGCCGGGTGCTGGGCTTTGACTTTGATGCGCAGGGCAACCTGATTGCAGCGGATGCTGTCAAAGGGCTGCTCTCCATCGCGCCGGATGCGAAGGTCACCGTGCTCACTAATACGGTGAAGGGAGACCCGATCCGCTATGCGGATGCAGTGGTTGTCGCCAAAAACGGCAAGATGTATTTCAGCGATGCATCCACCCGCTTCGCACCCAAAGACTGGGGCGGCACCTTCGAGGCCAGCGTGCTCGACATCCTGGAGCAAGCCAGCACCGGCCGCATTCTGGAATATGACCCTGCCACCAAAGCCACGCGCCTGGTCGCCAGCGGCTTGAGTTTTGCCAACGGTGTGGCGCTGAGCGGGGACGAACAGTCCTTGTTTGTGAACGAGACCGGTAAGTACAGGGTCTGGAAAATTGCGGTGAACGCTAACCAGCTCGATGTGCGCACTCTAGACACCCAAGCCCATGCGCAAGCCCAAGTACTGCTGGATAACCTGCCCGGCTACCCCGACAACCTGATGCGCGGCCTGGACGGAAAAATCTGGCTGGGCTTTGCCAAGCCCCGCAACCCGACCGTCGACAACATGGCCGGCAAACCCTGGTTGCGCAGCCTCACCTTGCGTTTGCCGCGTGTGCTGTGGCCCATCCCCAAGGCCTACGGCCATGTCATCGCCTTCACCGAAGACGGCAAAGTAGTGGCCGACCTGCAAGACCCGAGCGGCAGTTACCCCGAAACCACAGCGATTACCGAAACCAAAGACCGCTTGTATGTGCAGAGCCTGCACGCCCACGGTCTGGGCTGGTTGCCCAAGTAAGGCAGATTTACTGCACCAGCCCTGCCGCCACCGCCGGCGGCTCGCGTTTGGCCGTGACTGCGCTGCCGGCCGCCGCACCCATGATGAACACAATCGCCCACCACTGTGGGGAGCTGAGCTGTTCATTCAACATCACCAAGCCCAGCAAGGCTGCCACCGCCGGCTCCATGCTGGTCATGATGCCGAAGGCCTCTTGCGGCAGGCGCTTGAGGGCCACCATCTCCAGCGAGATGGGTATGGCACTGGAAATCGCCGCCACCACCAGACCGATCAACAAAACGTGTGGATCCAGTAGTGCCGTACCGGCGTGCCAGATGCCGAAGGGCACCACCGTGATTGCAGCCACCGTGAGCCCCAGCGCCACCGAGTGGCCTGCATGCAAGTGGCCCACGCGCTTGCCGAACACGATGTAAGCACCCCAAAACGCGGCAGCGGCCAGGGCATAGAGCACGCCGGTCGCGTCCAGCGCCTGCACATTGCCGCCGAAGGGCAGCAGCAATCCCAGCCCCGCAATCGCCAGTACCAGCCAGACAAAGTCCACCGGCTTGCGCGACGAATAGAGCGCCACCGCCAAAGGTCCCGAAAACTCAATCGCCACCGCAATGCCAAACGGAATGGTGCGCAGCGACATGTAAAACAACAAGTTCATCAGCCCCAGCGCCACGCCGTAACGCAGCAGTGACATGCGGTCGGCCGGTGCCAACGCCCAGCGCCAAGGCCGCCAGATCAACAAGAGCAACAGTGCTGAAAAGCCCACGCGCAGGGCGGTGGTGCCCAAGGAACCAACCACAGGAAACAACTGTTTGGCAATCGATGTGCCCAGCCCCAAGGCCGTGACAGAACCCAAAACCGCCAGCAATGGCAGCACATGATGAAAACGGTGTGAAGACATGCCCTGACGATAACCGGTGCAACTCAGGTATAAACCCGTCTCCTCCCATCGACTACCCCATCCCGCGCCATGACTGCCCTGCTCTCTTGCATCGAACTCGAATCCGCCCCCAACCCCATGGCTGCCGTCATCTGGATGCACGGGCTGGGCGCCACCAGCGATGACTTTGCAGGCCTGGTGCCCGAGCTGGATTTGGACGGCTGCCAGCCCATCCGCTTTGTGTTTCCGCAGGCGCCCAGCATCCCCATCACCATCAACGGTGGCTACGTGATGCCCGGCTGGTACAACCTGTATGGCATGGATCTGGTGAGCAAGCAGGATGCAGCGGGCATCCAGCGCTCCGAGGAGGCCATTGCGGCGCTGGTGGAGCGCGAAGTGGCGCGTGGCATTCCCTATGAGCGCATCGTGCTGGCGGGTTTTAGCCAAGGCTGCGCCATGGCGCTGCACACCGCGCTGCGCTTGCCCCACCAAATTGCAGGTGTGATGGCCTTGTCCGGCTACCTGCCGCTGGCAGACCGCTTTGCCGCCGAGCGCAATGCTGCCAACGCGAGTACCCCCATCTTCATGGCGCACGGCACCCAAGACCCGGTGGTGATCCTGAAACGCGGCGAAGACTCGCGCGATGCCTTGGCGTCCCTGGGCCACAAGGTGCAGTGGCACACCTACCCCATGCCGCACAGCGTGCACCCGCGCGAAGTAGCAGACATTGCCGCCTTCTTGAAGCAGGTACTGCCCGCTTGATGGAGACTGCTCGCCCCTTGGTGCTGGGCATTGACTTCGGCACCTCGAACTCCGCCTGCGCACTGATTGACGCGCAAGGCGCCTTGCAGGTGATCCCGCTGGATGACGCCAAGGCTGAAATGCCCACCGCCCTGTTTTTTGCCAGTGAAACCCACAGCGTGCTCTATGGCGCTGACGCCATGCAGGCCTACCTGAATGGCACCGAAGGCCGCTTGCTGCGCTCCCTCAAAAGCCTGATGGGCAGCCGCCTGATGGACGAATACACCGCCGTGGGCGACAAGAGCATCCGCTTCTTTGACATCGTGGTGCTGTTCTTCAAAGAGCTCAAGCGCCGCTGCGAAGCCCATGTGGGCCAGCCCCTGACCCACGCCATGCTGGGCCGCCCGGTGCACTTTGTGGACGACGATGCCGAGCGTGACCAGCTGGCCCAAGAGACACTGGGCCGCGCCGCGCTGGAGGCAGGCTTCACCCACATTGCCTACCAGCTCGAACCCATTGCCGCCGCGCTGGACTACGAGCAGCGCGTAGCCAAAGAGACTACGGCTCTGGTGGTGGACATTGGCGGCGGCACCTCCGACTTCACCGTCATCCGCCTCAACCCTGAGCGCAGTGCGGTGGGCGACCGCTCGGCAGACATTCTGGCCACCACCGGCGTGCACATTGGCGGCACCGACTTTGACCGCCTGCTCGACCTCGCCACCGTGATGCCCCACTTGGGCTACAAGCACGTGGGCACCGGCGGTCGCATTGTGCCCAGCAGCGTGTTTTTTGACCTGAGCACCTGGCACCTGATCCACCAGGCCTATACCCGCAAGTCCATGCACTTTGCCAAAGAGCTGTGGACCGACTACACCGACCAGGCCCTGCATCGCCGCCTGATGGACGCGCTGGAAGAACAGCACGGCCACCGCATGCTGGCCAGTGTGGAAGCCGCCAAGATTGCCTGCTCCATCAGCGGCGACAGCGCCGTCGTAGAGCTGGACTTTCTGGACCGCAGCTTGGCCCCCACCGTGGACGCGGCGAACATGGAAGTCGCCTTGCACGCCTCGCTGGCGCAGGTAGTGCAATGCGCTCAAGACTGCGTGGCCGTTGCGGGCTTAAGCGCTGTGGACGCGGTGTACCTCACCGGTGGTTCATCCGCACTGCGCACGCTAATAGCAGCGCTGCGCCAAGCCATGCCCGAAGCCACGCTGGTGGAAGGCAACCGGTTTGGTGGCGTGGCCGCCGGGTTGGCGTGGGCGGGTGCGGTTCACCCGTATTGATTTGCTATTTATTTAGGAGCTGCTCGCGCACATTCCACAAGCGCTAGCGGCACTTTTTACAAAAAACCACGAATACTCAAAGAGCAAGCCGCAGCTTGCTCACCAGCCTTTCAAAACGCGCACTCGGCAGCGACAGCAAGGCCTCACGCGCCACCCAGCGCACCCCACGCACCTCTTCCCACTGCGGGCTCAATGGAGCGGACGCATCGCCCCGGAACAGGTACAAAAAGTCGTGATGCACGTGCGCGCCCTCGCCTTTGGCGGGGTTGGCAGGAATGGCGTGGCTATCGATGTCGATCAGTGGCGCATCCAAGTTTTGGGTAGCAGACTGAGCCAAGCGCACGTTCACGCCCGTCTCTTCCTCCACCTCCCGCGCGGCAGACACGTCCAGCCGGTCCAGGCCTTCGTGGTGGCCGCCGGGCTGTAGCCAGCGGTTCAAGGTGCGGTGGTGGATGAGCAGCACCTTGTCTACCGCCGCGTCGTACACCAACCCGCTGGTGGTGATGTGACCTTGCATGTTGGCCCGTGAAAACGGGTCTGCGAACGTGTCGGCAAGCAGTTCGGCAATGGCCTTCAAGCCTGCGGATTCAGCGGGAAAGTGGGCTAAGTACTTTTGCAGTTCAGCGAGGGCGTGTGCCCGGAGGTCGACAGGATTGGCCAAGGTGTCAGGCAGCATGTGGGTCTCCCAGTGCCGCATGCAGCATCTCAATAAACACCCGCGTCTTGGGCGGCATGAGTTTGCGGCCGGGGAAGACGGCGGATATGGGCATGCGGGGGAAACACCAGTCGGGCAGGATGCGCACCAGTGCATTGCGGCGCGCATCGGCCTGGGCAAACACATCAGGCACTGCACCTATGCCGGTGCCCGCCAGCACCAAGCGCAACAGCAGGTCCGGCGCGTTGGCCGCAAAGCGACCGGGCGGTAGAGCCGTCCACTCCTGCTCGCCGTTCACAAGGCGCCAAGGCATGGGCTCCCCGGTGCCCCCCAGCAAGCGAACCGCTTGGTGCTGCAGCAGGTCTTGCGGCACTTGGGGTGTGCCGTGCTCAGCCAGGTATTGGGGCGAGGCATACACCCCGGTGGACATGAGGCTCAAGCGCCGTGCAGCGAGCAGGCTGTCGTCCGGCAAGGCGCCGATGCGCACCGCCACGTCAAAGCCTTCACCGAGCAGGTCCACCCGGCGGGCGGACAGGTCCAGCTCCAGCGAGATGTCGGGATACATGGCCACAAAAGCGCCCAGCATGTCGGCGAGCAACAAGTGGGCAATGTCGGCCGGCATGGAGACGCGCAATCGCCCGGTGGGCGTGGCCTGACGGCGCTCGCTCAAAGCCGCAACCGCCTCCACTTCCAGCACTACCTGTTTGGCATGCTCCAGCAGTTGCTGGCCGAACTCGGTCAGCGTTTGGCGGCGCGTGGTGCGCAGCAGCAGGCGCTCGCCCAAGCGTTGCTCCAGGGCCGCGAGCCGGCGCGACACGCTGGACTTGGGCAGTCCCACCTTGTCGGCCGCACGACTGAAGCTGCCCAGCTCAGCCACGCGGGCAAAGATGAGCAGGTCGTTCGGGTCGATGGCGGTAGTCTGGAGTGTGCTTGATTGTTCCATAGTGACAACAATCATATCCATTTTATGGGATTTTCAGGCAGATTGGTGAGGAATACAGTTCAACCATCGCAAACAACTTCCCTTTTGAAAGGAAACCATCATGTCCTCCAGCAACACTTCCACTACCGCTCAAAACGCACTCAACCTCGCAGGTCGTGTGCTTTTGGCTGCCCTGTTTTTGCCTGCCGGCATCAGCAAGCTCACCGGCTTTGAAGGCACCGTGGGTTACATCGCTTCCGTCGGTTTGCCGCTGCCCGCGGTCGGCGCTGTGCTCGCTCTGCTGGTGGAAATCGTCGGCAGCGTGGCGCTGATCGCCGGCTTCGGTACCCGAATCGCAGCGCTGGTGTTGGCCCTGTTCACGCTGGTGGCGAGCTTCTTCTTCCACGCTTTCTGGGCTGTGCCTGCTGACCAGGCCTTCATGGTGCAACTGCTGTTCTTCAAGAACGTGGCAGTGGTCGGTGGCTTGTTGGCCTTGGCGGCCAACGGCGCCGGCGGCTGGAGCCTGGACGCACGCCGCGCCTAAACCCGGTACGGCCCGGCCCGACAGGTCGCTCGCAGCACATTAAACACAGGCCGCCCTTTGCGGCCTGTGAGTCCGTATCCACCAAGGAGATCACCATGACAGTTCAACAATCACGCACCATTGAGCGCCTGGTGGCTGGGCAAGCCACCTCGGATGGCGCAGGCGTCAAGCTCACCCGGGTATTGACCCAAAACCTGCAACACCGTCTGGACCCCTTCCTGATGCTGGACGCCTTTGGCAGCGACAACCCGGATGACTACATTGCCGGCTTCCCGGAGCATCCCCACCGCGGGTTCGAGACCGTGTCGTACATGCTCAGCGGTCGCATGCGCCACCGCGACAGCGCGGGCCACGAGGGCTTGGTTACAGACGGCGGCGTGCAGTGGATGACCGCGGCGCGCGGCGTGATCCACTCCGAAATCCCTCAGCAGACCGAAGGCCGCATGGAAGGCTTTCAGCTCTGGCTGAACCTGCACAGCAGCGAGAAAATGGGCGCCCCCTGGTACCGCGACATCCAGGCGACCGACCTGCCCAAAGTTACTACCGACGAAGGCGTACAGCTGACCGTGATTGCCGGCGAAAGCCATGGCACCGTGGGCGCAGTGCAGCGCGAGAAAACACAGCCGCTGTACCTCGATGTGCACATGCCTGCCGGCAGCACCTTCAGCCAACCTCTCCCCGCCACGCACAACGCGTTCATTTATGTGTACCGCGGCGAGGTACAAGTGGGCGAGAAGACTGTGCCCGCCCAGCGCATGGCCATCTTCAGCAACGACACAACCAGTGATGGCATCAGCATCACCGCCAGTGTGGATGCCAAGTTCCTGCTGATTGCCGGCAAGCCCCTGAAAGAGCCCATCGTGCAGTACGGCCCTTTCGTCATGAACTCGCAACAAGAGATCTATCAGGCGCTGAGCGACTTCCGGGATGGGGTCTTGGGTGCGCCGTCAGCCGCTTGAATGACTCCTTGCCCTAAGCTTGGGCCATGACTGACTCCACACGCCACGCTGCGACGCCCCCCATCGTCAACCTCGCCCTCCAGGGCGGAGGCTCACACGGGGCGTTTACATGGGGCGTGCTGGACGCACTGCTCGAAGATGGTCGACTGGACTTTGAGGGCATTAGCGGCACCAGCGCCGGAGCCATGAATGCGGTGGCGCTGGCCCACGGCTTTGCACAAGCCGAAGGCAAATCGCGCAAAGGGGCCAGAGACAGCGCCCGCCAGTCGCTGGCAGACTTTTGGGAAGGCGTGGTCAACATGGGCGCACTCAGCAGCACCCTGGCCGGAGCCCACAAGGTGCCCTTCGACTTGCTATTCGGAGGGCTCTCTGCCCTCACCGGCTCAGCCTCCCCCAGTCAGATACTTTCCGACGCAGTGACCAGCTTTTGGACGCAGGCCGTATCTCCCTACCAAAGCAACCCGCTGGACATCAACCCCCTTCGCACCTTCCTGGAGCGGCAAATGGACTTTGAGCGTCTGGCCGCCTACCAGCCGCTCAAGGTGTTTGTGGTGGCTACCAAGGTGCGCACCGGCAAGGCCGAGATTTTCTCGGGCAAGCGGCTTACCGCAGATGCCGTGATGGCTTCCGCCTGTCTGCCCACGGTGTTTCAGGCGGTGGAGATCGAAGGTGAGCATTACTGGGATGGGGGCTACGCCGGCAACCCCGCCATCCATCCGCTGATTTACGAGTGCCAGAGTCCGGACGTGATGCTGGTGCAGATCAACCCCATAGAGCGCCACAAGCTGCCCACCACGGCCGCCGGTATTCTGGACCGGCTCAACGAAATCACTTTCAACTCAGCATTGATTGCCGAGATGCGCGCGATCGACTTTGTGAAGCGCCTGCTGGCAGAAGGCAAACTGGACCCCGCGCGCTACAAGAATGTGCTGATGCACCGGATCGATGGCGGTGGCGCGCTGGAGGCCTACCCCGCTTCCACCAAGTCCGACACTGACGCCAAGCTCATCCACGCCCTGCGGGACTTGGGCCGCGCGTCTGCCAATGAATGGCTAAAAAAGCATGTGGGAGCCATCGGGGTGGAGTGCAGCATCAACATCGCTACCGATTACCTCGACGACCTGCGGGTCCCGACCTCAGGCTGATGCAAAAAAACCCGCTGCATGACCGACGTACCGGCAACACAACGGGGTTGTAGGCCGCCACCCGAAGGCGGCGGCAGTCACCATCACTTAGCTCAGACGAGGTCGAAACGGTCCAGGTTCATCACCTTGGTCCAAGCGGCCACAAAGTCACGCACAAACTTGGCTTGTGCATCGTCCGTGGCATACACCTCAGCCAAGGCACGCAACTGTGAGTTGGAACCGAACACCAGGTCCACCACAGTGCCTGTCCACTTCAGGGCACCGGTTTTGCGATCACGGCCTTCCAGTACGCCGGATTCAGAGGCCTTGCTCCACTTCGTACGCATGTCGAGCAGGTTCACAAAGAAGTCGTTGCTCAGCGTTTCAGGACGGGTGGTAAACACACCATGCTGGGCCTGGCCCACATTGGCGTTCAGGGCGCGCAGGCCACCGACCAGCACCGTCATCTCGGGTGCGCTCAGGGTGAGCAACTGGGCCTTGTCGAGCAACAACTCGGCAGCCACGCCCTCAAACCCCTTGTGGGTGTAGTTGCGGAATCCATCGGCCATCGGCTCCAGCACCTGGTAGGACTCCACATCGGTGTGCTCTTGCGAGGCATCCATGCGGCCGGGGGCAAAAGGCACGGTCACGGCTTGACCCGCTTTCTGAGCGGCCGCTTCCACCGCAGCGCTGCCTGCCAAGACAATCAAGTCGGCCAACGAGATCTTCTTGCCGCCGCTCTGGGCCGCGTTGAAGGCTTGCTGAATGGCTTCGAGCTTGCCCAAAACTTTAACCAGCTGCGCAGGCTGGTTGGCCGCCCAGTCTTTGGCGGGGGCCAGGCGGATGCGGGCACCGTTGGCACCGCCGCGCTTGTCGCTGCCGCGGAAGGTAGAGGCAGAGGCCCATGCGGTACTCACCAACTCCGAGATGCTCAGGCCGGAGGCCAGCACTTGGGCTTTGAGGGCAGCCACATCAGCCGCATCGACCAGCGCATGGTCCACTGCAGGGATAGGGTCCTGCCAGCTCAGCACCTCGGAGGGCACCAACTTGCCCAGGTAGCGGGCACGGGGGCCCATGTCGCGGTGGGTGAGCTTGAACCAGGCACGGGCAAACGCGTCGGCAAACTCGGCCGGGTTCTGATGGAATCGGCGCGAAATCCTCTCGTACGCCGGGTCCATACGCAGCGACATGTCGGCCGTGGTCATCATGGGCGGGTGCTTTTTGGACGGGTCGTGCGCATCCGGAATCATGTGCTCGGGTTTCACGTTCTGGGCGACCCACTGGTGCGCACCGGCAGGACTTTTAGTCAGTGCCCACTCGTAGCCGAAGAGCATGTCGAAATAGCCGTTGTCCCAGGTGGTGGGGTTGGGCTTCCAGGCGCCTTCGATGCCGCTGGTGGTGGTGTGCACACCTTTGCCGCTGCCCAGCTTGTTGATCCAGCCGAAGCCCTGCTCTTCAATGCCTGCCGCTTCGGGCTCAGGGCCCACCAGAGTCGGGTCGCCAGCACCGTGCGCTTTACCAAAGGTGTGGCCGCCGGCCACCAAGGCGACAGTTTCCTCGTCGTTCATGGCCATGCGGGCAAAGGTTTCGCGCACATCACGGCCGCTGGCCACGGGGTCGGGCTTGCCGTCCGGACCTTCTGGGTTCACGTAGATCAGGCCCATTTGCACAGCGGCCAGCGGGCTCTCGAGCTTGCGGTCACCGCTGTAACGGCTGTTTTCCTTGTCGCTGGTGGCCAGCCACGCCTTTTCAGCACCCCAGTAAATGTCCTGCTCGGGTTCCCAGATGTCTTCACGGCCACCAGCGAAACCGAAGGTCTTGAAGCCCATGGATTCCAGCGCTACGTTGCCAGCCAGGATCATCAAATCTGCCCAAGAGAGCTTGCGACCGTATTTTTGCTTGATGGGCCACAGCAGACGACGTGCCTTGTCGAGGTTGCCGTTGTCCGGCCAGCTGTTGAGCGGCGCAAAGCGTTGGCTGCCGGAGCCGGCACCACCACGGCCATCGGCCGTGCGGTAGGTGCCGGCCGAGTGCCAGGCCATGCGCACCATCAGGCCGCCGTAGTGGCCCCAATCGGCGGGCCACCAGTCTTGTGAATCACATGGTGAATATATAGTGCTAACGTCAGAAAACCGGCAAACGCACTGTTCACAATGTTTTCAAGAGTTATCTGAAAAAAACAATGTACTTTTTTACAAACCGAATAAAATACTTTCACTCACTATAGATTGAGTAATTTAATGAAGCTGTATCAGTCCGACTACCAATGCCTGATGTTCCATGCCGACGGTCGTGTTAACTACCCCTTCAGTCGCTTCTTGACTGCGGAGTTCGATAACCCACACACCAGAGAACTGGTATCCCAAGCACTTCGGATTCTTCAAAAATTTCTAACTGCTCACTGCATCGAGTTAGCGGTGCGTGCGTTGGAAGGGCGATGCCTCAGCGGCCGAGAATGCGAAAATCTTGCAAGCTTGTGCTATCTACCTCTCACGGTGATAGATGTCATGTCCACCAGAAAAGTGGTGTCGATAACCTCAGCCATCGCCGGTCCCGCGCCAGCAAAATCAGCCAAATCGGTCTCGCGCAACACTGTACAGAAGCGCCTGCTGTATATCGCGGCATTTCTTCGCTTTTACCTCACTGAGTTCCTAGATCCATACCTGCGATCTTCAAGCCTACGTGCCGAATTGCGTGCGAGGTATGACGAGACCAGACGAAAAATCGGGAATAAAGTGTCCGGTACAAAACAAGTACACCATCTCAAAATTAAATCCCTGCCCGGAGATCGATTCGTTCAACTGATCCGCTTGGCCGTACTGGAACCTCAGCGCCTGTTTATGACGAATAAGGCGAAACCTTGTGCGACCCTTCTTCGGGACCGGGCAATATTTCTCTTGGCTTGCGAGGGACTTAGGCCTGGAACCATAGCAAATATCGCAATGGAAGATTTACGACTAGACAGTGGGTACCTAGTGATAAAAGACAACCGGAGGCGTCGTATGGGACGACTAAATACAGGTACCCCCAAACTCAAACTTGGGGCAAGTACTCGCACCAATAGTGCGTCAGAGACGATGATTAAGCTCTGCCCTTGGACTTCCAAGGCAATTCAATCCTACTTACAGGATGAGCGAGAACCGATCCTCTCAAAGCAACTAGCTAACCTCAGCCGAGGCTTTCTGTTTCTAGCCGGCACCGGAAAGCCAATCGGGCATCGCTCATCTGTCACGAAATTGTTCAATCGCGCAGGCTCGCGGCTGCGCGAGCTGAGCCTGCTTGATGTTGGGAGTGACCCCTACTTCCACGACAAAAAGCAGTACGACTTCTACGGATATGTCCTGCGACACAGTGCTGCAACGTTCTATCTTAGATCGCGAGGCAACAACGACGCGACGATATCTGAGATGAGGACGCGGTTCGGTTGGACTGAAAAAAGTGCGATGCCCCAACTCTATGCCAAACGGGCCGAGAGTGAGATTTCAGACGGAATTCTTATGAAGATGTACCACGACATCAGCGAAGAAATGCTCGCCGCTGGAAAGGCCTGAATGAATCTGATGCACAAGATAGCCGGCAATACGGTCGCTGCCTGGGACGATCTAAATCCATTGCGATGGACCATGACAGAGTCCAAGCCGGACGATTCCGGCAAAGACGCGAAAAATCGAAACTTGAAATTTGACTTCGACCTTTCATCGTTGAGTGATGGATACGACCTTCAATTCTTGCTAAACCTCAAGATGTTGCTGATTGAACACCATAAGCGTGTACAGCTTTCAACATTGAAAAGCTACGCTTTCGGCATAGAGAAGGTGCTAGCCGCGATGAAAGTACCGCCACCTGCCGCTCTTGTCACAAAAATTGATCGTATCTGGCTCGGGCGTCTACGACTCCTCAAGGACGACATTAGCCCTGAATACCTAAGCGACTTAAAAGTTATTTTTAACGCCCACCGTGACGGACCTATCTTCTCCTCAGACTTGGTACCCGCCGACTTTCCTCTGAAAAACACCGTCAAGGGAAAGTTTGGACAACGCATTGATAACATTCTGAAGGGAGTACTCACGCGCGCTGCACAAGTAGCTGTTCTAAAGGCGGCAGAAGAAGCCTACGAGATTGGAAGCATCGATCTTCCTAAATTTGCCTTTTTGCACACCGCATTCCACGTTTATGTGAGAACGAGCACGTACTGCAGATTGACTGTCTCAGACCTCATTGTTGACGAAAACCCCATATCGGGTGACACCAAATACTTTCTGGCCTTGCAGTTACGCAAGACCGGAATTGAACCGCCAATTAAAGAGCTGCGGGAAATTCACGAAGAGTTAGGCAAGATCCTGATCTCGCTGAGGGCTCACGTAATTGAAAGACATCGACACTTGTTCACCAAGAATAGGGATGAATCTAAAGCCCCCAATCAACCCGGAACCAATGCTCCCTGGACGGAAATTGAAATTGGCAAGCTCGCCCTTTTCCCGGCGCCAGGACTCGACTCCAACGGTATGTTCAAGAGCGCACATTCGCGAAATCACTACGGAGAGTGCACAGTTGCGAGCCTACATGAATCCTATTTGGAAAAGATTGTGAGACTTACGGGTTCAGCAAAATTCCACTTTACCGGCTTGCGGCACACTGTAGGCACACAACTGGCAACTGCAGGACTATCCGCGCAACAAATCGCAGCCGTTTTGAAACATGTTGCATCAACTACATGTCATGCCTACGTAGATATCGTATTCCAGGGACTGATCGATCAATTAAGTGACAGCATAGAGCCTGCTGCCCGTGAACATTTTCCTGTTGCATTTCGATCAAAGTTGGACAGCGTGAAGCCAGAGAAGGCTATTCGCAGTATCGACGAGACCACCGGGAAGGTCGAGCTCAATGGTGAGTGTGGCAGAGATTTGGCGTGTCAATACGCCCCCTTGGTGTGCTACGGCTGCCATCGTTTTATCCCATCTTACGACGCCGAACATGAGATCAATCTGCACCGAATCGATGCGGAGATTGAGGAGTACAAACAGCGTGGTCTTCCTTTCAACCACATGGTCGAACGCGCCAAGGATTGCCGCCGATACATCGCGTTAACCATTGCGGCGTGTCAGTTGAAGCGGAACGCAATCAATGAAGAACAGGTTGCGGGACGCAAAGAATGAGCAACATCACGGAAATAGATCTCTTCAAACAGACAAGAGCACTTAGCAATTGGTCGACAGACTGTCGGAAGCGAATCGAGGAGCGCTACCCGGGCGTTAGTTTCGATGCGACGATGTGGCCAGTCTATACGCTACACCGATCAACCGCCATGAACGTGTCACTGGTTCCTGGACTTGCAGACTTTGCAGAATGGGATCCAACTTGGAGCGTTGCTCTACGCTGTGTTGCGGCGGAGTTAGTCCTTTCCGACAACATTAAGGTTGTGGATATGGCCTTATGCGGTTTCCGGCTACTAAAGTCGGTTTCTGTGTCGACGCCTTTTGAATTGCGACTCGCAGACTTGCGTGAACTCGAAAAACACTGCTTGCGTCAAGCTAGAAAAAAACCTAGTAGCGCCGGAACTCAGATGAACAATCTGTCGTCGCTTACACAGGCGATCAACTTACTCTGCTCTAAGAATGTAACGAATTCCATACGGTATGTCATATCCAAGGAAGTAAAGGCACAACTCTCCGCCATGCAAAGGGAACACCGAGTAAAAGGCAGAGAAGAAAACATGGAAATACTTGATCGCAAGATTGAGGCTCTTAACGTGGCAACGCAGGCCATGCTGGACCGTGACCCTAGACTCACCCCGCTGGACGAATGTGCAATTGCACTGTTGAATTTGGAAATGTGCGCTCCAAGCAGAATCAACGAACCAATGTGCATGTCACTTGACGACTATGCAACTGTCGAGTGCTATGCCGAGAATCTCGATGGCAACGATGGCATAACCGTACAGAAATTCCGCTCGGCACAGCAACAATTGATTCTGAAAATGAAGGGCTCCAAGGGAGCCCAATGGAGCCCTAAACCAGCCCTCACCTTCATGATGACACTGTTCCACGAGTGTCGCGAGTTGATACTTGCTAAGGGTCAACGATCGCGCATGCTTGTAACGTGGTACGAACAAAACCCCACCCGACTCTACTTGCCACAAGAACTTGAGGGTCTGCGTGGTCAGAACCTTACTCAGGCCGACTTACAGAAGATCGTCTTTTTAGGCGAAGTACCCCAGCAATACGACAGCCGGGGACAGATCAAAATGAGTACAGAAATTGTAAGGAATGCATTTCAAGAACTCAAAGACCATATTGTCATTGAGTGCAACAAAGACCGACGGGGTCGAAATTGGCCATACAAAACATTGCCATGGAACATCATTGAGCCATGGCTCTTGCAACGTGTGCGAGCAGCCATGGAGTCGTGTAGACGTGTCACCGATAAGAACCGGTACGAAGGCATGCTATCAAGGATGCTTTGTCTCTTCGATGGGCATGACTATCCATTTTTACCCTCTGCCATGAAAGTCGACAGCATCCGAGAGAGGCTTCATGAGTCCCCCTCTCGCACGAGTCGCAGGGATCAACTGCATAAGTCCTCGGGCAAACCCAGAGAAGTAACTCTTTTCGCTCGTCTTGGTATCACCATGCCAGTAGCTGGAGTAGTGCAAACTGCCTATATCGACACACACGATCCACGGCGTTGGCTGACGACGCAGGCCATGCAAGCCCAAAATCGACTAAGCGATGTACTTATCAACAAGTGGGCGAACCGCCTCAACCTGGGTCAACTCGGGTCTTACGACTTCCGCAAGCCGGAAACAAAGGCCGAGCAGTCGGCAATGCCTGGTGTCAAGGAACTTGACGACCTAGCAAAGGGAATCGAGGCTGTACAGCGTGCCGAGAGGATGTACGGACTGGAAACAGCGCTCATCACAGTTGGAGACGCGGCCGTCACCACCTCCAGTCTCGACGCAATCGCAGAAGCCGTAGAGGGCCGTCCGGTAGCGAAAACCTCTGGCGAACTTGTTGTGGTCTTCCCCACACTCTGGGGATGTTGCATTCATGAGCATCACGTTGTCCCCTGCAGGTCATGGTCAACTTCGTGCACTACATGTGACCGCCACTTGGTTGTTAAGGGCCATCTGCCCACCAACGATGCATTAAGGGTTCGGCAAGCAAAGACCTATCAAATCATCCTCACACAGCTTGAAAAACTTATCACCGCACGGAATCGGAAAATCGCAGATGAGGCCGAGATGTTCGATGCACACTTGCTGCACCTCGCAGAACGCGGCTTGGATGCAAAGCAGATGGCAGACCAGTTGATTGAACAATTCAGCGACATCAGGGATAGCGTCAAAGACACGGTGTTTCGCGAACGGTTGCACGAAGCTTTCGTGAACCGAGGACTTCTGCAGCGCCTCGACGATAGTGACGTAGCGAGTGGCGCACTGATCAAGTACCACAATCCAACACGACACGGCTCACCTGGATTGGAGCGCGCGCTGGACGCTCACGGTGGACGTGAGCAGATCGAGCGTGAGAACCTGGCTCTGATAAGCCGCTTTCCTATCTTTGCACCAACCCAGCTCGGCCTCAAGGAGGACCCATCACGTCTAAGCTTTACGGAAGACGAAAAAACGGATGCCGTTACCCGACAGATAAGGACAGACAGCAATGGCTGAAGGCAAAGTCGGTCGCAAAGAGATCCTCACGAAAGAACTCGGCCTGCGCATCTGCAAGATGATCGAGCAGATGCCAGATCACCGGATTCCGGTCACTTGGGAAAACGTGAGTACGCTCAGCAAAAAACGGTTCGGGCACGGCTTTAATCGGCAAATGCTATCGCAGAAAACATGGGATGACCGAAAGCTCATTGCAGAGGCGTTCTCTGAAGCAAAAAACGTGCAGCGTCGCATGCGAAATGACGATGCTCCCAAGTACAAAACATCATCACGGACTGTACTACAGAAGCGGATCACAGACCTTGAATTGGCCAATATGGCCATGAAAGAGGAACTCGAAAAGGTCCGCTCTCAGCAGATGAGTCAATTGGATGCTTTCCTCACAACGCGCTTGGACTTGCGTAAGTTACTAGAAGACTCAATGAAAGACGATTGATTGCGAACAAAGTAAACGCCTGCGGGATCACGCGGGAAGTCAATGACCGAGGGAAGCCTAACAAATGCGACTCACCACCCTAGGAATCTCGTATGAGTGCGAAAACCGGCAGTAACGGAATCGCTATTGGTCAGGAGAACGTGCAGAAATACTTAAACTGGCACAGCCAAGTGGAGGACTTCAATCCATATGTTCGGCACGGAACCCTGAACGTTGCGCGAATTGCTCGAGAAGCCGGCCTAAAGCGGGATGTTTTCTATACCAATCCAAAGATCCGTAACGTGCTCTGGCCCAGCTTGGTCCGTCGGCTTGTGCAAGAAGGAGTACTTCAGGAGAAGGGAAAAAACCCGGCGGAGGTAATCTTCAGCAATTCCAAACGTTCAGGCATGGATGAAGCACTTATCAAGCAAATGCAGGGAGAAATTGAAGCCTTGAACACAAAGGTTCTTGAGCTACGGAAGCGGCTTGAACGGTATCAGGCATTGGACATGGTCTTACACACCACAGGAAGACTGCCTTGGTAAACTTTCGTGGAGATGAAAGCCATCTGATACGAGTTCTTTCAGTAATCGCACAAAACCGTAACGGTGCGATCCTAAGAGGACAATGCCTTACCGACTCCGGTGAAATAGTAGTCAGCCGCGAAGAAATTGTGGCTCGCATCCAAGGTCGCGGAGTGGCCGTGCCAGTTCTACCCGGTCAGTGGTGGGCAATGAAAGGCAAGATAAGCACGAAGAGGTTCATTAATGCGAGTGGCTACCTGACAGAGCAAGACCAATTGGAGGTGTTGCCAGGCGATGCAATACTGACATTGCCCTTAGGCGCGCACATCGTTGACTACCTCAATTGCAACCCCAGATTTAAAGGTGTTGGTCCTGCGACTTCGGACAAGTTGTGGAAGACCTTCGGGGACCACTTGGTTGAGAAATTGGATGCAGGAGATCGCGCGTCTCTTGAGAGAGTCGTAAGTCAAAGCAAAGCACTCGCTTTGGTCCGAGGATGGCAAGCGGAGCGGCTTGATAAGGTCATTCAATGGTTGGGCGCCAATGGATTGGAACCCGCGGTTAGCAGACGTATCGTGGCCCACTTTGGTGCCGAAGCCGAGGACAAGATTCATGAGAACCCTTATCGAATCCTGAGCTTTGCAGCAGGCTGGCGCGAGGTCGATGTCTTTGCAACCCAGAAGCTGGGAGTAGCCCGAACAGATGATCGCAGGCTCTCAGCTGCGGTGGAGGAATGCGTCTATAGACGATTTAATCGGGGCGACACTTGTGTTCCGTTACCCGATTTGATACGTGGGATTCGAAGGCTACTCACGGCGGAAAACACACAACAGCATGTTATTGACGCCGCCTTAGGGTTCTGTGAGCGCGCGGGACGCCTTTTCTTCGACCGGCAAGAAAATGCATACTCACCCGGTGCGTCGGTCTTGGAAGACCGCGTAGTGAAGTGCATAGTGTCTCGACAAGGTCATCTGAGCCCAGCGTTCAATGTGGATGAACTCATAAATGGGTATGAAACTCGGGAAGGCAATGGATGCCCACTTAACTCTGAACAAAGGGCTGCAGTTCACTTGGTGGCAGACCATCACTTTGCAGTAATCACCGGTGGTGCTGGGTGTGGAAAAACCACGGTTTTGAAGGCTGCTTGCTTGGTCTTGGAGGCGCAGGGCTACAAAATAATCCAAGTCGCAGCTGCAGGGAAAGCAACCAGGGGAATGCAAGAAAGCACAGGTCGTGCCGTTCAAACGATTGCATCGCTCCTCCAAGATGTCACTGAGGGAATGGTGATTGACTCCTCAGGTCCGGCAATAGGACATGCAATCCTGGTGTTTGAGGCAGACAAGGTGGACCTCATCACTTTCTCAGCACTGGTTAGGGAATTGCCACACACTGTAAAGCTCGTACTCATAGGGGACCCTCACCAGTTACCGCCTGTTGGACCCGGACTGATCCTACACAGTTTGACCAACGGTATCGTTCCCCACGTTGAGCTGAAAGTTGCCAAAGGCTACGAAAGCGAAATAAGCAATTTCGCAAACAGCATTCGGAACGGTGTCTTCCCCGAACTCCATGCGAATGGTCCCGTCCGATTTACTGAAATATGTGACTCCGAAATGGCTGAGTTTGCGTTCAAGGAGTATTTGTCTAGTCCAATGGACACAGTTGTTTTGTGCTCTACCAGAGCCTTGGCGAAGAACATTAATCAACGCGTCCAAGATGCACTAACCTCGAGCAGGAGTGAAGTAATGTTTCGGAGCAAGGAGACGGATTTCTGGGCAGCCACACGTTTGAGAGAGGGTGACCAAGTTATCTGTACCAGGAATAACTGGCACCTAGGTCTGCAACATGGATCCATGGGACGAATCGTATCCGTCGACCACCATGATGGTGATCAAATTGGCAAGATAGAGTGGGATGATGGTATTGTCCGCAGTTTCAATGAAACGCTATTGGATGACCTAAAACCTGCCTATGCACTTACTGTGCATGAATGTCAGGGCGCTCAATGGAAACGGGTGCTTGTCTGCCTGCCAAAAAGAAACAAAGTCGCAGATCAAACCCTTGTTTATACGGCAGTAACCCGAGCACAGTCAGAGGTACTAGTGCTTGGAAATCGTTTAGCGATACAAGAACAAGTTGGACGGAATTTGTTCATAAATCAGCGTTTCGTTGGCCTGTCAAAGCGCTTGGAAGTAACAAAGCTGTCAGCTTAAGCGATGATTCCAGTGAGAGCATCTTCGAATTGCTTCACCGCTCAGAAGTAGGGTTTGGGGAATTTTTGTAGACGGTGCTCGACAGGTGGAACTGAACTCAGAGATTTATGGGGCCGGTGATGGTTGGATCGAGGCAGCCACTCTGCTGTCATGTCTCTGAGCACTTGCAGAGAATCAAAATAGAAGCAGTCCAGCACTTCGGTGCGGCAGGTCCCGTTAGATCTCTCGACATTTACATTCTGGGCGGGATTCCTGGTTGGATTAAGTTCTGTGAGTATTTGCGCCAATTCCGCCAGCAAGTGTCAAAGCAATACCGCCATCCAATTGCATTGGAAATCCGCCACTACCCTAGTAAGAATTCCAGGCCAGTAGATGAAAAGCGATGACTTCGACGTTTGTCGTCGCCAGAATAGGCCAAACTGTTTTATTGGGCTATCGGGCACAGCGCGGTTTGGACAAGGCCGAGTTATAGACCTTGCGCGTGGCGACTGCAATTTGGCCAAGCTTCATGGCCAGTTGGCCAAGACCAAGCTCCGCATCATGGACGATGGGGGAAAATCCAAAATGCACGCAAGCTAATGATTTAAAATATTTTTTCCAAAAAACCAGACGAAAAACATCCCAAAAGTGCAACACCAAGCGCTACACATATCGTAACGTACCCCATTCCATTTCAATTCACTTATCTACTAACATTGGTGAAAATTTGACGGTGAAGTGGCACCTATCCATTAAGCAGAAGCTCAGGACCTGCCTAATGATGTCATGCTCTGCGCATTTCAAATTTTTTTAAAAAATTTGAAACCACCGTGTTTAACGTAGCAAAGAAATTAAATGATTATTCCGATATCGAATTAATGACTAGTTGATTTCAAAAGAAATTTCAATCCAAAGAATTGAAAAAATGTTGTGAAAAAGACGGATCATTCCTATAAATTCTGAATACCCCTGGACGCTGGAAAATTTTAGAGTAAAACTCCTACTCCCCGATTGAACCCAGGAAAAGGAATTTAAAATGACAGAGTCCACAACCAGCAAAAGGAATAAACCAATGATAACAAGCTACCGCGATCTTAAAGCCCAAATCGAAGAACTAACGGCTAAAGCTGAGGCTGCACGAATCTCTGAAGTTGCTTCTGTAGTAGCTGATATCAAAGAGAAGATCGAAGAATACGGACTGACTGCTTCTGATCTGGGCTTTAAGTCTGCTACACAAGGACGCAAGTCAATTGCACATTCAATCGCAGAAGCATCAGATAAAAAGACGGTAGAGCCGAAGTACAAAGGCCCCAATGGTGATATTTGGTCTGGACGTGGACGTGCCCCTACATGGACAAAGGAACTGCCAGCAGGCAAGACTTTGGATGATTACAAAATCTAGACCTTAAAGACTTAAGAAAAAAGCACCCAACTGGGTGCTTTTGCAATTGAGAATGGGCTGAATAATCCGAAGTCAAATGATGCAACCATTCTTGACAAACCTCGGCAAAAAAACACAAACTTGTCAACGCAATATCACCGCCCAGTTGGACCAAGTTCTCCTTCAAACCTAGATTCTGAATCTATCGCTAGTCTCGAATTGCCACAAACCGTAAAACTGCAACTTAGCTTAGTTGCATAAAGTTCAATTTCTACCAGTCTCTTTGGTATGTATAAGTCATACCAAGGTCAGCTGAAGGCAGAATTTCTAGCCAACAAATATTCCAAATTTCGGAAATATTTCTGTTATCAATGTGTGTCTATGCTGCTTTGCCGCATCGTGGAATAGCTTGTAATTGCTGGAAAAAAACTCATTTACATCATCAACTTCGACATCTTGGCTAATTCCAAATGTGGAATGAAATTTCTCCTTAATTTTTTCAAAATAATTTGATCCAAGCGCTTGAGTCTTCCAGCTCCTATTCCCTTTTCCGTCATAGCTGAGACTGACTGCACCAAATCCGAAATGATCGCTTGCAACTGCCGCCAGCCAATTGGCATGACGCACGCCCTCTTCTTCACTTGTGTTTGACTTAAATATATCCAAGAGCAAGGTTTGCTTATCTTGAGGCATAGGCGTAATTTCTGCTTCGGCATTGCCGCTTAAATAGCGCTTGAACTCTTCGTATAGACGTACGGATGCATTTAGAAAAATTGCGGGGTTCTCTCGCTTAACTATCTCTTCGTTGTATGACTTTACATAGGACCAAGACAAGAATGGCCGATCTGGATAAGTGTTGACTTGGCCATGTCCCATCGGTGGCAAATGTAATTTTTGCAGGGGCTCACCAGTGGCGGCACACAAGCTGCCATCTTTTACTTCATTCAAATAATGATTCAATCCAACGAACTCTTGGTGGGCGAAGGTATCAACAAAAACATGTGCGCTGATTCCTAGTCGGTGAAGACCCCAAGGCTCACCCCGGTCTGCAATCGCAGACTTCATCATTGCCTTGGCGATGAAACTATCGGGCTTGCAAATCAAACGTTCTTCGTATGAAGTCTCACTACCTTCTCCCTCTGGCTTTCCCATATTGCCTGGAAGAAAATGAAAAGGCTGCCAACTAAGGGCGTTGGCATTGTTGTTGGACAAGTTCTGCGGGTCATAAGTTGGATGCGCCGTCGGGAAACGTTGATATCGCATTCCGTTCTCGAATTCAATGAATCCCTCTGTCAACGAGTCATCTACATACTGCGCCGAGTACGAGATGATGTCTGCATCTTCGTGCGAGAAGCCAGCCAGCCTGGCAATAACATACGTAGCGGTGTGGTGAAAATCGATTTGCATAGGAGCCTCCTTGCATACGTTCTATCACCGCATTCACAACGACAAGTTGGCAAATGTTCACAAAATTACACTCTTGAAGACATCTTCAGATTTGAATTGCTTTTGACCTCGAGAGGCAGAAGTTAGTCTAAGTTACCTTCGGTTCGCCAGGCCAATTAGTGCGTTTCCTGTAGCAGACGGAAACACAGAACGGTGCCCTTATCTTGGCACGCCAAATATCCTCGATTCATGTTCGAAGGCCCAACGGTGCCACCCAAGACACGCTCGGTGTGGGCCAAGAACCGGCCAACCTAGTTGTCGTCTACCGAACGCAGCATGGCTTGGAGGGAAAACGGTGATCAACCGTAAGTGGCCAGCAAAGTCACCTTGTTGACTGCCCTCCGACGTTGCAACATTGCGTCCACATCAAATGATTGTGGACGCAATGCTCAAAGACTCAGATACACCAAGGTACGCAGCACGGAGTACGAGGCGAACATACTCTGCCGAGACCAAGGCCGAATTGATGGCTGCTTGCTGTGCACTGGGCGCATCCATTGCGGCGGTCGCCAGCGCCAATTGAATGAATGCCAATATGTTGCACCGCTGGCTCAAAGAGTCATCCAAATCCAGGCCACCAATTAACGGCGGCGCTGACGCTACGGCCGTGGACATTACTGCCCTGCATGTGCCGTCATTCATTGCATTACCGCATCTCACGAATTCGGCTGTGCCAGTAGAGGTCCGCAAAGGAGGTTTGGTTATGGCCGTTACCTGGCCCATTTCAGCGGCCAGTGAATTTGCCTGCTGGTCGGCATCACTTCTCAAGTGATTCGAGTCGACTGCGCCTGGCTGGCAGTACAGCCACTGGATATGCGCGCCGGAACCGACTCGGCGCTGGCCCGCGTAGTCGCCGTCTTCGGTGCAGCCCAACCGCACCATGCCTATGTGTTTGCCAACAGAAGAGCCAACCGGCTCAAGATCCTGGTGCACGATGGCATTGGGATCTGGTTGGCGGCACGCCGACTGCATCAAGGCAAGTTCGTTTGGACCTTTGACTGCGACACCCACTGCAGCCTGGAACGGGTTCAGCTTGACTCACTGGTGCTGGGCCTGCCCTTAACTGATGTGCGTCGCACCGCAGTTTCCACAGAAGCCCGCTACTGTATTGGTGCCTGTGGAATCTTGACAGTGGGAAAGTGCTGCGTTTGCGCTACTTTACGAGCGAAAGCAATGTTGGAAGTGCGATACGGCACAAAGTGCTGTTCGGCGCTTGAACGGGGCAGTCGAATTTAACTGCTCATTGGCTTCTGGTGAATTGGAAGCCTTCTTCCAAGATTTAGAGGCCTTGATAAATCATGCAAGTCAATAACGACGGGTATAGAGATTTGCGGCCAGTCAAATTGAGAATTTGTCCCTTGGTAGACAAAGTTGCATGAAAAATTGACACGCAATGTTTAACCTGCGATCAAAAAAAGGGGGCGTGTAAATTGATGGTACATAGATCACTTGGTTCAATACGCAGTATGCAAAGCAATTTGCAATTGCCAAGACCCGCGCCCAATCGAAGCTCGGCTGATTGCAGCCTAAAGACGATACAGCATGGTGATGACATTGCCACACGTTTCGATTCGTAAGCGACGATCTCTTCAGCTTCCTTGCCCAATGGCATGTTTACAGCGCAGTGATACGCATCTTCCGGTGAACACGGCTATTTTTCAGACCTGAAAAACAATTGAAAGCTGCGATTTAACGAGCCAATAGTAGATTGATTACGTCTCTATTGCGCTTGTGTTCGCTTTTTCAATTTCTCATCTATTGGAATTGGCAACCGAAACGCGACGCTATTGTCGCTTCTCAATATGAGTACTAAATCTGCGTTTATTCGCGCTACGGACGTAAAGTCAATCTTAGTTTCTAAAAGAGCCAATATTTATTTTCTGGAGTACACGCGTCTGCTGGTGAACGGTGGTCGTGTGGAATACATCACCGACACTGGCAAACGCCAGTTGTACTGGAACATTCCCATCGCAAATACCACCAGCATTCTGCTGGGTACGGGAACCTCTATCACCCAGGCGGCGATGCGCGAGCTGGCCAAGGCCGGTGTGCTAGTGGGATTTTGCGGTGGCGGCGGCACACCGCTGTTTGCCGCCAACGAGATGGATGTGGAAGTTGCCTGGCTCTCCCCCCAAAGCGAATACCGCCCTACGGAATACCTGCAAGCGTGGGTGCGCTTCTGGTTTGACGATGAACTGCGGCTGGCGGCGGCCAAGCAACTGCAACTGCAGCGGCTGAACTGGCTGCCCGCCCAATGGACCACCCGGGCACTGCGCGAAGCGGGGTTTAACGTGCCCACCGATGCAGTGCAGGCGCTGGTGGCCCAGTTCAAGCCCATGGTGGTCAACGCGCCCGACATCACCGCCCTGCTCACCGACGAAGCCCGTCTCACCAAGGCGCTGTACAAGCTGGCCGTGCAGGCCTGCGGCTACGGCGACTTCACCCGCGCCAAGCGCGGCAGTGGCACCGATGCCGCCAACCGTTTTCTGGACCACGGCAACTACCTGGCCTATGGCCTGGGGGCCACCGCCACCTGGGTGCTGGGCTTGCCACACGGGCTGGCTGTGCTGCATGGCAAAACGCGGCGTGGCGGGCTGGTGTTTGATGCGGCCGATCTGGTCAAAGACGCCATCATCGTGCCGCAGGCTTTTGTGTCGGCCATGCGCGGCGATGACGAGCAGCAGTTTCGCCGCCAGTGCATCGAAGCCTTGACCCGCAGCGAGGCGCTGGACTTCATCATCGACCAGCTCAAGGCCATTGCCATCGACATCGCCCGGCTGGCACAGCAGACAGAAACGGCACCGGACGCGAAACCTGGCATCGCACCTGCCACACCCCCCAGCAGCGAGGGCTCGGCATGAATGTGCTGTTCGTCTCGCAATGTTCCAAGCGCGCACTGACGGAAACCCGCCGCATCCTCGACCAGTTTGCCGAACGGCGCGGCGAGCGCACCTGGCAAACCCCCATCACCCAGGCTGGACTGGACACCGTGCGCAAGCTGCTGCGCCAAACGGCGCGCAAGAACACCGCCGTAGCCTGCCACTGGATTCGCGGGCGCGACCACAGCGAGCTGCTGTGGGTGGTGGGCGATGCGAGCCAGTTCAACGACCAAGGCGCGGTGCCCACCAACACCACGGCCAGCAACGTGCTGCGCGCAGGTGATGAAAACGTGTGGCACCACCTTCCGCTGATGACCGCCCTGGCTGCACTCTCAGCCCTGCTGCACGACCTGGGCAAGGCCACGCAGGCGTTCCAAGACAAGCTCAAAAACCCCGGCGTGCGCGAGCGCAACCACTACCGGCATGAATGGGTGTCGGTACGGCTGTTCCAGGCCTTTGTGGGGCAGGACGATGACGCGGGCTGGCTCCAACGGCTGGCGGCGTATGCCGATGCAGACAACGACACGCAGGCGTTGGAGGCAGCGTGGCTAGACCATGCAGGTGGGCGGCTGCTGCGCGATGGGCTGGATACGATTGAAAGTCGTGATGGAGTGAGCAGCCCGCATAACCCGTTTCGCTGTCTGCCTCCATTAGCTCAGGCGGTTGCATGGCTTGTGTTCACACACCATAGGTTGCCCTGCACGCCCGTTCGGAGGCGACAACACAACGACGAGACCGCAGAGGACGGCAAAGTCTTCCAGCCCTTCGGTTGGAAACCAGTCTCTGTAGAAGCGCGTGAATTGGACTTTCTTTTAGAGCAGATAAACGCCGACTGGAATGAACCCCGTGATAGCGTGTCCGCCGCGACACTCGCCGCGCATTGGCACTTCCCGCACGGCCTGCCCGTCACCCAGCCCACCTGGCGCAAACAAGCCGCCCGCTATGCACGCAAGCTGCTGGAGCTATCGCAAACCGCCCGGCAAGGCACGGTGCTGCACGACCCGTTTGCCATGCACGTCGCCCGCCTGTGCCTCATGCTGGCAGACCACCATTACTCCAGCCTCACCGACGCAGCCGCACGCGCACCGCACCTCAGCCCCGGCTACCCGCTCTACGCCAACACCCGCAGCAACCACTATCAAAACAATAGCTGCTCGCGCTTGGTGGATAAGCGCCAGAGCCCATTTTTTAATCAAACCCTGGACGAACACCTGCTGGGCGTGCAAGCCCACGCCACGCTGGTGGCACGGTCGCTGCCCAACCTCACGCGGAGCCTGCCCGCGCTCAAAAACCACAAGCCCCTCAAAAAGCGCAGCGCCGACCCGCGCTTTGCCTGGCAAGACAAGGCGGCAGACCTGGCCGCCAGCGTGCGCGCCCGCGCCGCGCACGCTGGCGCATTCATCGTCAACATGGCCTCCACCGGCTGCGGCAAAACATTGGGCAACGCCCGGGTGATGAACGCGCTGGCCGACCCGGCCACCGGCCTGCGCTGCGCCTTTGCCATGGGGCTGCGCACGCTCACGCTGCAAACCGGGCGCGTGTTCCAGAACGACCTGCAACTGAGTGACGAGCAACTGGCCCTCCAGGTCGGGGGCGCGGCCAGCCGGGCACTGTTTGAATACTGGGAGCAGCAGGCCGAAGCCACCGGCTCCGCATCCAGCCAGGCGCTGCTGGACGAAGCTGGCACCGTGCTCTTTGAGGGCAACGACCAGCACCCGCTGCTGCAGCGCCTGACGGGCGACGCGAAGGCCCGTGCGCTGATTGCCGCGCCCCTGCTGGTCTGCACCGTAGACCACCTCACCCCCGCCACCGAGAGCCTGCGCGGTGGCCGCCAGATTGCGCCCATGCTGCGCCTGCTTACCAGCGACCTGGTGCTGGACGAGCCCGACGACTTTGACATGGCCGACCTGCCCGCCCTGACCCGGCTGGTGCACTGGGCAGGCCTGCTGGGCAGCCGCGTGCTGCTGTCATCGGCCACGCTGCCGCCTGCGCTGGTGGAAGGGCTGTTTATGGCCTACCGTGCCGGGCGCGCCGTGTACCAGCGCCACCGCAGCGAGCGGCCCAGCGAGCCTGTGAACATCTGCTGCCTGTGGATCGACGAATTCCACCAGACCCCGCAAGACTGCGCAGATGGAGCCGCCTTCCGTGAAGCGCACACCCAGTACGTGCACAAGCGCGTCGCCAAGCTCAAGCAGGCCGAGGTGCGGCGGCTGGCGCAGATTGCGCCCCTGCCTGACACCTGGCACAGCATGCAAGAAGCCGAGCGCCGCAAAGACTTTGCCCGCCTGGTGCTGGAGCAAGCGTGGGAGCTGCACCAACGGCCCCACAACCACAGCACGGATACCCCCACCCACGCCGCCAGCGGCAAGCGCGTGAGCCTGGGCCTCATCCGCATGGCCAACATTGCCCCGCTGTACGACGTGGCCCTGGCCATGTACGCGCCAGACGCACTGCCGCACGCACTGCAAGGCCAGGTGCGCATTCACCTGTGCGTGTACCACTCGCAGTTCCCGCTATTGCTGCGCTCGGCCATCGAGCAGCAGCTGGACACTCTGCTCAACCGACGCGGTGCCAAGGACGGGCACGACCCCGCGCTGCACCGCCCTGCCCTGCGCGCCTTGATTGACGCCCACCCCGAGCCCCACCACCTGTTCATCGTGCTGGGCAGCCCTGTGACCGAAGTGGGCCGCGACCACGACTACGACTGGGCCGTGGTCGAGCCCTCGTCCATGCGCTCGCTCATCCAACTCGCCGGGCGTGTGCGGCGGCACCGGCCAGGGGCGGTGGGTGGGGTGAACATGGTGGTGCTGGACAGCAACTTGCGGCACTACGAAGACAAGAGCAAAGCAGCGTTTTGCAAACCAGGCTTTGAAATGAACCCGCAGCCACCAGGGTCGAGCGACGCTGCACAGAACTTCTACCTGTACAGCCATAGCCTGCGCCAACTGATGACGCGCTTGGTCAAAGACGCTGAACCATGGGCGGTGGATGCTCAACCGCGCATTGAAGTAGCCACCGCGCAATACCACCCCCGCCGCCATTGGGCCGACCTGGAACACGAGCGTATGCGAGACGCCATGTTGCAACGCTCTGCGACCAGCAAATACACCACCGCCCCAGAGCGCGCGGCCTTCCTGCATTGGGCACATCCCGGTCATCTGTGGCTCACCGGCCTGCTACCGCAGTTCCAGCGCTTTCGCTACGACGCCCAACCCCGCGACGACGTGGCCCTGCTGCCGGACGAGAACGAAGAAACGCTGTTGCTGCACCGCGTGCAAGACGGAGAACGGCGCTACGAAAAGCTCTACGTGCCCATCCACCAAAGCCTGTGCCACCCGGTTCCCGCCGCGCAACTGGCATCGCCCAGCGTATCGCCCTGGCCGCAGGTGGATTTGATGGAGGAACTGGCTGCACTGGCACAGGCGCGGGGCTTGTCGCTGGAGCAATGTGCTGAACGCTATGCCACCGCCAGCCTGCCTGAATCGCAGACGGGCTGGCGGTGGGATGAGCGTTTGGGCTTTAGCAAGAAAGCCTGAGCTGCCTATGCGGCAGTAAAACGCTTTGTAACCTCTGAAGGTCTTAAGCTGAATTTTCTGAGCTGCCTTTGCGGCAGTGAAATTATTCTTAAGTTGAATGGTTGAAAATTTTCCCACACCACCTAAAATAAGGCCATGACAGCTGTTCGAGCAACTGTCATGGCCGAGTCAACAACGTGCTTCGCGGCACCAAAAAAAAAGAGGTCACAGTGAATAGCTTTCACGCCCTCAGGAGGGCTTTGTCGGCTACCTAGCCGTTTTCACATCCCCGGTTGGTTCTGTGCTGACTGGGGAATTTTAACTTCCAACCCTTTTGGAAAGGTTTTCCCATGTCCGAAGCCCCTGAAACAGGAGGCAAGGCAGGCTACAGAGCGGCCATCAGCGCCTTCTTGCAAGAGCGACTGCAAGCCAAGCTCGACAAGCTCAAGCCTGACGATCCCCAACGCGAAGAGGTGATTGCCTCATTCGCCCATAATGTGTGGGTGGCCAGCGCTGCCAAGCGCGTGGAACAAATCCAGGCCGTCACCCACTCCCTCAAACCCATCCACCCCGACGCCCGGGGCACCAATCTGTATGTGGAGCCCCGCACCCTGCCCCCGCTGGCCGAGGTGGGCAGCCACGCGCTGGGCGAGCGCTTTGTGGGCGATGTGGTGGGCAACGCTGCGGCGCTGGATGTGTACAAGCTGCTCAAGCTGGAGGTGAACGGGCGCAGCCTGCTCACCGCCCTGCTGGCGCACGATGCGGACGCGCTGGCAGCACTGCATGCCGACCCGGCCCAGGCCGAGAAGCTGCGCGATGCGTTGGTGACATTGACCCAGCCCCGCGCCGAAGGCCCCAGCAGCCACACCCTGGCCAAGCAGCTCTACTGGCTCACAGGCACCAACGCCTGTGACGACGCCCACTACACCCTGCTGGCCCCGCTGTACGCCACATCGCTGGCCCATGCCGTGCACGCCCAGGTGCAGGAAGACCGCTTTGGCGAGGTCAACAAGGCCGCCCGCCAGGCGCGGCGTGAGGGCAAGATGCATGACGGCGTGTTCCATGACTACCCCGGCCTGGCCGTGCAGAACATGGGTGGCACCAAGCCGCAAAACATCAGCCAGCTCAACAGCGAGCGGCGGGGGGTGAACTACCTGCTGTCGTCGCTGCCGCCGCAGTGGAAGGCCAGCGCGGTGCGGTTGCCGGTGCATGCGGCTTCGGTGTTCGAGCGGCTGTTCATCGCCCGGCCCGAAGTGCGCCGCGCCGTGCGGACGCTGCGGGTGTTTTTGGAGTCCAACCCCGACACCAATCTGGCCACCCGCGATCGGCGCGAGGCATTGCTCGACGCTCTGGTGGACGAGCTGGTGTCGCTGGCTGCCGAGTTGCAACAGACCCTTCCGCCCGGCTGGAGCCGGGATGACGAGCGCTTTGCGGATCTGCACCGCAGCGAGCAACTGTGGCTGGACCCGTTGCGTGCCGAACAACCTGATGAGGCCGACTTTGCCCGCGAGTGGTTGCAGATGGACTGGCCTGCCGCCGTGGGTCAGCGCTTTGCCAACTGGCTCAACGCGCAGCTGCGCGGCAAGCTGCCTGTAGGCGATGCGGAAGCGCGTGCTTGGCAGAAGGAGTTGCTGACCGACGAGGACGGTTTTCAGCAGCAACTGCGCACACTGCGCCAGCGGCTGGACCGCACGGCGACGGGGGCAACGCCATGAAGCAACCCCAAGCCATCCTCGTCCTGCCCCACCTGCGCATTCAAAACGCCAACGCCATTGGCAGCCCGCTCACCCATGGCTTCCCGTCCATCACCGCCTTTACGGGCGTGATGTGGGCGCTGGAGCGCAAGCTGGCCCAGGCCGGTGTGCCGCTGCAACTGCATGGCGTGGGCGTGGTGTGCCACCACCATCAAGAGCAGGTCACGCAGGGCTATGTGCGCAACTTCAACCTGACGCGCAACCCGGTGGACAAAGACGGCAGTACCGCCGCCATCGTGGAAGAAGGCCGGATGCACCTGCAGATCTCGCTGGTGCTGGCCGTTTCAGAAAAGCGCACGCCCGGCACCCCTGCAGCGCTGGTGCAAAGCAACCAGGCGCAGTTGGACGAATGGGCTGCGCAAGCGGGCCACATCCTGGCAGGCATGCGTGTGGCGGGCGGCAGCGTGCTGCCATCGCGCCCGGTGCCGGGCAAGCGCGTGCGGCCCTGGATGGCCGTCGTGCCCGAAGACCCACAGGCAGCAGAGAAGCAGTTCCGCCAATGGCGGCGGCAGTGGCTGCCGGGTTTTGCCCTGGTGGGGCGCGATGACCTGCTGGCCGAGCGCCTGCAAGACCTGCGCACCACCCAGCCCGATGCCACGCTGCTGGACGCCTGGTTGCACGCGGCTCGCTTTAACTACGCGCCTGTGGTGCCTGACAGCGGTGCCCCTGCACCAGACGGACAGGTGAAGTGGGCAGACCCACAGCGGCCCAAGGGCAGCGGCTGGGTGGTACCCATTCCGGTGGGTTATGTCGCGCTCACATCCGCCCACGCCCCGGGCACCGTGCGCAATGCACGCGATGCCACGGTGCCCATGCGGTTTGTGGAATCGGTCTATGCGCTGGGCGAGTGGATTAGCCCGCACCGCCTGACGCACCTAGGCCAGTTGCTGTGGCATGCCGAAGCCGACGAAGACGACAAAGCGCAGGGCCTGTACCGCTGCCGCAATGGCTACCAACCCGCCAAGGCAGAGGAGGCTGGCGCAGACGGCAACCCCACCACCGACACGCTGGACGAATGGGACGACGACGAGGCTTATGCCTACACCTGAGCCCCTGCAAAAGCCCGCCACCCCTTCGCATTCAACCTCCCCATTTTTGAAAGATCAACACCATGACCGACAAACTCACCACCGCCTCCGTCCTGGCCTTTGAACGCAAGCTGGACCCCTCTGACGCCGTGTTCCATGCAGGCCACTGGGACGACCGCGCACAGTCGCACGCTTGGCAGCCCATCAAGCTGCGGATAAAACCCATACGAGGCACCATCAGCAATCGGCTCAAAGCGAAAGAACAAGATCCAGCCAAGCTGGACGCGCAAATTGAAAAGCCCAACCTGCAAACCGTGGACGTGGCCGCCTTGCCCGCAGAAGTCGACACACTCAAGGTGCAATTCACGCTGCGCGTGCTGGGCGGCGCGGGCACCCCATCAGCCTGCAACAGCGCGGCCTACCAGGCCAAACTGCGGGCCACCGTGCAGGGCTATGTGCAGCAGCACGGCTTTGGCGAACTGGCCCGGCGCTACGCGGCCAACCTGGCCAATGGCCGCTTCTTGTGGCGTAACCGCGCCGGTGCCGAACAGGTGGAAGTAACCGTGGAGCAGATGCAAGGCGGGCAGGCCGCACATACATGGTCTTTTGATGCTCTGGCGCTAAATACACGGGCGGTAGACGCTATCAATACAGAAGCAAAAGGCTTGGACGAGCTGGGCCAAGCCATTGCCGCCGGGTTGGCCGGGTCACAGCATGTGATGCTGCGTATCACGGCCTTTGTGCGCCAAGGTGCGGGGCAAGAGGTGTTCCCATCCCAAGAGCTGATCTTGGATCAAAAGGCGCAGAAAACAGACGACGGGGTACTGGTTAAAAAGAGCAAGACGCTGTATCACGTGGACGGCGTGGCCGCCATCCACTCGCAAAAAATCGGCAACGCCATTCGCACCATCGACACCTGGTATGAAGGCGCTGAAGAACTCGGCCCCATCGCGGTAGAGCCCTACGGCTCCGTCACCACCCAGGGCAAGGCCTACCGCCAGCCAAAGCAAAAGCTGGACTTCTACACCCTGCTGGACCACTGGCTGCTGAAAGACCAAGTGCCCCCCGCAGAGCAAAAGCACTTTGTGATGGCCGTGCTGATCCGTGGCGGCGTGTTTGGCGACGCCAGCTAATGCGCGAGGCCCCATGACCACGCACTATCTCCACATCACCCTGCTACCCGACCCGGAGTTCAGCCCCGCGCACCTGCTGGGCGCGCTGGTGGCCAAGCTGCACCGGGCGCTGGTGCAAGGGCAGACCACCGACATCGGGGTGAGCTACCCGCAGCACATCGGCCAGCCGACCACAAAGCGCACCCTGGGCGCGGTGCTACGCCTGCACGGCACCCCCGAGGCGCTGCAACGCCTGATGGGGCAAGACTGGCTCAAAGGCATGCGCGACCACACGCAGGTGGGTGAACGGCTGCCAGTGCCCGCCCACGCACAGCACCGCACCGTGCGCCGCCGCCAGTTCAAGACCAACGCCGACCGCCTGCGCCGCCGCCGCATGCAGCGCAAGGGCGAAACCGCCGAACAGGCCGCAGCCGCTATCCCCGACGCTGTAGAGCGCCGCCCCGACCTGCCGTTTGTGTCACTGCGCAGCAGCAGCACGGGCCAGCCGTTTTGCCTGTACGTGGAGCACGGCCCACTGCAGGCCCAACCTGTGGCCGGGGCCTTCAACGCCTACGGCCTGGGGCACGAGGCGACCGTACCCTGGTTTTGACCCTTTTTGACCCTTTTTTCCGGGGCCTGTGACAAGGCCTATGAATCAAGCACTTACCGAATGCCTCAGAAATTGGGGTGTTTGCGCTTGAAAGGGGAATGTTCTTTAAAAATCAAGAGGTTGCCGCGCTAGACTGATAGTTCACTGCCGCATAGGCAGCTCAGAAGTCCCCAAAGACGACCCGTTCTGGGAGGGGCACGTTCACTGCCGCATAGGCAGCTCAGAAGTCGCAAATCTATCGAGCGAGGACGATGGCCATGTTCACTGCCGCATAGGCAGCTCAGAAGAGTGATACGGCCAGGCTGCCGGCTGCGATCGAGTTCACTGCCGCATAGGCAGCTCAGAAGATGGGGAGGTGCCAGCATGACCGACATCACCTGTTCACTGCCGCATAGGCAGCTCAGAAGTATGACATTGCCGCAAACTCACGCATCCGGTTGTTCACTGCCGCATAGGCAGCTCAGAAGACACAGAGCACTACGTTGGTGGGCTCTGTGCTGTTCACTGCCGCATAGGCAGCTCAGAAGTCAGGGTCAGTGGGAAATGCCTCGCACTCCAGGTTCACTGCCGCATAGGCAGCTCAGAAGACGAACAAGCTGGCGGGCTATCGGGTAATGGCGTTCACTGCCGCATAGGCAGCTCAGAAGTCGGTAACGGCAATGCGCGTGGGCACCGGTTCGTTCACTGCCGCATAGGCAGCTCAGAAGGCGCGATGGTGGGGCAAAACATCGGTACACGCGTTCACTGCCGCATAGGCAGCTCAGAAGTCGACCTCGGCAGGTTGCCGCAGGAAATACAGGTTCACTGCCGCATAGGCAGCTCAGAAGAAGCGAAAAACGGCGGCGTTTGGCCCAATGCCGTTCACTGCCGCATAGGCAGCTCAGAAGTGCACTACGACGCCGCCATCAACCGCGTAGGCGTTCACTGCCGCATAGGCAGCTCAGAAGAGACGCGAACGCGCCAAGCGTCGCCTTAACACGTTCACTGCCGCATAGGCAGCTCAGAAGAAGATGCCTTCACAGAGACCGCCTTTCCAAGCGTTCACTGCCGCATAGGCAGCTCAGAAGTTGTCTCTTGCGCGGATGAAGGCGTTGAACTGGTTCACTGCCGCATAGGCAGCTCAGAAGGCCTGGCAGCCCGTACCGCTCTGCACCACGCCGTTCACTGCCGCATAGGCAGCTCAGAAGACATCGAAGACGCAGTAGAAGAAGCCGAAGGGGTTCACTGCCGCATAGGCAGCTCAGAAGAGCAAGAAATCAACTGGCGCGGGCGCAAAGTGGTTCACTGCCGCATAGGCAGCTCAGAAGCGCTTGTAGTAGCCGGTCACTTCGTCCGAGGCGTTCACTGCCGCATAGGCAGCTCAGAAGAACCTCCGATCCAGCACGTCCTGCCGCTTGGTGTTCACTGCCGCATAGGCAGCTCAGAAGAACGCGCTTGGCTTTCATGACGTCCAGCTCTTCGTTCACTGCCGCATAGGCAGCTCAGAAGACAGCCACGTCGAGCAGACGGCAGCATCCACGGTTCACTGCCGCATAGGCAGCTCAGAAGATTTTGTCGATGGCGTTGGGGGCGGCAAATAAGTTCACTGCCGCATAGGCAGCTCAGAAGATAACAACGTCTCCACTGGTGCGCCCACCGTCGTTCACTGCCGCATAGGCAGCTCAGAAGATACTGGATGAAATCTCCAAGTTCGACCGCAGGTTCACTGCCGCATAGGCAGCTCAGAAGAAATCTTGTCCTTCACTTCGCCCTTGATCTCGGTTCACTGCCGCATAGGCAGCTCAGAAGGCTACATCCACAACCCCCAGCAGTCAGCAAGAGTTCACTGCCGCATAGGCAGCTCAGAAGAGTGAGTCCCAGTTCACTCGTAGCGGCATCGGGTTCACTGCCGCATAGGCAGCTCAGAAGGTGGTGGATTGCTGAGCCGCAGCGGATGCTGCGTTCACTGCCGCATAGGCAGCTCAGAAGCCGTTGTCATTGCTGTTTTGCAAGACGTATCGGTTCACTGCCGCATAGGCAGCTCAGAAGCGATTTCTTCCCGCACGATTTCGACAAACTCTCGTTCACTGCCGCATAGGCAGCTCAGAAGACACAGCGGCCCGCGAAGGTAGACAAGGATTTGTTCACTGCCGCATAGGCAGCTCAGAAGTTTGCAATGGCCGTCGTGAATCCAGCGCGGAAGTTCACTGCCGCATAGGCAGCTCAGAAGTCGCTCGATAGATATACAAAGATCAAGCCGCTGTTCACTGCCGCATAGGCAGCTCAGAAGTCTCCAAACACCCGAACGAGCAACATGGCGCAGTTCACTTCCGCATAGGCAGCTCAGAAGTTGTCAAACACCGTACCCGTGCCCAAAGACGTGTTCACTGCCGCATAGGCAGCTCAGAAGCAGCATCACCCCATTTGAAGATGAGTCGAAACGTTCACTGCCGCATAGGCAGCTCAGAAGTACGCCAAATGTCAGCGCCTCATGGCCTACACGTTCACTGCCGCATAGGCAGCTCAGAAGCAGCGCTGCCAGGCAGGCGCGTTGCTCTGGACGTTCACTGCCGCATAGGCAGCTCAGAAGTTGGCATGAAATATGGGGCGTTTGGACATGAAGTTCACTGCCGCATAGGCAGCTCAGAAGTACAAATTCGTCAGTGAGGGTGGCGTAGTGCAGTTCACTGCCGCATAGGCAGCTCAGAAGGCTTGTACGTGGTCGAAATGAATGCAGGCGGCGTTCACTGCCGCATAGGCAGCTCAGAAGTGCTGCCCACTCTGATATGGCGCAGGTCATGCGTTCACTGCCGCATAGGCAGCTCAGAAGATAGAAGCAGCCGCTTGGACATCGTAGTTAGTGTTCACTGCCGCATAGGCAGCTCAGAAGCGTTCCCCTGTATCCAAAGGTGCGTCTAGCGCGTTCACTGCCGCATAGGCAGCTCAGAAGAGTCGCAACGATGTCGCACGCAGCGGCCACACGTTCACTGCCGCATAGGCAGCTCAGAAGAAAGTGTCAGCAGCAGCAACGTAATCATTGGCGTTCACTGCCGCATAGGCAGCTCAGAAGTTTGAAATATCGGCATTTGCATTGATGGCCTGGTTCACTGCCGCATAGGCAGCTCAGAAGATATCGCCCTGAAACAGTATCGGACGCTCGGTGTTCACTGCCGCATAGGCAGCTCAGAAGCTTACGCAGGAACTTGCCGAAGGCTTGCTTGTGTTCACTGCCGCATAGGCAGCTCAGAAGTACACGCTCACCGGAATAGACCAGCATCTGCTGTTCACTGCCGCATAGGCAGCTCAGAAGAAGCGAAAAACGGCGGCGTTTGGCCCAATGCCGTTCACTGCCGCATAGGCAGCTCAGAAGATATCGGCCTGAAAAAGAATGGGCCGTTCAATGTTCACTGCCGCATAGGCAGCTCAGAAGCTGAACTCGTATTCATTGCGCACATAGAGTGCGTTCACTGCCGCATAGGCAGCTCAGAAGCCTGTGGCCTCGCACTCTATTGGGCAGCAATTGTTCACTGCCGCATAGGCAGCTCAGAAGTGGGCAAAAGCGGCGGTAATGGAGGTGAAGATGTTCACTGCCGCATAGGCAGCTCAGAAGTTGAGCTTTCCCTCAGACCACACACAGGCAGAGTTCACTGCCGCATAGGCAGCTCAGAAGACGGCCACAGACATGACAAAACGAGGGCCATGGTTCACTGCCGCATAGGCAGCTCAGAAGGTCCCCGTGTCCGGCGGGCTGGTGTTGATCGCGTTCACTGCCGCATAGGCAGCTCAGAAGCAGCAAGTGTTCTGTGCTCCAGTGATGCCGTCGTTCACTGCCGCATAGGCAGCTCAGAAGATGGATCGACTGGTGGGCGAAGCACGTCGGTTGTTCACTGCCGCATAGGCAGCTCAGAAGAGACCGCAGGGCAGGGCTCATCGATCTAGTGTGTTCACTGCCGCATAGGCAGCTCAGAAGTCTTTGTTTTGCGCTACATCCCACTGCCAGTAGTTCACTGCCGCATAGGCAGCTCAGAAGTCCTCATGGTCACCAGCCTGCGCACCGACAAAGTTCACTGCCGCATAGGCAGCTCAGAAGTTCTAAGTCACTGTCCGCTCAATGCGGGTCGTGTTCACTGCCGCATAGGCAGCTCAGAAGACGCGTATGTAAGCAGTCGAATCGAGGCGGGGGTTCACTGCCGCATAGGCAGCTCAGAAGTGACAAATCACCGTTGAAATAAAAAGGACCAAGTTCACTGCCGCATAGGCAGCTCAGAAGTGTGAGCGACATGCCAGCTTCCTGCAGCTTTTGTTCACTGCCGCATAGGCAGCTCAGAAGTGCAACGCCGCTACCCGCAAGAAGCCGGCGGCGTTCACTGCCGCATAGGCAGCTCAGAAGTGTTGCTGGGCTGCGCCATGGCAGAGGCCCTGGTTCACTGCCGCATAGGCAGCTCAGAAGGCTACACGCGGGAGCCTGCCATTTGACCTGGCGTTCACTGCCGCATAGGCAGCTCAGAAGTGAGCCTGTTTCGCAAAGACATCCCCGGTGAAGTTCACTGCCGCATAGGCAGCTCAGAAGACTTGCGGGTGTCGATCAAGCGCAGGGGCAGCGTTCACTGCCGCATAGGCAGCTCAGAAGAGCTCAAGTCTTGAACGGCATGCACTACTTCATGTTCACTGCCGCATAGGCAGCTCAGAAGTTGCTGGTGTCCTGGCAACGTCCATCGTCGGCGTTCACTGCCGCATAGGCAGCTCAGAAGCGCACATTCAAGCGCACCCTCGGTGAAAAAATTGTTCACTGCCGCATAGGCAGCTCAGAAGAAGCCTCCGTAGACGTTGCACAAAAAGTCGTCGTTCACTGCCGCATAGGCAGCTCAGAAGCTGGACTAAACCACCATGCCACGCTACATCCGGTTCACTGCCGCATAGGCAGCTCAGAAGACGCTCATCTACAGCGTCAGCCACCGAACCACGTTCACTGCCGCATAGGCAGCTCAGAAGTGTTCCACGCCAACCATAACAACGTCTCCACCGTTCACTGCCGCATAGGCAGCTCAGAAGAATGCTCGGTATCCCTTTCGAGCGGGCATCACGTTCACTGCCGCATAGGCAGCTCAGAAGTGCCTTCCAAGCTTGACCTGGTCATGGCGCAGGTTCACTGCCGCATAGGCAGCTCAGAAGTTGAGCTCATGAGGCTTGGCACCGTATGGACCGTTCACTGCCGCATAGGCAGCTCAGAAGTCTTCGTACTAAATTCTTTGGTGTCGCCCATTGTTCACTGCCGCATAGGCAGCTCAGAAGGTACTTCTGGCTGTAAACACGTAGAGAGCCACGTTCACTGCCGCATAGGCAGCTCAGAAGAACTCCTGGAGGATTTTCGGCAACCGCCGGTATGTTCACTGCCGCATAGGCAGCTCAGAAGTGATACCCAGCGCGAACAGCGCCGCTTGCATGTTCACTGCCGCATAGGCAGCTCAGAAGACCGGGTTGTTGTCGCAACCGAGGCTAAGCCACGTTCACTGCCGCATAGGCAGCTCAGAAGTTATCGATGCTGCTGATGTGGTGTGGCAGACCGTTCACTGCCGCATAGGCAGCTCAGAAGAGTTATAAGTCGCCGTACTGTCTGCTGCTTCAAGTTCACTGCCGCATAGGCAGCTCAGAAGACTGTCACCAGGCTGGGGGCGATGAGAAACAAGTTCACTGCCGCATAGGCAGCTCAGAAGACCTCAACGCGGGTGGGGTCAAGAATGATCAGGTTCACTGCCGCATAGGCAGCTCAGAAGATTCCGGCACAGTTTTTACGATTAATCCAACAGTTCACTGCCGCATAGGCAGCTCAGAAGCGTCAACGGCGCTTTATGGTTGGGCCCCTAGCGTTCACTGCCGCATAGGCAGCTCAGAAGGTCCGCTAAAGGTGCCGCTGCGTGCTGACTTTGTTCACTGCCGCATAGGCAGCTCAGAAGATGTCCACCACCAAAAGCACCACCCAGCCAACGTTCACTGCCGCATAGGCAGCTCAGAAGCTTCGAGTCTGCTGTTGAGTGCTACAGCGCAAGTTCACTGCCGCATAGGCAGCTCAGAAGCACGCCGATGCTGGTGTCAGGTTGCCTGTGTTGTTCACTGCCGCATAGGCAGCTCAGAAGAACAAACGCCGCGACACCATTGAAGTCCTCATGTTCACTGCCGCATAGGCAGCTCAGAAGCTCACAAACCGCGTCGAGCAGCATGAAAAAGAGTTCACTGCCGCATAGGCAGCTCAGAAGAAGCGAGCTTGGCGCATAGTGACTTCTGTGGGGTTCACTGCCGCATAGGCAGCTCAGAAGATCAAGACCTTTTTGCAGTGAACCCGCCCACCGTTCACTGCCGCATAGGCAGCTCAGAAGTTGCCCCGCTGCGATGTCGGCCAGGTAGCCGAGTTCACTGCCGCATAGGCAGCTCAGAAGTTCTTGATGTTGCCATCCAACACGAAGTCGATGTTCACTGCCGCATAGGCAGCTCAGAAGAGCAAGGCTCCGTCAGGTCGCGCCCGCAGGTAGTTCACTGCCGCATAGGCAGCTCAGAAGAAAAGTGACCCGTTAGATGCATCGCTGATAGGGTTCACTGCCGCATAGGCAGCTCAGAAGGAATTTGCAGCACTCGAGCAGCGGGTCAACACGTTCACTGCCGCATAGGCAGCTCAGAAGAGCTCTTGACGATATACCGTGGCCGTAGCCACGTTCACTGCCGCATAGGCAGCTCAGAAGAGTCTTTCCAGAACTCCCGCAAGTGGAAAGCCGTTCACTGCCGCATAGGCAGCTCAGAAGATGGCAGTAACAATGCCCATTGCCAAGGGTAGGTTCACTGCCGCATAGGCAGCTCAGAAGTGGTTGTTGGCAATTCAGAAGGCCGATCAGGCGTTCACTGCCGCATAGGCAGCTCAGAAGAACACGGGGTTGGTCGGTATGGCCGCCACCGCGTTCACTGCCGCATAGGCAGCTCAGAAGAGTGCAGCAGCAAGGCCCACGTAAAACGCGGCGTTCACTGCCGCATAGGCAGCTCAGAAGCACTTCTCGGGGTTGAGTTGCATCACTTTCATGTTCACTGCCGCATAGGCAGCTCAGAAGCACGCCGATGCTGGTGTCAGGTTGCCTGTGTTGTTCACTGCCGCATAGGCAGCTCAGAAGATCTCACGAGCCATGATCAACAAATCGGTTACGTTCACTGCCGCATAGGTAGCTCAGAAGCCAATGTTTCGTTCACGAAGAGCTGCATGGGGCGTTCACTGCCGCATAGGCAGCTCAGAAGACGCGCAACGAGATCGAGAGCCACTTCAGCTCGTTCACTGCCGCATAGGCAGCTCAGAAGTACCCGATTTTTTCCCCGTCGCACCTGGACAAGTTCACTGCCGCATAGGCAGCTCAGAAGCTGTTTTGTCGCATCGCATTTGCGGCGGGGGAGTTCACTGCCGCATAGGCAGCTCAGAAGAGTGCGCCTGACACGTTGTTGTCAAAGGTCATGTTCACTGCCGCATAGGCAGCTCAGAAGAGTCCCGCGCCTGCATCTTTTCGTCCGGCAAGGTTCACTGCCGCATAGGCAGCTCAGAAGACAAAAGAATGCCGGAAATCAAAGCGCGTGTTGTTCACTGCCGCATAGGCAGCTCAGAAGCGCACTATTTCACTTTCAATCTCAGCGGCTTCGTTCACTGCCGCATAGGCAGCTCAGAAGATTGCGCCCGACAAGTTGTTGTCAAACGTCATGTTCACTGCCGCATAGGCAGCTCTGAAGTCCTAGCCTAGGGGAATGCCTACACCCCTAGAGTTCACTGCCGCATAGGCAGCTCAGAAGTATTGCAGCGCAATCCCGTGGCAGCCGCCACAGTTCACTGCCGCATAGGCAGCTCAGAAGAGCCTCATTGCCATGGCCGGTGACACCGTCGAGTTCACTGCCGCATAGGCAGCTCAGAAGGATGTCATAGTGACGGCAGTTGCGCTTGATGAGTTCACTGCCGCATAGGCAGCTCAGAAGGCTCCCCTCAGGCCAACCTGGTTGTGTTCGATGTTCACTGCCGCATAGGCAGCTCAGAAGTTCACGATCCTGGGCGAAGTGCGCGCCGCGGTGTTCACTGCCGCATAGGCAGCTCAGAAGTGGACATCGATCGAGTCCAGCCACATGGGGAAGTTCACTGCCGCATAGGCAGCTCAGAAGTTGAGGAGGCCGGCCGATCGCTCCACCAGATCGTTCACTGCCGCATAGGCAGCTCAGAAGATCAGGTCCATGCCACGGAAATTGCGGGCACCGTTCACTGCCGCATAGGCAGCTCAGAAGTATGCTTTGGCCGATGCCCGCCGCGCCCTTGAAGTTCACTGCCGCATAGGCAGCTCAGAAGAGAGAGGCCCAAACCTCGCAGCCACCCCACACGTTCACTGCCGAATAGGCAGCTCAGAAGAATGCCGCGAGTTGCGCCGCCATGGATACGGCGTTCACTGCCGCATAGGCAGCTCAGAAGTTGGTATGACTGCTCTCGCCGGCCAGTCTGAAGTTCACTGCCGCATAGGCAGCTCAGAAGATGTCAGGAAACAAGGGGTTGGTGCAGTCCACGTTCACTGCCGCATAGGCAGCTCAGAAGTAGCACTGTGATGGAAAGCTCATGGATATGACGTTCACTGCCGCATAGGCAGCTCAGAAGGTATCGGTTACAGGCTTTGCGGCCCAGGGATAGTTCACTGCCGCATAGGCAGCTCAGAAGTTGATGGATTCGTGGACAACCAGGGAATCCTGGTTCACTGCCGCATAGGCAGCTCAGAAGTCAATGCGATGCATGCCTGAAAAAATCTAGTGGTTCACTGCCGCATAGGCAGCTCAGAAGTTAATCGGTTGTTTGTTCACACCGGCCGAAGCGTTCACTGCCGCATAGGCAGCTCAGAAGGTACAGATTCGTGCGCAGGTCGATACCATTTCGTTCACTGCCGCATATGCAGCTCAGAAGATGTCTCCTGTGGGGTTTGGATTTGGGGTGTTGTTCACTGCCGCATAGGCAGCTCAGAAGTGTTACTCATACCGGGCGTTGCCCTGTTAATGGTTCACTGCCGCATAGGCAGCTCAGAAGCACCACTTCACCGCCCGCGATTACGGTTTCGCGTTCACTGCCGCATAGGCAGCTCAGAAGTCTCAATAGACGTTGCCGGTCAACAGGCATTTGTTCACTGCCGCATCGGCAGCTCAGAAGGCATTGGCGCCCTGGCCCAGGCGGACACCGGCGTTCACTGCCGCATAGGCAGCTCAGAAGATCAAGAAACGCAAGCCGTCGCGCCCCAGCAGGTTCACTGCCGCATAGGCAGCTCAGAAGTTGTCGGGCTCCGGCTCTACTGGTTTGAGTATGTTCACTGCCGCATAGGCAGCTCAGAAGTTTTTCGTGCGTAAGGCTTGAGAGCTGGCTGGGTTCACTGCCGCATAGGCAGCTCAGAAGATGCGTCTTTTGGGAGCAGGTTGCGAAGCCCTGTTCACTGCCGCATAGGCAGCTCAGAAGAATTTCCTTGATTGCTCGCATGACGCCCCCTTGTTCACTGCCGCATAGGCAGCTCAGAAGATTAGCCACGCTTTAACTCAGCCTTTCTTTTTGTTCACTGCCGCATAGGCAGCTCAGAAGTGGGCCAACGTCCGCTTCGCATGCCCACCAGGGTTCACTGCCGCATAGGCAGCTCAGAAGACCGTCATCACGGTGTCTGACACATCCAAAGCGTTCACTGCCGCATAGGCAGCTCAGAAGATCACTTCTGCGGTGTTGATGTCCAGGTACGCGTTCACTGCCGCATAGGCAGCTCAGAAGAATTGTGCTGCAATTGTTGCATCCACGACCATGTTCACTGCCGCATAGGCAGCTCAGAAGAAGGCCGCACGTGGGACACCCGCCCCGCCTCTGTTCACTGCCGCATAGGCAGCTCAGAAGATGTAGGTAGCGCTGCCTGGGATGCCTTGGCTGTTCACTGCCGCATAGGCAGCTCAGAAGATCTCCGATGCAGACGGCCACCTGACCTCTTTGTTCACTGCCGCATAGGCAGCTCAGAAGGCCTTCAGGCGCTCACCGAGCACCACATTCCCGTTCACTGCCGCATAGGCAGCTCAGAAGATGCGCTTGCCTTGATATTGAGACAGCGGCTTGTTCACTGCCGCATAGGCAGCTCAGAAGTTCCCCAAGGGCAAATACCAAAGGCTCCACACGTTCACTGCCGCATAGGCAGCTCAGAAGGCCGCAACTTTCAGCCCTCACTCGCATCTGCCGTTCACTGCCGCATAGGCAGCTCAGAAGCAAGAGGTGCAGAGCACTATCACGAAATGGCTGTTCACTGCCGCATAGGCAGCTCAGAAGAGTCAAGATTTGGCGTTCTCGATATCAAAGTTGTTCACTGCCGCATAGGCAGCTCAGAAGCCAATGACTTCGAGGAGTTTTGCTAAGCCAAAGTTCACTGCCGCATAGGCAGCTCAGAAGTAGGTGGTGGCTGGGTATCCACTAGCCCATGCGTTCACTGCCGCATAGGCAGCTCAGAAGAGAGATTCTGCAAGACAGCATTGCAACAAATCGTTCACTGCCGCATAGGCAGCTCAGAAGAGGTCATCCTGCAATTGCTAGAGAAACGTGTAGTTCACTGCCGCATAGGCAGCTCAGAAGAAGATTGCACAGGCAGGGCGGGCAAAGCCGTTGTTCACTGCCGCATAGGCAGCTCAGAAGTGCAAGCATTACCGTCCCCGAAGCGCAAGTCAGTTCACTGCCGCATAGGCAGCTCAGAAGTTTACCCGCCGTGGCGGTGTAGTGCTGCTTGAGTTCACTGCCGCATAGGCAGCTCAGAAGTTAGTCCTCAATCTCAAAGTCATTTACTGCCCGTTCACTGCCGCATAGGCAGCTCAGAAGACATAGCTCATGTCCGCTTCAGACAGATCGACGTTCACTGCCGCATAGGCAGCTCAGAAGTGATCCCGTCGAACCACCGCAAACGAAAACGCGTTCACTGCCGCATAGGCAGCTCAGAAGCTGGATGCCAAAACCGAGCTGGGCGAGTTCCGCGTTCACTGCCGCATAGGCAGCTCAGAAGAGCCTTAGAACCCGCACTTGATACCTGCCACCGTTCACTGCCGCATAGGCAGCTCAGAAGGTACCGCTGAACTGGATGTTGTCCAGCACCGCGTTCACTGCCGCATAGGCAGCTCAGAAGTCGACCACACAAAGGCGATGATCTGGGAGGACGTTCACTGCCGCATAGGCAGCTCAGAAGTGGGGCGAGTAGCGCGGCCCCGGCGCAAAGCCGTTCACTGCCGCATAGGCAGCTCAGAAGAATTGTTGCTGGTCATCCGCCTGGTGCATCGCGTTCACTGCCACATAGGCAGCTCAGAAGATCAAACTGGTGAGACTTCCTTGCGGATCAGTGTTCACTGCCGCATAGGCAGCTCAGAAGTTTTCCGCCTGCGTTGCTTCCGTTGTTCCATATGTTCACTGCCGCATAGGCAGCTCAGAAGAAGTTGACAGACCCAGCATCTGCAATGCTGCCGTTCACTGCCGCATAGGCAGCTCAGAAGGCAGTGACTACAACGGCCAATCTGCATTTGTCGTTCACTGCCGCATAGGCAGCTCAGAAGTACAAATTCGTCAGTGAGGGTGGCGTAGTGCAGTTCACTGCCGCATAGGCAGCTCAGAAGAGCGCAGCTTTCCACCCGTCCCGAGATTAAATGTTCACTGCCGCATAGGCAGCTCAGAAGAGATTAATCACCGTTGAAATAGAACGGACCAAGTTCACTGCCGCATAGGCAGCTCAGAAGTGAACGATGGCATGTGGGCAGACTTTGCCGGCGTTCACTGCCGCATAGGCAGCTCAAAAGAAAGCCAAAAAAGCAGCCAGTAGCTTTTACATGTTCACTGCCGCATAGGCAGCTCAGAAGGTCCAAAAGCGTGCATGAAGCATGGCCATATCGTTCACTGCCGCATAGGCAGCTCAGAAGACCGCCCACCGTGTACTTAATGGGAACTTCCTCGTTCACTGCCGCATAGGCAGCTCAGAAGACAAGCATCCGTCCGTTGACAACCAAATCCGGGTTCACTGCCGCATAGGCAGCTCAGAAGAAAGCGGAGGGACGCACCTGGGACGCGTCTTTGTTCACTGCCGCATAGGCAGCTCAGAAGAGGCTGAATGGCACTTTGCTGGCGTGCACCAGGTTCACTGCCGCATAGGCAGCTCAGAAGACGATCATCGGCGCAGACCCTTGACCGTGGATGTTCACTGCCGCATAGGCAGCTCAGAAGATGGCAGGCAGCAGGCTGCACACTTTGTCTGCGTTCACTGCCGCATAGGCAGCTCAGAAGCTGGCAAGTCTTACTACATCTTCAAGCACCAGGGTTCACTGCCGCATAGGCAGCTCAGAAGAAAACACGGCCATCTCCAAGCGTCGGTGCAGCGTTCACTGCCGCATAGGCAGCTCAGAAGACATACGCATTGACTTTTGCACCGCTCCAGCTGTTCACTGCCGCATAGGCAGCTCAGAAGAGTGCGCCGACTGTGTCAATCACCCACACCGGGTTCACTGCCGCATAGGCAGCTCAGAAGTTCACGGCGGCAGATTCCGGCGTCATGTTGTTGTTCACTGCCGCATAGGCAGCTCAGAAGATGCTTCATCCACGCTTTTGGACGGACGAGTGGTTCACTGCCGCATAGGCAGCTCAGAAGTTCTTCAATGTCCTTGCCCTGGGGAGGTGTCAGTTCACTGCCGCATAGGCAGCTCAGAAGCTCTGCAAGATATGGCCATGCTTCATGCACGCGTTCACTGCCGCATAGGCAGCTCAGAAGAGAACTCTGCCGTCAGACAAACTGGCAGCGGCGTTCACTGCCGCATAGGCAGCTCAGAAGAATGCCTGGTCTGCAGCGGCAAACATGCCGACGTTCACTGCCGCATAGGCAGCTCAGAAGGATAGACGGCGGTTGCGTTCTCATTCATACCTGTTCACTGCCGCATAGGCAGCTCAGAAGTGCAACTGCGTATCCCAGCCCAGATCCACATGTTCACTGCCGCATAGGCAGCTCAGAAATTGTTCTCCGAAATGCCATTCTGCTTCTCTGTGTTCACTGCCGCATAGGCAGCTCAGAAACTTGATCTCGGTGATCACCTGCTGCAGGTCGGGTTCACTGCCGCATAGGCAGCTCAGAAAGGTGAAGATGAGTGCGGCGTCGAAGATGAGGAGTTCACTGCCGCATAGGCAGCTCAGAAAAGGTTGATAGGCATGTACTCACCCGTCGAATCGTTCACTGCCGCATAGGCAGCTCAGAAAATACCGGCATGCGGCTGTGAGGTAGCGAATTCGTTCACTGCCGCATAGGCAGCTCAGAAAAGCTTGACATTGCCGCTGCCAAGGCTCACCCAGTTCACTGCCGCATAGGCAGCTCAGAAAGTACCGCTTCAGGAAGTCATCGTAATCGCCACGTTCACTGCCGCATAGGCAGCTCAGAAATTGGCGGTTCAGCCCAGGCGGTGCGTAAGTGAGTTCACTGCCGCATAGGCAGCTCAGAAAAGCAAGTGTTCTGTGCTCCAGTGATAACGTTTCGTTCACTGCCGCATAGGCAGTGTAGGGATCCGAAGTTGTTGTCGCAAAGCTCGCGCTATATCAACTACTTAGACAACAAACTTGGGCTTCCGTATTAAATGTCATTCAAACATATTGTCGAATACCTAATAACGTATCAAATTTCTTGTCACGCCGCTGGAATCAGTGCAATACGCGTACTAGTCACGCCCTGGTTTGAGGCATAGGTGAAATGAGATGCGTCTCACAGCAGCTTTCAAGTTTTGATCAGAGCTAAGTGCGGCAAAGACAAATTACGCTAGTTGGAGAGCCCACAGCGCAATTGATTATTTTTTCGGCGATCAACTGCTATTGGATGCAGGGCAAACAATGCGGAGCTACCCGAGCGATCATCTATAGACTCGGCTAAGTTTCCCGCTTGGGGTGAGAATTCCGGCCGACTTGAGAACCCAAACGGCATCTTCACCCGTCAACGCTTTAGCAACCCGCAAGCGGGAACCACCACGCACCAAGGGCTGCCGCCGTTTAGCCAGTAATTCCTTCTTAACGGCAGATTCAGGGTTGAAGTGTGCAGCCAAGAGCGTGGTTTTTTTGTATCTGCAGCCATATTGAGAGTATGTCGTAAATCGAGTTTCTAAGCATCCTCACGCAATACAGCGGTCATGGTGCAGGCTGCGGACCTTAGGTCGGTGTCCACGGGCCGGCTGCGGCCCAATAGACCGCCAGCGCCGGTTTAATAGACATGGAAGCGGAGAGAAGTAGATACCGAGGTGCTAGTTACAACAGTCATTTTGCAAGTGACAGATAACTTGCTTCGGAGCAATCAGCCACATAAGATGGGCCCAAGACCCAATCGAGCCGCACTTCCGACGAAATCGCTGAAGTAGCGCTGGAACAGCGCGTCTGCGCGGACGGCGGCCTGCTGATGCTCAAAGAGCGCCAGCGCCGAGCTGCCGAAGAGGTATTAGCCGGACTGCGGGAAGCCAGAAGTCTTTGGGTTGTGGGAGCGGGAGACATGAAAGGCGCCCGCTTCACGCTGAATCCAGACTCTGAATTTGCTGTCAACGGCGTCACCTGGCGATAGGACGAGGCTCTGGTCACATTAGTAAGCATGTTGATCAGCTCTCTTGCTTAACTGGCAATAAGTTAGGCAGCTGCACCAAACTATGCGTGCAAACTGTCATTGCTGCAGTGCACTTCTAGCATGACCTCGTCCGTCAGCGCGGTAATTCGGGTAGTTGCCACATTGCTCCGTTGAACTCTATCGGCAATTCCTCAAACTTCACTACCACCAGGCTTGACAAACTTGACAAACTATAAAAGTTTGAATAAAGTGAATCCATGGACATTGAATACCTTGCTAGCGCGAATGCAGTTACTAAGTCACGCCAAGCACGCATAGTCCCCTTGCTTGTCCGGGGTAGGCCGGTCTTTTTGGATTTAGATCAGGCCATCCCTGACTTCACGTGTAGTCCTCAACGAGAGACCGTTGCAAACTTTGCGGAGCAACTGCGAAAAGAGCCGGCGGTACTCCTTGATCAGCTGAGAGAAGCTGGAGTCCACAAAGAAAATGTAGATTGCCTAGTCACCGCTACCGATAAGCAACGGCTATTGACGTATTTGCAGCGCATGCATGGCACGGTCGGGGATCGAAAAAAGATTACGCTGAAAAAAAATGCGGTCGAATCCAAATCAGTGTCGTCCTTTCAGGATCGAAAAAACAAGGATACCTCTACAGATCTACCAAGGGTCATCCTTGTTGGAAACAACAGCCTGGGTAGACTTTCGGATGAGTGGTCGCGCATGTTTCTGGCGGCATATTTCGATGCTTTCCGTGAATTCCCAGAATGGCGTGAATTTGAGTCGCTCAAATTGGTCCTCGATCGAATCAAAGCTTTGAAAGAAGCCATCCTTACTGGCGAGCCAGATGAACTTTTGGAGGCCATTCGCCGCTGTTTTGATGGAGTGAAGCCCGGACGAAGTGGAACAGTTCTAGCAAATATCATTCTCCGGTTGCTCCAACCATTGTTTGTCCACATGGACAACGTTCAGGTAGCAATCGCTTGGGAGCGGGTAACAACGGCTTCCGCGCAAGTCAAACTGAAAGCAGGCTGCCGTCGCGCATCACATACAGATGCCGCTACTGCTGCCTGGCGACTACGGCGACGGAAACGCTGGCTTCCTGCATGTGTGGCCACTATTAACTTGGTTTGAATGAAGTGCCGTTCGTTCGGCAACAAGTCCCATGTCTCAACATTCTTCCAAAGCAACTTCAAAACCAATTCAAGAGCCCACCATGTTATTGGCCATCAATCCCTCCGTCTTGGCTCGCTTGGGCATTAGCCCAACTGATCTGATCGATTGGGGAACGGCCGATATTCACCCGTTGGGCCGTTTTGTCCAGTCGCAAGTCGTGAAGGTCGTATCGCTATTGTCAGGTCCTGTCCAGTCCTCCGACCCAAACAGCGAACTACTTACAGCTGAATCAATGGCCGAGCGCATGCAATGCAGTAGAGCAAACGTGTACGAGCGTGAAAAAAAGGGTGCCCTCTTTTCTATACTTCCGCCAGGACGTGAGAATGGTCGTCGTTATCCGGCATTCCAACTTCTTGCGCCGCTCGATACAAGCTTACTGACCAAGTTGATTGCACGCTTTCGAGCAGAGCGCGCACCCATGAATCTCCTTTGGGATTTTCTGAGGTCCGTCCAACCGAGTTTGGGCGGGGTTACGGGTGTAGAACTGCTGCTTGGTCGGATACCGCCGCGATCTGGTGTACTCCCGACGGTACTAGATGAATTGAATCGACTCAGCGTTGACGCGCGCCAAGAATATGTGATTGAACACGCTTTGGAGGGCCTTAGTTATGCCCTCTCATGACCATCGAAAAAATATCGAACACTAGATCGCTTACGCTCCAAGGCCGCAATGCACGGTTGTGTTGTTTGGACCCGGGTTACGGAATTCACCGGCTTTATCGCTTCCCCGAAGGAGGCTTTAAACCCGCTCCTCCGCAATTTCGTAACGGCCGCTTAGACCCCCCCGTTGGACGTCCCGACGATTACGGAATGCTGTACGCGGCCGACTCTTTGCTGACCGCTGCGCTCGAATGCGGGGCACTATTGTTGATGCCTCCTGCTCAACCTACCTACGAGATCTCATTGATCGCGGAAGCAGAACTGCCTCCCGTAAAGCATGTAATCCTTCGCGCAACCCAAAAAGTCAAATTGGTCGACTTCATGGATAGTGCAACGGCAAGTGCATTCGGGCTGAACATCGATGGGGTATTGGATCATCTCCCTCCATGGCGACAGGCAGCAGCACAGTTGATTGAGCTGTTACGTCAAGACATGGCATATCACGATGTCGTAGGTGTCTGTTACCGGAGTTGACGCCGTCCGACAGCTCTCAACTACGCATTGATTGATGGGCGATTCCAGCATTTTTTCGTTGCTCAAAATCAAGGCTTAGCGAAACTCGATGGCCCGTACTGACGCGATTTCAGAATGCCGCCGCGATCAAATGAACGGCTTGTGACTAATGAGAAGTCAACCGAAAATCATCGCATATGCAAAGTAGGCGCAAGACCATTCGTGGTTTCGAGCACACGAAGTTTTTAGTGGGGCATCACATCCGCTAACGAAACGACACCCTGGTTCAATGCTAAATTGCAATCACCAACGTGCGATGGTTGGTATCCTTACGCTGTCTTGCGCCACGAACGTTCCAGCGGCTACATTACCAATTGCCAGCTTGACTAGACACCTCTAAGCCAACATGCAGCTTCTAAGGTTTTCCGGTCTCTGCGCAGTGCCAAACGCTTGAAAGGGGAGTTAGGTGCTAACATTTAACGGAAAGCAATTTAATGCTGCCGACTTCAGTCGCTCCTTGGAGAAGGCTGCTGTTGAAAGCGTCATCGCCCAAGTGCGCGAGAAGTTTGGAGCGATTCGCCATCCGGCAACAGGAGAGTTCCCGACCATCTTCGCTGTAGGGGACTCACTCAAGACGCTTCAAATGCGCGTAGAAGGAAGCGCAGAGCTCCTTGCGATAGTCAAGGAGAGATATACGAGCGATGACTTGCCAATCGAATTTGTGACCAGGAGTACGGCTGCTCCGAAAGTATTCTTGAGCTACGCTTGGGAAGACAGGATTTTGGCTGAGAAGATTGCCATCGCACTTCAGTCGAGCGGCATCGAAACGTGGTGGGCAGAGTGGTGCATAGCCGCCGGCGACAGTCTGCGACAGAAAATCGATGCAGGTCTTAGCGAGTGCTCGCACTTCGTCGTATTACTCACGCCTGAGTCAATTCAAAAGCCTTGGGTAAACCAGGAAATGGACGCCGGCTTGGTGCGTAGGCTGAGTCAGAGGGCGAAATTCATCCCGCTGAGGCATGGCCTTGAACCTGCGCTGCTGCCTGCTTTGCTGACCGGCATGCTCTCTCCAGAAGTTGACGCTAGGGCGAGCAACATCCAGCAGCTTATCAATGACATTCATGGTCTCACGCGCAAGCCCCCACTTGGGCAGGCTCCTAAGCAAGGGACCTCAGCCGTCGGAACGGAGACTGGTTACTCGGCGGCCGCAAACGCCATCGCCGAGGTTTTTGTAAAAGGCTCTTCTGGTGGATGCCTTTTCGACCCACAGGTGCAGGTCGAGGACATGATGAAGCAAACCGGTTTGTCAGCCGAAGACGTTGTAGATGCAATGCACGAGCTTTCGAGTTTGGCCGTTCTACATCGAGGCGAGTTAACCTGGCCGAAAGAGGAATTGTTTTCCGAGTTCGACAAGTTCTGGATGCCTTGGGACCCGGCGAAAGATGCGCTGCAGTTGGCAGCGGACGTAGTCAATGCCGAAGGGTTCCCGGAAGCGACAGAGGACATCGCCACCCATTACGGATGGGAAGCAAGACGGCTGAATCCTGCTATCACATACTTGGCGACCCGGGGAGCTATGCGAACGACTAGGGCGCTCAGTGCACGATGGGTGTCAATTTGGATCCAGAAGACCGATGCGATGCGACGCTTCGTCAAGTCTCGCAGCTAACGTTCAACGCCAATTGGCCGCATATCTTCAGTCAGAGAGTATTGAGGATTCCAAGTTTTGACAGAGCAGGCCGTTTCCCTTCCTGATGAATTTCTGCTTGTCCAAGACGCTGCACTAAAGGCACTTGTGGATCTGGAGCCTGCAGGTCCTCCACGCGCGGACGCCGAGGGCCGAGGCCTCTTTCTTTCCGCACGAACAAATGGAGGGAGAAGCCTTCCAGCTTATTACCTGGTGTACTTCCTACTGATTGATTTCCTCAAGTTTCCGAGCCTTGGACAATGGGAAAAGTCAGCGTGGGCAGTGCCAGTGCGATTTCGCGATCGCCTGTACGTTATTGAGCATCGAAAGATGGGCCTTGGCGTTTTTGCACCGAATCTAGACCCTGCTGCGAGGATGAGTGGAACACCGAGCGAACAAGCGGAGGAGGATGCACGGGCGATTACGGCACTCATCACCAAGGCCGTCTCCATCGCGGAGCCGTATTTCCAATGGCGCGCGGAGCAAGCTGTATCGACGCCTGGACTCAACGTTGTCAATAAGACCTATGAGTTATTTAGCCGATACGTGTATTTCCGTGACCGCTTTCACGCGCTTTCGGAGCAGACTGAGACGCGGCGTCGGGAGAGAAATGTCGAGAAACGCACCTTGTCGAACGGTGCGGTCATAACTAGCGGGAGCAGTCCGTCGATCCAACTACGACGCGAAGCAATCTGGAACGCCCAAGCAGCGATTGAGGCATTCTTCAGTTGGACGGAGCACGTCTTCATTCATCTCGCAATCCTGCAAGGAAAGTTGAAGTCCGGAGATGAAGTTGCTCGATTGGCGGAGTCCGATTGGAAAGCCAAGTTCAAGGAGGCGTTGAGTGTTGCAGAGCCCCAAACAAAATTGCATTACGACAAATTGCTGGATCTCCGCGCACAAGTGCGAAATTTCGTGGCGCACGGGGCGTTTGGTAAGCAAGGCGAAGCGTTCAGATTTCACTCTGGTGCGGGGGCAGCACCAGTCCTCCTCACCAATAGCCAAAAGCACAAGTACAGTCTTACTGGTAGCAAAGCATTTGACGAACGTTTGGCCATTGCAGACATCGAGTCGTTTTTGCTGCATCTCTGGTCTGAGTCGCGCGCCCCGGCTAGGAGCTACGTTTTTAGTAGTCTTCCTAGCATCCTGACTTACGCCGTGGATGGTACGTATGCACGGGCAATGCTTTCAGACGAAGAAATGAAACTCTTTGTCGAACACCTTACTGGACAGTTCGATAGAGCCGCGGATATGGATTGGTGAACACAACCGTCGCATATTCCCGTCCTTATGCATCAATCCTGACTGTCATCTATCCGGTAATGAACCTTGAACAGTCTGGATCAATGTGCGATAAAAACAACCGCCTTGGACAGGAAGCTGTATCTACTCAATTGGTATTACTTTATTTTCAGGGTCCTGAGATCCAAAGCGCTCTAGATAGTATTGGAGACTGGATCTAATTATGGATACGGTCACCTTCCCGCCCGCAACCTTTGAAGATGTCAGTCGGCGACCTTCATATCCCTCTGCGAACCGCTTTGAATCGAGCACCTTTCCTTCAACCTCGCGATACAACGTGAGGCGGAAGAATTTAGGCGTATTGAGTTCCAGCGCGAGCCTGGACGAAGTCCAAGATGGCTCCGCTGGAGGATCCAAAATCGGAGGTATTTTGAACAGTTCAAACTGCTCCAACGGCAGTGATATTTCTTCACCCACATGGACTTGCATTGGCAAGTCAAACAATGAAAGTACTAAAAGCCAATCAGACACATAGCGATGGTAGAAAACCCGTCGCAACTCCAAGAAAGAGTTCTCTCCTTTCCCTCTGATGGCTGCAAATATCGTGAGTACAGAGTCAACAGGTTCAATCGTATGCTTGCCTATGTAAAAGGCCTCGTAATACCCTCCGACACCATTGCGAATGGTTCTCAAAGTACTTCTTGTGTCCTCCTCCAATAAGAGCGATGGAATCAAGTTAACGGCGCGATCAGAGCGCGCGGTCATGGATTCGCTGCCAAGCTTTCTCCTGGCGTATTCTTCGCCCCTCTGATACAACCATCGAAAGAGATCTGCTCCACCGCCTCCAGCCACCCTAGTTTCACCAAAGTACGGCAAGGAATCGAGTACGCGATTTTGATCAAAAAGTCTGGCGAAATCTCTGCCGTCAAATACACCCAATATCTCAAACTCCCTAAGTCCTTCGCCCTCCGTGAAGAGACAGGAAACATGAAGTGCGCTCAAGGCGTCGTCTTCGTTGAGATGCCTTTTGTAATGCTCATCCAAGGTCAGCGGAAAATCACGAACGCGCTTTATGTTGAGCACCAGTCGCTTGATATGCGATACGGTACCTGCAACTAGGAAAAGCCCACTTTTACCTCGATAAGTAAGTCGGAAGAATTTCCTCACAAGTTTTGTCGGAGTCACAGCTAGCCCCACGCCCATATTTTTGGTGTAACCAGTTGATGGCAAGGTGGCGTGCCCACCGGGCTCCTCGATTGATAGCATTACGTCCGAAAAAGCAAGTCCAAGTTCAGTAAGTAATGCCAGAACCGTCATATATTTCCCCTGGTGGTTTTGAAAGAGAATACTGATTTGATTGACCCCTAGAGGGCACTTCCAGAGTGACGCACATTGACGCTTCTTGCATCGCTCAGGCTAGTCGGGCCGTAAATTGGGGCGACTGATCAAATCAGCGATGCGCTATTCCAATAAAGAACATCTAGTTCGTACCGATGCAATCCTTTGTCCATTGCAATTTTCGTGGCGGCACTCTGAATTTCAGAACTGAGTTGCGATGTGAGATTCTTAATCCGGAAATTCTTCGCGTATGCTGAACCGATCTCCCTATCGATTTTCTTAACCACGTGACTATCGAGCGGGACTTCAAGGTACGGCTCAATACTCACTAAATTGAAGCCCTGGTGCAGATCCTTGTTCATGGCGCACAACCGCATAAAAATATTGATGGCCTTGCGCGCTGCACCCCAGTTAGGTCTTCCATCTTCCGGCCGAGGGAGCTTCAGCGCCAGCGCTTCTGCCTGGCCATTTAGAAAATCGGCGTAATTGAGATCGCTGAAACTCGAAAACTGAGTGAGCGGTATGCTGGAAATGAGGAATTCTCTTGCTCTTTTCACACCACCTTCAGTTGATTGCATCCTCAGTGTTGAACCCCCAACGCTTGCGACTGCCAAGTGAGATCTAACGTCTTCCGCCCATCCTTCGCGTGCCACGATTTCTCCTCAAGTTGCAGTACGCTTCACCGACAAGACCCACCCCAGGCTTGCAGGGAGCGAGCCTTTTCGGTGAGCCAGAAATGGTTAGGTGTTATCTTTAATTGTCTTGGTCGATCCATTCGACTTCACACTGGTAATCCCCTCATCACGCGAAGCGACGGAGGCGTGCATCTGAATCGTGCCAATTACTTGGCTGTTTGCCGCCTTCAAATTGAAGTAGGGCTTTCCGTTGGTAGATGTTTTACGCTCGTATCGATCATCAATCGCACAATTCGTTTGTACAGACGTGATGCCAGCCTCCGCCGAGCTCTTGGCTTTGTACAACTCACTCGTGAGAATAATTTCGCCGTTGCCGGCCTTTAGGACAAAACGGAATTGTCCATCGCTGCTCTTTCCAAGTTCGAACCAACCAGCCATCTGAATACTCCTTTTGTGAAAACGACGTCCCCCCAGTTTCAGTAGCACTGGGCTTTGGAGTCCGGGGTTAATTTAACTGGTTTTTGAATCAATGTTTTTGCATAGGCTGTCGGCGTTAGGCCACCCAGCGATTTCTTCGGTCTTTCCTCGTTGTATTCCTTTCTCCATGCTTCCACGACGACGCGTGAGTGCTGCAAGCTTGTGAACCAATGTTCATTGAGGCATTCATCACGAAACCGCCCGTTGAATGATTCGATGTAAGCGTTCTGATTGGGCTTGCCGGGCTCGATCAGGAACAGTTGCACACTGCGTGCATGGGCCCAGGTCAGCATGGCTCGACTGCAGAACTCTTTGCCGTTGTCTGTTCGTATAGCTTTGGGCAGCCCTCTGGTGCTGGCAAGTTGCTCTAGGATTCGCACCAGTTGGTTTCCACCCAATGCACGCTCCGGCACGATCGCTACCGCTTCATGGGTTGCGTCGTCTACCACCGTGAGGCTCTTGATGCTGCGCCCCTCAGCCGTGCGGTCAAACACGAAGTCCATAGACCACACCTGATTGGCTGAAGTTGGGCGCTCCAATGGATGTCTGTCGCTCAGGGGAATCTTCTTGCGTCTGCGCTTCTTCACCTGCAGGCCCGCCTCGGCATACAGGCGATCTACACGCTTGTGATTCACGATCTCGCCTGATTGGCGTAACTTCAAATAGATCATGCCAGCGCCGTATCGGCGATGACGTTGGGCCAAGGCAACGATCTTCTCCTTGAGCGCGCAGTTGCGGTCCTGAGCTGGATCATAGCGGTAGGCACTGGTACTCATGGCGACGATACGTAGCGAGCGCCGCTCGCTCAATCCCTTGTCGATCATGTAGCGCACCAGTTCGCGTCTGGCCGGTGCGCTCACCACTTTTTTCTCAAGGCTTCTTTCGTCACCTCGTTCTCCAGCATGGATTCGGCCAGCAGCCTTTTGAGGCGAGTGTTTTCTGCCTCCAACTCCTTCAGGCGCTTGGCGTCTGATACGTTCATACCGCCAAACTTACTGCGCCAGAGGTAGTAACTGGCCTCCGAGAAGCCGTGCCTGCGGCACAGCTCGGCAACCGCTAGGCCCGCTTCCGCTTCGCGTAGGAAGCCAATGATTTGTTCTTCGGTAAATCTCTTCTTCACGTCCAATCTCCTGTCTATGGGATTGGACTCCAAGCTTAGGCGCTACTCAAATCCGGGGGGACGTCGGTCCGTCTATGTTTTTGCATATGTAGTTCACTGCCGCATAGGCAGCTCAGAAAGTACAGCTTCAGTTCGGGCGGTCGCCAGTTGATGTTCACTGCCGCATAGGCAGCTCAGAAACGCTCGCACTCAAGAAAATTCAGGAGAAAAGCAGTTCACTGCCGCATAGGCAGCTCAGAAATTCGTCGCCAGTGCCGTATTCACCGCACTCAAGTTCACTGCCGCATAGGCAGCTCAGAAAATAACGAGTGCGCAGAGGGCACTCACAACTGAGTTCACTACCGCATAGGCAGCTCAGAAAGATACGCTTGATACTTGACTCTGGAAGCCCGTGTTCACCGCCGCATAGGCAGCTCAGAAAAGTAGGGCCAAGTCTTGCTTGCCCATTGTGGAGTTCACTGCCGGAAAGGCAGGTAAGAAAAAACACATTCAGGCCAGCCCACAATCGTCTTTGTTAAATTCCGCAAAGGCAGCTCAGAAAGTTGTGCTCGCACAGTGGCTTTGTCGATCGCGTTTATTGCCGTGCTCCTATTGAAATGAATACTTCTGTCAAATGAGTAAATACCCGACATGCAGATCCCGGCTCTGCATGTATTTCCGATACCAGCCCTTCAATGCGTTCCTGGTGGGGTAGCCAAGTTGCCGGATGGTCCCGTTGAGGCGCTCGCCAAGCTTGACGTACAGCTTTACCGCCCCAATTTGTTCTTCGTAGGAATAAATTAAACACCTAACGGAAGTCCAGAAATATGTCCGCACCACTCATGTACGGAAATTTCGAGTGGCATTAAAAAGCGGATCTACACCTAATGCGCAAGGACATCGACGGAGTTCAAAAGGCAAGGCGTCGGAAGCTCACTACCACAAAGGCAATACCGATGCTGAGGTTATATATTCACTCTCATCGATGATCGGATTACGCGAGCTGCCTTGGATGCCATTTTTCAGTTCGTGATTGATGGACTTGGGTACTGTCAGATACCCAACTGGCCAACAAATTCGCTTGGTTGGGTAGCACTGGTTATGACCGAAAGAACGGACCGAGCACGTGTCATCGCCACGTACATCATGTTGCGTTCGTCTGTAGGCGATTCGCAGTTACTTGCTGGAAACTCACCTTGAGCCAAAAATGGCAAGATCACGTGCTCAAACTCAAGACCTTTTACGGTAGCCACATCAGCTAGGTGTAGCCTAGACAATTTCGCGGCTCGTTGATATTCTTCTTCGTGTTTCTCATGCTTAATTTCCATTTGGTTGAGGTGATCGAAAAACGCTACCACATCGGAATAGCCCGATGCTGCGATCTTTAGCCCTTGCAGATGAGCTATCGCATCCACTCTGCGCTGCTTTTCCACCCACCTGTCATTTGCCCATACCGCCATTTCAAGTGCATTTAGCATCATGGGAAACATACTAGCCTCGCGGACCTCTTGAACGATCTTCAGAGATTTACTCAACCGTCTACGCACTGCTGCGGACGATCCACGAAAGATAGGGCCCTCAAGGAAAATCCGAATCGTGTCTGGATGAAGAGTCACTTCATTGATCGCTATCTCAAGGCGTTGGACAGGTGTCAAGTATTTATCGTCATCCTGACCGTAATCTAGTTCAACTTGGCAAAATGACACCAATGCTTCTACGATACGTTTGCGTGTCTGCACGCTGGTGATGGTATCGAACCGGTTAAGGCCAATGGCCAATAAAGCCCGTACAAGTAGGACCTCTGGGCGATGCAGATAGGTTTCAAATCCAGTCGTGGAATATGGCATCCCAGCCTCTAGTAAGGCGTTCTCTATGAGAATAGATTGGTGCGGTTGCCTTAAGAGAACGGCCAGTTCGCTCAAGGGCCTCTTTTCAGACTTCCAGGCCTTGGCTGCGGACACTACTTGGGTTGCACAATCTATGTCATCTTCATATGTGGTGTGGATAACTTGAGTCTCATGCTTCGCACCAGATGCATAGGGCTTGGTTGAAAAAAATCCAACGTGGGTCGCAAGCCCTTTGCCGAAGCGGAAACTCGCTGTCAAATTCATCACTTTTACTTGGCGCCCGGTAGTGTCCTCAAATAGTGCCTTGTCCATGTATTTTCGGTCTGCCCCAGCACTCGCGTGAATGACCTGATCAGAGTCACCAACCCCGCAAAAATAAGCGTCTGGAAAGCTTTCCACTATTCGTTTTGTAATCGTAAACATCGCCGCGTTGAGGTCGTGCATTTCGTCGACCAAAAGAGCCTTTACAGATAAGGGCCACTTGCCAATGAGTGACCGCCGGTCAGACATTGGATAGTTGGGATCACCAATAATTCTTGCCAGATCATAGGTGGCATCGTGGCCGAATCGGAATCTGGGCGGAAAGTCATCACCTTGCGGGAAACGTAGTTTTTCATATTTTCCGAGTAGGCGCAAAAGTGTGAAGTCCATCCCGATTTCCTCGGCGAAGTCCCACGTGATGTTTCGTTCTTCCCAAAATGCTGCTTCTCTTACCAACATACCCTTTGCCTTGGCGGCAAAACGCAGAAACATCTCAGAAAAGTCATTGTCACCATCAACTGGACTCCAAAACCTCTTGATGTCGTGCTCGCTGGACTGCTCGCGTAACTGCTCTAGAGCCTTCCATATATGCCCGTTTGTCTGCTCGGGCTCAGAGATGACTTGTGTGTCATCATCAAGACAGTGCACCGCAAACCTGTTGTAAGTCGTAACCCCCACTCGGGCCAACATATCTGATTGAATTCCTACTTTCACCATGGCGTCTCTCAATGCACGTCGGGCGGAATCTGTGTAGGTCAGCGCAAGAATGTTCTGAGGCGGATGTCCACGGGCCAACAGTTCTCCGATGCGCAATGCAAGAGTCGTGGTTTTGGCAGCCCCAGCGTTTGCTTTTACTAAAACTGAGCGATGAGCGGTGCTTTGAATACCGAGTTGCTCAATCGTCGCCATCATGCTCTTTGCCTTAAATTTATGGAGGCTGGTAGTTTGAAAATTCATTCTGAAGGTAAGTATTTGGTACTCGGCTGCACGCCAAGGCCCGTTGCACTTTCAATTGAGTGTCGCCTGTAGCCAAGCCGTTAGTAGAGTTTGGCTAACGTTTTTACAGAACGTTGTCGTGGTGCCGGTCAATTAACCTATCGCTTCTCGCAGAGCCGCGACATACTATTTGGCCTCGACATGTCGAGCGACTTCGAAGAATTCGTCTACGCGGACTAAAGTCTCCTTGGTCACTTAGTCTTAACTTAGGATGCCTTGCCAACTGAAACAGTAACCGCGCGGAATTCTTGGTACTACCGATCCACGCGATCTGCGAGATCCGCAGGCGTTAGGTCCACCTCTGCTGCCAGCTTTCACAGGATGCCGATGGTTGGCTGCATGGCCACCTATTCGATCACCATAATGAACTAGCGGTCGATATGCGCAACCTCAGATACGACTTCTTGTGTGAGCCCGAGTTTGCCTCGTCACTATTTCAGAGTGGTTCCGAAGGTTTGCAGAAACCACTGGGTTTTTACAGGCACAGGCGCTGGAGGTTGTCAGGACGCATAATCTGCTCGATTTCATATGTAAAGGTTGGAAAATGAGCAGAAACGTTTCAGACTCACGCATCGAGGTTTCGTTCCGTTTTAGCGCTAGTTTGCAGAATTCGAGGTGGCCTTTTATATTGTGACTTTTCGAAATTCCGCTCCAATTCTTTTAGCTTAAGTTTATTAACCGAAATCTGCAATGTGGTAAGTGCATTTGCCAATTCCTTCCGACAAATGTCGAATTCATTTCCCTCTCCGGAATAACTTCCTTCGCTTGTAGCGTATCGACCCCGCCACCTTAGTTATTGGTGTCAGCGTCTCATCCACCTGGTGATAACAATAAAGATCGACTAGATACATGTCCTGAAGACTCAAGAGGATGTAAGAAAATTTCATCATTCATTCCCAAACTCAAGTTGGGTACGCGATGAATAACGTCTTCAAAATTAATTTATTCAAAAATGAAAAACTGCATTCGTTCAGTACTAAAAAATGAATGCTAAAAAAATATACCAACGTCATTGAAAAGCATATGCAATGCTGTCATGCGTAGTCCTGCAAATTTATTCGAACAACTTTTAAGCTTGTTTCATGGACTTTATTAGTCCAAAATTTCGTAGTGCATTTATATCCAAGTTTTTTGGCGATAAACCAATACTATCAATCGTATTCAAATCAGCATCTGTGCCAAACCACTGGTTCCTACCGTTGTTTTTTGCAGCGTACATACACGAGTCTGCGATTGAGACAACTGTCTCCCATGAAGGCGTAAACGAATTAGCGGAAAGTGAGAGTGCAGCAAATCCAATAGAGCAGGTGCACTTCAAGTTAACTCCGTTCTCACCAATGAAAAGGTGATTCTCGACCGACAACCTTATTCGTTCGACTAAAGACTCAATGCTGTAGTTTTGAATATCTTTTGCGATAACCAAGAATTCTTCCCCGCCCCAACGAATGATTTTGTCCGTGGAGCGACACTGGCTTTGAAGAATTATTGAAAATTCCTTCAATACGTGGTCGCCAAATGAGTGGCCAAAATGATCATTGATACTCTTAAAGTGGTCGATGTCCATCAGAACTAGGTGAATTCCTTGTGGGGTTTCTTCACAATTTCGCATTGCGAGGGCAATTTCTTCTCGTATCGCAATGTCTGCATATCGACGATTCCATAGTCCGGTCAGAGGATCCGTCATGCTCGCTTCAAGCAACTTCTTGTTTGCAATTTCTAATTCGCGAGTTCGTTCGTTAATTCTATTTTCCAAACTTCTGTTAACTTGAATTAACTCGTTCATATCTCTTTCAAAATTGGGTATGCTTGAGTAATTGCCCGGTTGAGGCTGTTTGTTACTATAGTCATCTAATTCAATGATATTGTGTTGACTAAGCGGCAAAAATCCGTCGACAAACTGACCATGAAACTGGGGTGCATTACAGCAAAACCAAGCTAATGACGCCGCGGCATGAGCTACAGGAACCAGTCCTTCATAGCCTGGGTTGTTAGACATCATCTGTTTGATTTCGGGTTCGCTTACGCCAACTAGTTTTGAAAAGGAACTAATCATGTTGGCTATAGTTAAAGTATCGACTGCACCTGGCATGACCGAAAACACGGAAACTCCAGATTCCGCAGGAATTTCCTTCCCTAAAGAAATCATTAATGACCTTAGCGCCATTTTGCTGGAGCAGTAACTGCCCATAAATGGCATGCCCTCAAGTGATATAAGTGAAATGACTGTGCCAGCTCTCGCAGCCAGCATTTTGGGAACTATATTTTGCATCAACTGTAATGGTGCAACAAGATTGGCGGAATAGTCACTATTCCAATCTACGATCGATTTTTCTAAAGTCTTTCCAATTTGTATTTGCGCAGCATTGTTGATCAATATGTCAATGTTGCCAAACTTCTCATAGATATCATTAATGAGAAGTGATGTGGATAACTCGGATCGCAAATCAGTTCTAAAAAATACTGCAGAGCCTCCGCTATCCAATACTCGGTTTGCAACGGTTTTGCCTTCTTCCGATATGTCTGCGATCACTACAGTTATACCCAAATAGGCGAGGGCGTAAGCAGTGTGCTCTCCGATACCTCTTGCTGAGCCAGTGATTAACGCTGTTTTCCCGGACATGCTATGTCGTTGCATTCCAAGTTTGGCAAGTAAATCCTCATCTGCAAAAAGATTTTTCATGGCGGCATTTCCAGAGATTTTTTGACAAATTGATAGTTGTGACTTAACACTCTTAAGTATTTTTAATTAAATTTTACTTTTTGTTGGGCTTCAATTGTTTATTGCGGATCATTTGAGTCAAAAATGCGTCCATGGCTAAGTGATAGCTAAAGTCAAATTAGTGCACCGTTTTCCACCTGCGTTCCTCCTTGTTGATTAAGCTCAAATTGCGTTAAATTAATACATTTCTTCTTGAATTGAATTTGTTCTAATCTAATGAACAGAATTCTGGTTAGAAATTATTGGGAGGGTGGTTTATTGTTCTTGGAATAGAATATGCCTGAATCGCCCCGGAATATGTAGACACCTCAGAGTCTCAAACGTGAGGCCTAATAGGAGGTGATATGTGTCAGAAGAGATTTCCCGAAGAATTCAAGATCGAAGCGGTCACGTAGATCACGCAACGCGGCCATTCAGTGGCCGAGGTGTCCGCCAGATTGGGGGGCAGTCAGCACAGTCTGTACAGGTGGATTCAAGAGCAGCAATTGCCCCCCCCTGGGCAGCACAAAGAGCAGTTGCCCCAAACGGTGGAACTGCGCAGACTCAAGGCCGAACTCAAACGGGTGAGCGAGGAGCGCGACTTCTAAAAAAAAGCCGCCGCGTACTTTGCCAAGTTGTCCTGGTAAGGTACGCGTTTATTCAGCGTCACGAACGTGCCCATAGCGTGCGCAGGATGTGTGCGGTGATGTATGTACACCCCAGCGGCGGCTACGCATGGAGGCGTGAACCCATCGGTGAGAAGCGTAGAGATGACCATCGCGTGCTGGGGCTACTCAAGCAGGCTTGGCTGGAGAGCGGCTGCGTTTACGGCTACCGCAAACTCACACTGAATATTCGTGACCTAGGCGAGCAATGCGGCAAACACCGGGTTGCCCGGGTTTTGCCCTGCGAAGGTATCCGCTCACAAACAGGTTGCCGGCGCCGCTCAAGTGCACCCGGTGGCAAACCTGCTGTGGTTGCCCCCAAGCACCTGAACCGACAGTTCACCCCGGATCAACCTAATAGATCATGGGTCACGGACATCACCAATATCCGTACACATGAAGGCTGGCTGTACTTGGCCGTGGTGATTGATCTGTTCTCCAGACAGGTCATTGGCTGGTCCATGGACAGTCGAACAGATGCAGACTTGGTGCTCATGCACTCTTGATGGAGCTGTGGCGCAGACAGCCCCAGGAATCGGTACTGGTGCATTCAGATCAGGGGTGCCAGTTCACAGCACATGCTTGGCAAACCTTTTTGCGCGATCACAACTTAGTCAGTAGCATGAGTCGGCGAGGTGACTGCCATGACAACGCAGTGGCCGAGAGCTTCTTCCAGTTGCTCAAGCGCGAACGCGTTCGGCGTCAGATCTATCTGACCCAACAGAATGCGAGGGCCGATGTCTTCAATTACATTGAGATTTATTACAACTTCAAGCGTCGGCACAATACCGCTGACGACATCTCGCCCGTAGAGTTCGAGAAACGCTGTTTCCAACGGCTCGGAGGTGTCTAGTAAACACGGGGCAATTCAGTCTAATGGATGGGGCACAAAACACAAGATGGTGATGGTGGCGGCTACGCCTGAGGAGTTTGAGGCTCAGATCAGAACGCTAGAAATCTCCCAACTAAAAAAACTTGTTTCACCAGATGATGATTTTTTTGACTAAGAAATCGACTTACGGTGATGAGTTCGGTGACGCTGCAGATCGGTTCGCTGAGGTCTGCCGCAACATAGTCACCGCTCAGGATGCATGACGTCTCGGCAAGTTGATTAAGGTGCTCTTTGAGTATGCGAAGGTCTCGGATCTATTGGAGCCTGCGTAAGCTTGTTCGCCATGGCATCCACACGTTGCGCGAGATCGGCTTGCTGTGCTTCTGTCACGGCGCCTGGGCTATGAATGCGCAAGACGTCGTAGACGCTCTCGGCAGTTTGTCCCTTGCTGCCCATGCTTTCTGCGATCGTAGCGTCCTCCACCGCCTTCCAATCGATCGCAGTGTCTCCCGTCTGTTGCATGGCAGTCGACGCACATTGCCAGAGCGTGTACCTCGCGCCCGCCATGTGCGATAGCGTCGGCAGCGCATGCAAGCGGAGCTGGACCTGGTTCGCTGTGTTTTCCCCTGCTGTCGCCAAAAAAACAGTGCCACGCGTGCGGCTGGGCATCCCCTTCTCCCAGGCGGTGCCCATCTTGGCTATCAGTCCATCCGGAATTCGCGTGTCCATCTTGTACTCTTGCAGCGTCTCCAGCAGGGCCTGCGCAATGCGCTCTAGCACTTCCAGCGGCCGTGTCACACCACACACCTGAGTACCAAACTGGATCAGCTCATCAGGCAGCGGATAGGTCTTTGTCTTGCTCTGCTTACCGCGGAACAATTTGAGAGCCATTGTGTTGTCTTCCATGCTCGGACCGCCAGGGAAGCGTTCGTATTGGTAGATCGAAGTGGTTATCACATCGAACATGGGCGAGAGGTGGACGTCAGCCGCCGATGTGTATAGCACCCCAAAATTCTTGAGGTGACCATCACCATTGCGGACCATCGCAGAAAACGCCACCTGCGCAAAGAATTCCTCCAGGTCTGAGGCCGACAAGTTGATGGTGCGAAACACTTCGGCAATCATCTCGTAACTGCCGTGGTACTTCCGATCGGAAAGCTTGTCATGCACCTGCAGCCCCATCAGCGCAGCGACATCTTCAAATCCCAGCCTGGTACCGTCTTCGCGCAGATCAAAGCGGTCCAGAATCATCATGGACCCATCGTCGGATAGATCAAACGCCGGCACCGTGATCCCGGCCCTGTCTGCGGCGGTCATACACAAAAACTCGTTCGCGGCTAGCCCTGGATACACAGGAGATCCCGTTTTGACAATGAGATTGGGCACAGGCACCGTAGCTCTGTCGGGAACCATGATTTTTGGCTGCATGCCAGCAATTCCAGTACCGGTACCCAGGTAAGTACGCACCAGTTCATCGAACAGACCTTGGTCAGGGTGTGCACGCAAGAGTTGCTCGCGCGACACGGTCTGCATCTTGGTGGGCTGCTCTCCTTTTTGCAGAAAACCTAAACGACCAATACCATTGGTCCCTGCAAGCGCGAGCAGGTGCATCGGGGTCAACGCCTGCTTCGGAAACATTTCCCGAATGCGCTGAAACAGGTAACCTTCGGGAAGGTTCTGATCCATCACAGGAAACAGCGCAGAATCCTGGTACGACAGCGAGGTCCTTGGCATGAACAGACCCACAACAGGCTTGTTCGAGGCATCTTCGGCGTAGCTGAAGTTGTAGATGGAGTCTTTCACCAGATTCCCTGCGATGTCCTGGCCAACCAATACATCGAGCTGCTTGATTTTGTCTGGAAGCTCACGCGTCGTCATCAGCGTCCTCCTTGAACATAGAGCGCATCTGGTCCATTGTGGGAAGGCCAGCCGGCACGATCTGAATGGCATGGCCTGTGGCCCGCAGAAGATCAAGTAGTGCGCTCACAGAGACGTCTTTGCCGCCCTCCAGTCGGTATAGGATATCTCGGCTGCGGCCTGCCCGTTCCGCGATTTTGCTGGGTCGAAGGCCGGCCTCGCTACGCATTTTGTGAAACGCAGCGCCAAGCATTTGAGGCGTCTTTATTTTGTCCATAATAAAGGACATTATGGCAAGCAATCTAATATTTGTCCAGAATACAGTGCATTCCAATAAAATTTCTTAGGGTTGAGAGGTACGATCGAATAGAGGTTGTATCTCGACATCCCTCCGAGTTGGCAAGTTTGGCAAGCCAGTTGCCGCAGCCCCCACTGTCAAGATTCCATTGGCGCCAACAACACGGGAGCAGATTTGAAAAACATGCGCCATCTCGCCAAAAAGTTCAAGACCACTTGTGGATTTTGGAATGCCGCATGCTGACTTGACCCGCCCTGGTGTTCGAGCGTAGATAACGCCAAAGGCCTTAAATTAGGAGGCTGATAATGGGGGCAGGATGCGCCTGTGCGATGGTCAATTTACTCCATCACCTGCATCAATGAACAAATTTAAAAATCAGACGAATACAAAGCCGCTTTAGAAAACAATTTCTGTAAACTTGATAATAAGGGGACTTATGGCCGAAGCAGAAGGAAGTAAAAAAGAAGAAAAAACAGGCACCGGTAAATGGTGGGAGTTCTACTTCGTTCGCTACGCACTAGGAACCGTCTTTGGTGTATTGATAGTCAATTTTCTTGTACAGAATGGCGTTGCCATTCCATTCCCTGAAGGCAATGTCAACGAGATCACCAAGGGGGCGGGAGCCCCGCTACTGATCACATATGGATTGGCCTATGGGTATTTGGCAAGCGCGCCGATTCTACTCTTCCACGCAACCCGATTTGAGATGCCTAGAACAGGTTTCCGGGGAAGCACGATGTGGCTTACCTTAACATCTGCAGTGCTCGCTACGGGTTGGGGGCTCTACGCGCGAGACAGCGGAAGAAAGCCAGCAGAGGGATTGTTTTTAGTTGCCACGGTAACGATATTCATGCTGATATTTTTCACGCTCAGCCAAGTTCGCGCGCTCGTGACTGGGTTTAAAAAAACTCCGGAAATGTGGGACTACTATTTGAAGCTCGATAGGAATAGACGGATCAAAGAAAACAAAGAGTTAGTTGATTCTTATCGCCACCTTCGGGAACATGGGAATGCGTTCTTTGTCGTGCTTCTCGAAATACTTCTAGGCTTAGGGCTATACATTTCAGGAAAGATTAGCCTCATCCCCCCGGGATTGATAAAAGCCTGTGAAATATCGGGCTCTCAATGTGAGCCGACATCTTCGACGGCGATCATCCAAACGTTGGTATTGGTACTGATTTGGATCATCCCAGGTGCAGCCGTGTGGGCCATAGGCTGTCATCTCGAGTACGAGTTTGCGCATGACACGACTATTGGGAAGTCTGACCAATTGTCACCATCATCTACGCCTACGCAATCACCTTCTTCGGTCACAGAAACGGTTAATACCTTGAAGAAAGGAAGCCAGCGGAGAGTTACTCCGGGTAGCTGACTCCCGTCCCAAAAGCTACTGCAGCAGTTCGGGCACCCACGATGGAATTGCCGGCACCGGCGGGTTAGCTCCCCCGGTTTTTCGCATGGACTCGCTGTATTGACCCAGCGGTATCTGCACAGGCTAGGCTGCTAAAGCCTAAACCTCAGCAGGGGTACGCATACCAAGGGCCTGGTGAGGCCGCTGGTTGTTATAAAAACCAATCCAGTCACCAATAAGTCGACTGACATGTTGCAGGCTTTCAAATCGATGGCGGTGCACGTATTGATCCTTCAGCGTGCGTATCACCCGTTCCACCATTCCGTTTTGCTCTGGCGTGTACGGCGTGATGAATTCCTGGCGCAGACCGTAGCTTTTGACCAATGCTGTGTAGCTGCGGCTGGTAAAAACCAAGCCGTTGTCTGAGCGAAGCAGGAACGGCGCTGGCACCTTGCCCAGGCACCCATAGCGTGTGATCAAGGCCTGTTCTAGTGCTGATTCTGCTGTCTTGAATTTGCCGCTTCGGCTCAGGTGCCAGCCCAGCAGTTCACGCGTATGGCAGTCAATCACCAACGCCAGGCTGGTCCAACCGTCTCGACCAGCCCATACCCGACAGAGGTCGGTCGCCCAACGTTCATTAAGTACTTTGGCTACCGATGGCACCGCCTGGATGCGCGGTCTGAAACCCACTGGGCGCTTGCGAACCTGCCAGCCCTTGCATTGGAATACCCGCTGTACCGTGTTCTTGTTCATGCCGAGAAGATGTGCCACGGTGCGATAACCGAATGATGGGTTCTCTTCGATCATGGCTTTGATAGGCGTGACAAACCGGTCTTGCAGCTTTGGCTCCATCTTAGTTGGCGTGTAACAAACGGTGGGTCTAGGGACTTCAAACCAGCGGCACAGCTTGACTAGGCTGACTTCAATGCCATCTTCTTTCAATTGCTGTTGCAGCCCCAGGATCATTTCTCGTCCTCTAGCCCCAGCATGGAGTTGAGCTTTTTTCAGGCACGCAGCTCCAACATGGCTTCGCCGTAGGCCTCCTGCAAATCCTTGATCTGACGCTCATACTGCGCTTTGATTTCCAGAGGCTTGGTACGCAAGGCGTTCTCCATCCCGCACTTGGCTTCGTCCACCCATTCCACGATTTCCGAGGGTGCTATGTCAAAGCTTCGGCTGGCCTCTGCGACCGTGGTCTTGCCTTGAATAATTTCCATGACCAAGGCAGCTTTGCGCTTGGCTGTCCAGCGTTTGATGTCTTCTTCCATCCTCGTGCTCATCTGTGTTTCCTTTAAAGAGAACACCTGAGCAGAAATTCACTGGGTCAATACATCACGTCATAGCTCGAACACGGGGAGACCAATCTCCGCACGCTTGAGTGCTTCGATGATCTGGCTGCCGGAAAAGTTTGACTTCTACATGTAGGAACTCTGCTCTAGAAATTTCTACTTCCACTTCATCATTTTCTCGAGGAGGCTATCAAACGCAACGCTCTATTTTATGAATGCAGTTATGAACATAAAGGTGAGGCTTCCGTACATGCAGGCTGACAGTCGATTGCTTACAGAAGAGGCTACTTGCATCAAATTCTTCTTAAATTGTTTCGCGGTAATCAATTGCTGATGAAGAACAAGAACACTGGGTTGAAAATAAAAAACAGTTAGTTTTTTCTGATATCCAATTATCTCAACTTCTATTTTGACTCTAGTAAAGTAAAAATCTACCCCCATGAGTTACGTGCAGTCCAGTTTAATGAATGGAGAAAAGATAATTTTATTCGGCAGTATTCATCGCGCGGATCTATATTTTAGCTTCACGATTTCCACCATCGGACTCTCGTTTTCCTTATTGGGCTTCATTTATTTGTGGCCGATCTTCATTTCTGGAGTTTTTCTTGTTTGCCAGAGTTGGGCAAAGATTAGCTCCACCGAGGTAGCAGTAACAAACAAAAGGATTATTATTAAAGTTGGTCACATTCTCAGGAATACAGTTGAACTCCCATTAAACAAAGTTGAATCGATTAGTGCATCTCAAAACAAACCGGGGGAAATTCTAGGTTTTGGAACGATTTACATTAAATCTATAGGACCTTCTACTACAGTAATTCCCAAAGTTTGCGATCCATTCCGTTTCCAAGAGATCGCCTCCAGTGCTGTTAAAGCACATAAATAGCTTCAGCTATCCGAAGCGCGATTTCATGAACGCAAGTTTGCCTAACCAAATATTTGACACTTTTTATCTAAGAACAGTGGTCTTTTCAGTTTTTTTGCATACTTGTTTATTCTATGCATTCATTGTACGAAATACTTGAAGTTAGCCCCAATGCTAGCGGAGATGTTATCCGCGCAGCCTATCGATGTTTAGCTCAAAAACATCACCCAGACAAACTTGAGCAGGCTGCAGTTAGGGATCGTGACAAAAAAATGTCAGACTTAAATTTTGCGTATTCTGTACTTTCAGACCCTGCAAAAAGGAGTAAATATGATATTCAGATCGGCTTAAACATTGGTGCGCATGATCGGCGCAGGGGCGAAGGTTCAATCCGAAATAATGGGATATCTAGTCGTGACAACAAACCATCCGTACGTCCGTTTGGTTTCCGGCCTTTCGTTTGATCATTATTTTTTTACAAATTAATAAACATTAACGCAAAGCAAGATATTTGAGTATCTAGCCACGCACTATAAATTCACATCACCAGCGTATTTTTTTGGGAGGAAATTTTGCCAGGTTTCTTTATTAGCGCGCTCTCAATAGTTTGCATCCTTTCATTTCTGCTGTTTGGTACCGAAATTCTTCCTGCCGTGATTTACGGAATTATTTGCGGTAACTCACTTTATCTTTTTAGAGTCATCTATGGATTCCTCTTAAGGAAATAATTGTCACCTAACTCCTACTTTAATATAACTATGTCGACCAGAACCGAGTTTGAATTGTTAGCCAAGCAGCTGTTTGAGCTTAGGGATGAATTAGTTCAATTGTCTTGCTCTCTTCACGATTTAAGCTTCGAATTAGCTCAGTCAGAAAATGGCGAAAAAATTACAAGGATTAACGAAATTTATGATCAATTAAGCTTATTGCTTTCCCAACGAAATGTCAGAGATTTAGGCCATTGAGCGACGTCTCCCCGGTTTCATCAGCATTGGGCTTCCTAGTCCGAGATTAATTTAGTTATTTTCTGAATCATTGCTTCTACATAGGCGGCTGGATTCAATCCGCCCAGCGACCTCTTTGGTCTTTCTTCGTTGCGCTCCCCGCGCCAAGCTTCAACGACAACTCGGGCATGCTGCAAACTGGTGAACCAATGTTCATTCAGACATTCATCCCGGAATCGCCCGTTGAATGATTCGATGTAGGCGTTCTGGTTTTGTTTGCCGGGTTCGATCAGAAACAACTGAACACCCCGCGCATGGACCGAGGTCAACATGACCCGAACGCAGAAATCCTTCCCGTTATGAGTTCTGATTGCTTTGGGCAGCCCTTGCGTGTGGGCCAACTGATCCAGCGTGTGCACCAGTTGATTTCCACCCAGAGCACGCTCCGGCGCGTTGGCCACAGCCTCATGGGTGGCGTCATCCACCACCGTGAGGTTCTTGATGCTACGTCCCTCGCGGTGCGGTCAAACACGAAGTCCATGGATCACACCTGATTGGCTACGGGTCGGCCGCTCAAGAGGATGCCGGTCTGAAAGGCAATCTTCTTGCGCCTGAGCATCTTCACCTGCAGGCCTGCTTCGGCGTACAGGCGATCCCCACGCTTGTGTTTGACCAATTTACCAACTTGGCGCGGCTTCAGATAAATCATGCCAGCGTCATAGCAGCGAAGCCGCCGAGCCAGGGCAATGATCTTTTCTTTGAGCGCACAGTTGCGATACTAGGCTGGCTCATGGCAGTAGGCACTGGCGCTCACACCGACGACGCGTAGCGAACGGCGCTCACTCAAACCGTGGTTAATCAAGTGGCGCACCAGTTTGCGTCGGGCCGGTGCGCTCACCACTTTTTGTTAAGTCTACTTTCGTTACCTCGTTCTCGGGCATGGCTTCGGCTAGCTAGCGCTTGAGTCGCTCTTGCTCCGTTTCCAGTTCTTTCTGGCGATTGGCGTCTGACACGTGTGCCGCCAAACTTGCTACGTCTAAGGTCAAAGCAGGCCGCTGAGAACCTGTGCCTGCGGCACAGCTCGGCTACCGCCAGGCCCGCTTGGGCTTCCCTCAGGATGCCAATGATCAGCTGTTCGGTAATATGGCTGCCGCTTGAATAATGGGCCAATGGGGGTGCGGCGTAAAACTTGGACTGGTTAACCGCAAATTCCAAGGCTTTGACGGTACTCGACGGGAATCAGTGAACCCAAGGATATCTTCATCATCTTCTCGTTGTACCAGCGGATGTAAGAGTCGACGGTCTGGATGAATTGATCCACTGTTGTGTTGTGCCAGTTGCGCGGATAGAACAACTCCGTCTTCAAGCGACCAAAGAATCCCTCACAGGCCGCATTGTCAGGTGAGCAACCTTTGCGCTACATCGATCGTAAGCGCCAATTTCTCCCCCTTCTTGCGCAGTGTGGAGGTAACTGGTCACTCAGCTGCAGTGTCCGACCCTAGTCAAGTTTCATTCATTGAGTTGCGCGTCACGGCATCGAATTGAGCCTGCATTGCAACGCCATTTCGTAGGCTTTCTCGAAATGCGGAGCGAGCGGGCGCTCCATCGACTGGTGCTGTGCAATGACGGTCGCCTTGTCCGAGTCGCCAAGGCGGCCTTTGAATATCAGCCAAGAAAACAGGTGAGAAGTGGTTTGCGCGAGGGCATGGCCTGAATCTTCAGCCAGCTTGCGCGCCTTCATGTCGTCGGTGATGACGGCTTGGCCAATCTTCATGGCGAAGGCGATGGAGGACAGCTCACCCTTGCCCAGCTTTTTTCGGCTTTCAAGCAGCTTGATGGCCTGCAGGTCGCCGATGTCGCATGAGTGGGCGGCGAAGCCGCCTCGGGCCTGCTCTTGGGTCAGCCGTCGCATCAGCTCGGTCTCTGTTGGAGACGAGGCCCTTCGCGGCTTGGTCAGGCATTCGTAACGCACGAAGCTGGTGACGCAGAACTCGCAATGCGCCTCTTTGGCGGCGGAGTGCAGCCGAGCAGACGACAGCACGTTCCATACCGAACAGGTGTCCGCGACATTGATCAGATGGAATTTCGATGGATCAATGGCCATGTAGTGTCCGGCCATAGAGGTTCGCAAGTTCGGCGAGCTCGCCGTGGCTGCATAGCAGGGCTTCGGCCAAACGACCGATGCTGATCACACCAGAGCTGAAACCCTCGAAGCACAGGTCGACGTAGAAGTCCGAGAGGCCAAGCTCTAGGAGGTGAGCTTTGCGCTGGCGCTGCGTGGTGTTGAGACTGGCGGGCAGTTCGGGATCGATCTTGGCTTCGCGCGGCACACGCAATCTGCGTATGCGGTCGTAGTTGGCTTGGTCGATGAGCTTGGCCTCTTTGAGAGCGATGGCAAGCGCGACGCAGCTCACTCGCAAATCGTTGGCCCATCGCTGAGCATCCGCGTCGCTCCACTGGTTTGGCGGCGGCAGCTTCTTCAAAAAGGCGGGCGGCATCAAAAAACACGATGCGAAGCGATTGGCGCGAAGCTCCAAATAGTCAGACCCGCTGGAGCCATCGAAACTAACGCTGGCGCCCTGCGCAGAGTCGAAGATGGCGTGGGCCATTTCGTGAGCAGCGCTGAATCGCTGGCGGTAAATGTCTTCGCTATGGTTGACCAAGGCGCACTTTCCGGCAACCGGATGCATGATGAAGAGGCCGGAAATGTTCGAGTTGCCTAACTTGCGGCGGAAGACATGGACGCCGACGCTGCGAAATTCCGCGTAGACATCGCGTGGTACCACGCGGTCATCATGTCCCAGAGCGGCGCGCAGTCGCGCGGCGGCGGCCTCGCCGTGGCCTTTAAAGAAGTCGCCGCTTGGCGAAAAGGAAAAGTCCTTGGGTGGACGCCCCAGTTCCCTCATCAAGAAGTCTTCGGTCTCACACAGATATAGGAAGTCTTGGATGGACCGGCGATCTTCCTTCGTGAAGTCGTTGCCATGGGCCCGGTAGAGCGTCTCGGTTTGCTCGAACGGCGCCACCTGTTCGTTTGAGATGAAGAACTTGAAGTCGCAGCGATAGTGGTCGGCCAGGATCAGCACTTCATCGCCTGTCGGTTCGACCTGTCCCGCTTCGATGGCCGTTAGACGCGCGGCGTCAATGCCGGTCGCGGACGCGACCGCAATGATGGACTCTTTGAGCTGTCCTCGGTATTTGGCGAGTTTTGAGCCTAGGGTTTTCAGGTCGATGGCCATGGCTCTCCATCATAGGTGGACTAGCGCTGGTGTCCGCCTCAGCGGCCACTTGCTTGCCAAAGTTGACCGGCAGCAACCAGCCTGAAGCCGCCAAACGCAGTCAAAGTCAAGTCAGCCGCCAGTTGCGGACCTTGGCGAATGACTGGCTTTCTAGCTCGCATAAATGGATAGCTCGTGCTGCGGCAGCATCGCAATGCCGTGGTGATCGCATATGAAACCTTGGTCCGCTCTGCCACCCTCGACGAACCGCAATCGGGCGATCGTTTGGAGTCCAGGAACAGCGACTCGGGCATGAGGTCATCAAGCGCCGCCAGACCCTGGCTGCGGAGCTTCTTGAAGATACCTTTCGCACGAGACATACAGATCAGGTCGGTGCCACGGTGTAACGGGCAACAATGTGTGACGCATCAAGTCCAAAGTGCACCAGCGCTTCCGCAAACTTTGGGGCTGGCGCGAAGGTGGTATCGCCAAAGAGGATTGCTTTGACGAATCCGTCTACCGCCACCTTCAGCTTTTGCAGCGACACGATGTCCATGACTCGCATGTTCCCGGCCGGCGATGCAGCTGGACCGAATTTACTTGATGGATGAATTAGGATGAGATCGGTGACCAGGTTACCCTCATACCGAGTCTTGAACCAAGACTCGGATCCCAAGAGCTGGTTGCAAAAGTCCTTGGATATAGGCTTAGCCGGATCGTCGAGCCCGCTCTTGCATTCGATCACTGCAAACCGGATGCTGCTCAGCGCCCAGAGGTTGTCAGGACCACCGTCCTTATAGCTCTTGTCGGGGCGCTGCGAACCGAACCCCAGGAAGTGGCCCAGGTCCTGCATCGCTGCCTCGAATTTGTCGGTCTTATCCGGGTCCCAGGAAAGGTCAGCGAGCAGCGCCTTGGCCCACAAGACAAGCGCGTTGGGATCGATAAAACGTCCCCTCACGAAATCTTCTGACGATTCCCCCTGGCCACGGGTCGCTGTCGGGATACGTTTGTACGTGACACCCTGGAGGGGCCTCAGGATTCGAGGGTTGTCGGCGATACCGGCCAGCAGTAGTTTCTGCGCTTCGACAGGGCTGTCGTGATGCGTGAGCTCGGCAAGTTGCTGCTTGAGCTATCCGCGGACGATTGGATCATTCTCAGCATGAGCAGCTGGTTGCAGCGCAGCGGCTGCGGTTGACCATTGGCCCAGTGAAGCCTGGTCAAAGGCCTTGCGTGCAAGAGGAATCGAAATATCAACATGACTCAAAGCCCCCTCAGGTGCCTTTGCGACGTACTGGCGGCCCATCAGCCACCACTTCGGGTCTTTACTGATGCAGAGCTCAAGGATGGGCAGCAGGTCGTTGATTGGCTTGCCTTTGAGCTGCTTGGTTACGGCCTTGCCGAGGTCGATTTGCGCGAGCGTGGCAGCAGTAAACATGCGCCGAGCCTCGGGCATGTTAATGCGCTGAGTCAATCGAGCGCCGAGTAGCAGCACCGCACAGCGGTCCTCGCCAGAGCGTACGCCGCGGCCCATGCCTTGCTCGATGCGTTGGATTTGCCTAAGCAACAGCAACTCCGTGCCGTCGAGAACTAAGGCTTCATTTCGCTCGACTAGGTCATGCACCTCGGGGATGCCATCGACGATGAGCAGCCGGCAGGCATTTTCCGGGAGATCTACGCCATCGTACCGATTGACCAGCACGGTCAACCCCATGTGCTTGTTTTTGAGCGCGACTACACCCTCGGCGATCGAGTCCTTGCTCAACGTCTGGTTCGCTACGCTACGCCAGAAGGTGGCTCGCGTGAACGACGGTACCAAGACTACAACGTTATGGTGGGCCGAGATAGCCTTTGCCAACGTCTTGACGTCTTCCTCGGTAATCTCAGGGTTGAACTCCTGGGGCGCGACGATCATGCGGTCACCAATCTCGCCAGCACCTTTAGGCTTGATCGGATCCGCGATCGCCTCCGGGTTTGCGTCGAGGTGGGTGATTAGGATGCCATCGTCGGCTAACGTTGCGGTCATATAGATCCGTCGCTTTGCGCGATCGAAAGCAGGGATCTGAGCGATGGGAAGGCAGCGCGGCTTGATCTGAAGTGCGTTAGCTCCGAATACGCATGTGCACAACGGGATTACGCCCTTGAGCAGCGGCCAGCTAAACTTCAACTCATCCGAATCTCGGTGTGCATCAAGGATCTCCAATACCTGTTGGCATTTATCCTGCCATGCCCAGAATGGCACTGCGATCAAAGTCTGAGGGTCGTTTCGATCAAGCTCTATCCAGCCAACTGCGGAGTACTGCTTCAGGTCGTCTTCGAATAGCTTGAGCAATGCTTTGTGGGCGGCATGCCCAGTGGGAAGGTCGATGCTGAACTGGTCGGCCACAGCATCGAGACAAGCATGCGCATCGTCGATGACGACGCTGCCCAGCGGGACACGGACGTTTCCAGCGCCGACACCGAACTGCGACTTCCCGTTGACCAGTTTGTCGATATTGGCGACCAGAATTGCCTGGCCGGACAGGAAACCAACATGATTGAGGTCGTTAGTGGCAGGGATGCCGAGGTCTTGCGCTTCCTTGAGTACCTGGGTCACCAAGTAGTTGTCCGGCGTGACGTAAATGGCCGGCCCGACCTTCTCGTTTAGACAGCTCTGAAGCGCCAGCAAGCCCACCAGCATCTTGCCGGAGCCGGTGTTCATTTTGATCGTGTTGTCACGCCGTGCACGCTTCTCGAACCACTTGTCCAAGACCTCGCCCTGGTTGGCGGAAGGAAACATGAACCGTGGGTGTCGTGCCAACGTCGTGAAAATCTGCCGGGGCTCAATGATCTCTGCCGCGCCGCTAATTGCGCCACTCAGCGCATCGAAATCCAGCATCTCTCTCTCCCTAGTGCGGGTTATCGCCCATAATTTTCTCAAATATAACCGCACTAGGGGCCGACGGAGAACTTGGACTGGTTAAGCAATTATCCTCAGGCACGCGTGAAGCTCTGCAGGATTGCGATTTTCAAGATTTTTACTGAAGCATTGGGTAAACGAGTGAAGCGGCGCATGCCCATCTTTGGGCCAAGAACAAAGGCCAGCCGCTCACGACCCATCCTAATACGGTCAAGTTTTAAGTGATGATGAGACACGGCCCAACTCAATCGCGACCGAAACAACCGATGCGTCGGCCACATCTTTGCCCAGCAAGGCATGACAAATGGCACGGGCAGTCCTCACGCGCTCATACACATCAATGGCCGCGTCTTGTTCCGACTTTGGTGCATTGGCCCGTTGCAATGCCGCCAAACGCGTGTCGAACTCATCTGTCAAGTCATTGACGACTGCATCACTTGCTTCTCCGTCTGCGGCATGTAAGGGGGCGCCATGAAAAATTTCTCCATCCCATTCAAATTGGGTAATGGTTTGTTTCGCGCAATGGAGGATAGCTAACGCGCCCTGATCGGCATGCGTCAAACCATCAGCTAACTCGAAATTGCAAGTACACGAGTTGCTATCGTAAAAGACGCTGGTCACCAAATCTTCGTATCCCATCTGCGCGACCATGGTCGCAAAGTTGAGCATCTCAACCAGCTCGCCCGCCTTGTCATGTCGAGTTGACAGACTGATACCAAGTGCAACAGCCGTGCCGGGTGACACCTGTCGCGATTTTTCGTCAAGATAGTTCACTCCACCCTCCCTGAATTAAAGAAGTCATTCTGGCGCAACGATTCAGCTTAACCCAACTGCATTCGCCAAAAATTGTTCAGGCACTACCGCTTAACCCTACCTCGGGATATCGGTTTCGCCGACTTCACTTTAGGCGGCACGCTTTTCGCGGGGCTGAACAACTCTTCAATTTCAACCTCCAGCGCACCTGCAAGTGTGTGCAGCATGGTCAAAGTGGGATTGGCCAACCCTGCCTCGATCCGGCTCAAATAAGTCCGGAACATGCCCGTGCGGTCAGCCAAGTCTTCTTGCGTCAAGGACTTTTCATAACGCAGCTCTTTAATCCTTAAGCCAAAGGACTTTTGCGGGGGCAGTTGGCGTTGTGACACCACCAAAGTGTCGATTTGGTATATTCATTCGTACACACACCAATTCGTACATTTACCGAAGGGAGCGAGAGTGAACGAGGAAATCAAATCTGCATCAGGCCCGCTAGCGCAGTTCTGCAGTGCATGCGGCAACAAACTGCAGGACGGTATGAAGTTTTGTGGCGGGTGCGGCCTTGCGTTGGACACCGGAGGATTCGGTAACGCCTCCCATGGGGATCAATCGGCAGAAGCATCTGACCTGCATATCGGCGACCAGAACCTGACCATTGCCCAGGGCTGGGGCTACTAATTTGGCGGTCTGGCTGTCATGGCACTCATCGTATGGCTGCTGGGATCCATGTTTCTGATTGGCTATCTCGCGATCGGTGTTTTCATGTCCCGATACGTAATGAAGCATCTGGTTGAGTGGCACCCAAACTACAACACTCTGGATAACGTGTTCAGCGCAAAAATCTGGATGGTGCTGGCGTGGCCTTTGCGCATGCTCGTATTGCTCTTCAAGCTGAGCGCAAATCAAGTACTTTGACTCACATGCCGCAAACAAATATGCACAAATCTCAGCCCACTCGTCGCAATGGCTCGGCCCCTTTTTTGACCACCGCACTCCTTTGTGGCGTAGTCGGCCTGCTGACCGGTTGCGGCGGGTCGAAACCTACTGCTGAAGAGATCGCAAAGGCCATACGACCGAAATTTCCTTCGGATTATGTGCTGACCGTTGTATCAGTCGAAGTGACAAACGTGAATTGTGCGACGAAGGTTGACGGCTATCTTTGTGATTACGAGGTGCTGCTCAAAGGCAATAGGCGTCTAATGAAACAAGGCAAGTTCTATGAAGACCCCGTGGAGCAGCGATTCCCTAAAAAGTCATATCTTGTGAAGGGCGATCAGGGTTGGATCGACCAACCCATCATGCCCTCCATGTTGTGACTCATATCGAATGGAGACGTATTGCCAACCTGAATCAAACGAAGAGGTGTGTAAGCGTCAGCTACGAGTTCGCAGCAAACGCAATCCGTCAGTGACTTGGTGAGTCAACCCTGCCTTTTGCATGTTGGCGATGCAGTCCGGCAATGAACCCCACTGCTGCCCGCCGTGACGCAAAAAAAGCGATACCGGCCGGTCAATGAAGTGAACCACGACATGGGCCACATCGGGTCGCCCTTCATGCAACTCCAATCCTGGATCAATTTCCGTGATAAAGGATAGGTCTGCTCTTCTGGTACCGTGCACCAGGATGTCAAGCTGCGGCGAAGCAGTTGCATCCAGAGCGGGCAAGTGTTGGATAGCTCCCATCAATCCACCGACGGCAAGGTCTTCCCGCTTCAATCGCGCCAGGCCTTTGGCCAGCCGGCTGGCACTTCGGGGAGCGCCCGAACGGTCAATGAAATAGACGCTGGAGAGCTGGTTGCTGCGCTGAATCCAATGCTGCCAGTCGTTTTGACCAAAGGACCGTAACCGCAGGGTCTTCTCTTCCGGATCCTTGTCTATGCAGTGACCATAGGTCTTGAGCACCTTGTAGATAGTCGGTAAGCTGGCCTGGGTTTGCTCGGCGATGGTGCTGATGCTCACGCTAGGTAGAGAGTCGAGATACCGTTGGAGCAAATAGGCAACCACGGCTTCCTGGCTGGCGGTGCTGGGTTTCCTGACATGGTCACTTGCTGCGCCAGCAGCATCCCTTGAAAGCACCAACTCGCGCTCTGCTGGCAATCGGGTGTCGTGCAGCTTGATGCGTTTGCCAATTTTCGGCAGCGCGATCTGTTTGAACTGTTCAAACTCCGTGACCACCCGCTTTTTGGCCAGTGTGCAGTTGTGCAGGTAGATATGGGCCTCGGTAACGGCGGGGCGCTCCTGCAACGCGTACGCAGCCTCCAGCAACAGGGTGCGCAGGTCGCGGGTGTTTTTGAGGTCGTGCGAGTGCAACTGGATGGGGATATCCGATTGATTGGGCATTTCGTTGCAGTCGGTAGCCTGTATTACCTAGCGAGTAGAAATGCTGGATTTTAGGTGCGCAAGTAATTTAATGCGCGCCTTATTTAATCGCAAAATTGCCAACCGAATCAGAGTACGCGGGCAAAAAAGCTGGTGCTCCCGAAAGGTGGCAAATCAAGGGCGCCACGTCCGCGCCGAACGAAAGCATGGGCGTGCCGCTTTTAATGTCACTGGGGGCCTAAGCGGTACTGAATTGATTCCAGTGACACGTATTAGGCGACCAACTTGACTGCGGCAGCTTCGTCTTCAAATTCTTGCTTCAGAGCCCAGGGCAGAAGCGCCTCCAAGTCGGTTTGCGACTTGGCGTATGGCATGCGCTCGATGACGGCCTTGAAGTACCGATAGGGGTCAACCTGATTTGCTATGCAGGTCTGCACAAGACTGTATAGGACTGCATTGGCTTCCATGCCATCGACACTTTCTGCAAATAGCCAAGCCTTCCTGCCCATGACAACGCGTTTTATGTCGCGCTCGGCAATGTTGTTGTCAATTGAACATCCCGGGTCGTCGAGGTATTTCTTCATTGCAGGCCACTGATCCAAGGCGTAGCGAACGGCGTTGCCGAGTGCGGTTTTGGGAAGTACCGTATTGCGATGTTCTTTGAGCCAAGCCTCAATCCGAGCGACGAGGGGGCGACTGTCACGATTCCGAAGTGCCAAAAGCGCCTCATCCGTAAGCCCCTTGCCGGAACGTTCAACAGCATAGAGCTCGCCAATCAGTTCAATAATTTCCGCCGCAACCGAATCAGAACGTGCAGGCGATGGGACAAGCTTCAGTGCGTCAACAAACTTTCGTCGAATGTGTGCCATACAGGCAATTCGAACAGCCTCGCTGACGGAGTTGTATCCTGCGTAACCGTCGGCCTGCAGCTTTCCGCTGTACATAGATCCATCGTCTTGAGTCAGGAAGTTCAATGCGTGAATACCGGCCCGTGTTTGCTGGTACTCAAACACGACCATTTGCTGTTCCGCCTTGGCGCCACTGCGGAACAACCAAAGATAGGACTGTTGCTCCGGGCGACGCCCTGGCTCTTTCAGCACTTGAACCGTAGTTTCATCGGCATGGATCAATGGCTGCGACAGCAGCTTTTCCCGCAAGAGGATGTGCAACGATGTGAGGCGATCCCCCAACGTGATCATGAGGTTTGCGAGGGTGGTTCGGTTGAGCGGCACGCCGCTCGCTGCGGCCATATCGACCTGACGATAAAGCGGGATTCCGAATTGGTATTTGGCTGTCGCGACATCGGCCACAAATTCAGGTGACCCGTACGAACTGCCCGCAAACATTCGGAGTGGCATCGGCGCACTGGTAAATCGATTGCAGCAGCGGCAGTGGTAATTTGCCTGCGCGTGCCGACGCACCACGTGCCGCTTGGGGATCGTGTACATTTCCTCTGCGACAGTTGGGGAAAGTTCAATTAGCTCGCCATTGCAGGCTTGGCATTTGCGTTCGTGCGGTTGGAGTTCGTGACGGACATCTTCCCGTGGCAGGTGAGCAGCGAGTGGTTTTCGCCCCCCACCCGAAGCGGCGAGGCGCAGTTTCTTCTTTGGCTCCGCGTCGTCGCTGATGACCGGTGGCGAGTCAGCTTCAGCGCCGGGGCTTGATACCTGCAGTTTCTGCTCGCTACTCGTGCCGAACTGACGTTCCTGAGCCAACTTGAGTTGCTCGGCCAGTCGGGCACATTCTGCCTCGGCTTGTTCGCGCGCTCGTTTCTCACCCGCAATCTGTTTTGCCAGTACCTCGATGGAGGTAAAGATGATTGACCCGACGTCGCCAGCCTTGCGCAAGACGATTCGCTTCATCGAGCAGTATGTATGCAGGTCAAGTATGGCCTCATCCGGACCTCGGCCTGCCGACAATTCGACCACAGGCTCTGGATCTAGGATTGGAAAAATCTTTCCATCAACAACGTCGAAGATGGGCCCACCAAGTCCACTCGCTGTGTCAGTCCAGCCGTCAAGTTCTACTGGGTCTGCCGGGCCGAATAATTCTGCGCCCTCTGCAAATGTCCGCTGTATGAAGCGCGTCGCGAATTCCGGCTCCACTTGGGCGATTCGGGCCACCCGAGCGCTTACATAAGGACTTGCAGCCCCTTGCGCTTGATCAGGCTGAGGAGCGTTGCTGTAGCTCCCGTTGGAGTGCGTAGGCTTTGTTCCCATTGGGTTACCGAAGCGGTGCTGGTACCAAGGTAGAGCGCCAATACAGCCTGGCTAACCCCATTCGATTCGCGAATTGCACGCACATCGCCGGCCGAGACAGACTCTCGGTCAGGGACAGCAACTCTCGTTCGACGTAGGGCACGAACATCTGTTTTTCCTTTGGACACGGTACGCGCACTCTGCTTGGTGTCCTTATTGCGAATACTTTTCATGTTGCTCACCTCCATGGGTTCCGTTGGGCGAGCCACCTCTTGCTGCAAACTATATGGCATTGACAGATAGTTTGCAAGAAGGGTCGGCTCATAAAAATTCGTCCTGCAATGGTTAAGCGACTACAGATGCCCTCACCGGCTTGTGGGCTTGGCGCTGCTCAATGTGCAAGCCGTCAAGGAGCCACGCCAGTTGGCGGCGCGTAAGAAGTACGGATTCGGTTCCCGTGGTGGGCCACCGGAAGCAGCCCTTCTCCAAACGCTTGTACAACAGCCAAAAGCCATTGATGTCCCAATACAGTAGTTTGATTCGGTCACGCCGGCGACCACAAAACACGAAGATTGCGGGCGAGAGTGGATCGAATTCCATCTCGTACTTCACAATGGCTGACAACCCATCGATTGACTTGCGCATGTCTGTGAAGCCGGCGGCCAACCAGACGCGATCTGCAACGAAGTCGATCATTGCGTAACTCCCGCAACGGCTTTCAGCACATTGGCAAGGTGCTTAGGATCAACGCCGAAAGGAACGTCCACAACCCATTGCCTGTCGTCTAGTCGGATTCGGATATCACGAATACAACCAATCCTGGTGTCCACCACCTCTGGCTGCGCCAAGCGCACTGGAACCAGAGACATTGGTTTTTCGATGGTTGGTGGCACCGGAACTTTCCCAGTTAACGGGGCAGCTAGCAGGAGTTTCCAGCGGCTGAAAGTCTTAATGTTCAGCCCTGCACTGACGCAGTACTGGCTCTGTGTTTGCCCTGATTTACGCCATTTCCTGAGATGACGTTCCCAGTAATCTTTGCCGAGTCGAGTTAGTGTTGCCATTTCTTTACCCAGAGTTGTGGAGGCTCTTAGCTTCATGGGCTACCTCAATCGCGTCTAGTACGTGTAGAAATGGGCGCTTACCATCGATCGGATGAGTTTGGCCTTTCGGACCTTTTGCAACCAACCCGACCAACGGTAGTCAGCACCACGATCAGAATGAATGACGGGTTTCATTGCACCGGTGGCAACCGACTCAATGGCAGCGTCCAGCATCGTATTCACCAAGTCGGAGTCCGGACGCGTTTCGATAGTCCAACTCACCACCAGGCCATCAAAGCAGTCAATCATCGGAGAGAGATACACCTTCCCCGATGGGATCTGGAATTCTGTGATGTCTGTCGGCCATTTCTCATTCGGGGGATCTGCCTCGAAGTCCCGATTGATCAGGTTCTCCGGCGCTGGACTGATTTCTCCGAGATATGACCCATACCGTCGCCGCTTGTTGGCTGCAACTACCAAGCGTTCCTGCTTCATCAAGTGCTGCACGACCTTCTCCGAGAGGTGCACATGCCGCCTGCCAAGTGCAGCCCGCATTCGCCTGTAGCCGTAGCAACGATGATTGCTTTGGAATACGTCGGCAATAGCTATGCGGGCGTCTGCATACTTGTCCGACTCTTTGAGTCGGGCGCAGTGATAGAAATAAGTGCTGCGGGCCAAATCCAGCTCGGCCAGCAATTCCGCCAGCGTGTAGGTGTCCTTCATGGCGTCAACCAGCAAGGTCTTCTCCCTGTTGCTCAGGAAGTGCGGGGTGACGCCCAGGCCTTTTTTCAGGAGTTCATTGGCCTTATTCAAGATGTCGTGCTCAAGTTGCAGACGCCGGATATCGCGCTGTAGAGTGGCGACCTGCTCACTGCAACGGACTTTGCAACCTCAGTTGCACTGGTTTGCCTGGTACAAGAATCCAGGACTGCAGTAGCCTTGTGGGCTGGAGTGTGTGACACGTTAGCCGCTTTGGTCACAAACTTGCGCCGCCGTTCCGGGTGTAACTCGTTGATTCAATCGGTCAAAGCTTCCCGACTCGGATATCCCATGGCCCTTCTGGTGAAGGCTATGCATTGACCATGATCCATGAAGTGCTCCACTGCAACTTGCTTCTGCTGCTTTGAATACTTCTGCCAAAGGCGCACATAACCGGATCTCAGATCCTGACTCTGGATGTAATCCAGATACCAGCCCTACAGAGCGTTCTTGGTGGGATAGCCTAGTTGCCGGATGGTCGCGTTGAGGCGCTGGCCAAGCTTGATGTACAGCTTTACTGCACGAATTCGCTCTTCGTGTGGATACATGAACTACCTCCAGGTAGTCCAAGTTTTACGCCGCACCCCCATGTGCGGAAATTACGAGTGGCATTGACAGGTAAATCGCTTCTTCACGTCCAATCTTCTCCTACACGGGATTGGACTCCAAGCTCAGGCACCACTCAAATACGGGGGGACGTCGTCAGAAAATGAAAACTCACGCAGGAAGAGGCAGCTAGACTCTGTCAAATCACGCAACCGCGCATGAGCGATCTTATTCAGGGGAAATTTCAAAAATCTCTCTGGATGCTTTGGTAGATATCGCAGCAAGCGCAGGACTATATATTTCTGTGGATGTGCAAGTATCTGCGGAAGAGAAAGCATTCGCTTAGTTGTTGGGTAACAGGTTACTCACTCCAGAAAATAGCACACTATCTAGTCGAGTCGCTGAACTAAAGTATTGAATGAAAAAGCCTCCAATTTGGGCTAGCGGCTCACCTATAGTGCAAAAAACTAATTTACCCTCTCTTTGATCGGGTAGGGTATTTATTTACCACATCACGAAGTTATCATCGCGTACCGCATGCAAGGGCTACATAAACGCGTGGGGCGGCTAAAGCCAGTGATGGAGTAGGAATCTATGAATTGGACGTGAGGTAACTGAATCCTGAATAGCTCAGGTTACCAAACCTTTGTCCACACCCCACACGTGCAAAGCATCTCTGAACATCTGCTTTCCGTTCTTTGAATGCAGCGCAGTACGAACGGTCGTCAAGAGCCTGTCTGGTGCCTGTGGCGGCAACCCAGGGGAGCTGGGCGTCAGCTTTGTTGGCACAAAATGCAGCACTATCTCATCGAACAGTGGGTGTGCTTTGACATAGCCGTAGGCTTCATCGGTCAACCGTCGAATCGTGTTTTCAGAAATCCCAACCAGTTCGGCAAAGTCGTCAACAGTAAGTGCGTAATGATCTGATTGACGCACGGCGACATTTAAAGGTTCCAATTTTTTTGCCGACAGCAATGCCCTGTCGAGCCACCCTTCTGGGAGTCGCCCTTCCTTCCCATCCACTTCAAGTACATAACGAATCGCCAGCCACTGCTGCCACACCTTCTTGTGTCGTTCAGTCAAAACAATGCGATCAGGCCCAACGGGCTTGTTGTCCATTTCAACAATCACCTGACTAACCAAACCAAGCAAGCTCTTCACACGCAAAAACGTATCAGAAGCCCCCAACGGAACATGGGCTTCCACCTCCAGAGTTACCTCGGCCGGGTCTTCTACATTTTGCCCGCGCGCCTCGGGCGTATCTGCCATTCGGCCCAGAGAGACTCCGGGGAGCTCTTGTAGCGCCTGCTTCTTCAACGCATCCAGCAGCAAGCTCACTGCCGTCGGCATTGACGACCACAGTTGCAGTTCTGCGGTCCTGCCTCGGTCCTGTTCTTCCACTACATCATTGGCAAACACCCGCCGGATGCGGTAGCTAAAGGGTTCCAAAAACCGGATCACCCAAGCCCTGGGCGTCTGATCTCTGTCGAGTCCTTTATCCTTCTCCCGCCTTAGCTCCAATTGATCGTCATGGAACCGTTCAACCGCCATCAGCATTAGCAGGCAACATGCATCGCAATCCTGTGCCTCATCATTCAGAAGTGCTCCCTGTGGCACTTCGCCGCCGCAAAGCTTCAGTAGTTCTCTTTCCAGTGCATCAAAATAGTCCCGCACCACATCTCGGTCGCCTTTGTCTTGCCCGTTCCAGAATTTAGCCAAATCCGCCGTCACTGGGGATGCCAGCTTTCGAACCTTCCATTCCATGGGGTACCAGTCCTCGGCAAGCCAAGTGGCCTCGCCGGCGGCAAGCCGCGTGAGCATCTCTTGTGCCCATACTTCCCTGTCACCTTGGTTTTTGATGTGCCTGCCTGCAAGCTTGATCAACAGATTCCGAAGTTCAGCGTAATGGGCTCTCTCCTTCGCTAGGTCTAGAGGGTCGACCCAATACGCCTGCGAGGCGGTCAATTGCACGTCGGCGTCCTTCCCGTAGGAGCGCAGTAAGGCGCGCAACTCGGCCTCTCGCTTCTGGGGGGCGACTTTCTTCAACGCCGCACTGATCTTTTTTTCCCGCTCTTGTTGGGCGGATTCCTTGGGTGATGGGCTGGCTTGCATAACCTCTCCAAAAAACGGTTGAACTTTGCGCCGAATTGGTGGCTGGCGTCGTAAAAGACTTATCCCTACTCCAAACCAAAGATGCCCCATGCCTGAAGCCACCTTCCAGCCGATCCACTCCATCATACGAAGCGCCTTTTGGCAAGCGACCCTACTATGTGCGATTTTTGCCTTCTTTGACAATCTCGCCGCCCCTTTGGGAAGCGAACCGTCACTGCACGGCCTGGGGGGACGCTATCCGGCGCTCCCGCCAGAGATTGACGGTGCTTTGTCATGGCAATGGCTACGGCACTACGGCACCTATCTTATGAACAGCCACTTGTCTGGCGCGTCGCTGCTGAACAGCTTGTCCGTTCTCGCCGCAATGCACGCCTGTTGGGCTATCGCACTCATTGCCGCATTGGGGTACGTAAGCTTACTGTTGCTGCGCATAGGCACCACTCCAGCACTTGCATTGGCAATCTGGTTACCGGGGGCATTTCTCCTTGGTGCTGGCCCCCTAGCGCTGGCATCCATCGCTGGCGTCGTTGCGCTGGCCGCCGTGTTGCACGCGGCGATGCCGGGCTCTCCTTCTGGCCAACTGCAGCCGCCCCCGTTGCAGACGCTGGTTTGGCCTGGGTGGATTCTCCTCGTCGGCATTCAATGGCTCACGCTGGTGGACTTTGCCGGGCGCGGGCCCATCGTCCCAGGTGGCATGAGCAGCATGCCTGCTGAGTATGGAGCGCGCTACTACGGGCTGTGGCAATTGCACGCCATGCTGTATGCCAGCATAGTGATGTGTGCGGTCTCTGCCTGCCGCGATGCGCTGCTGCAACTTTGGATACGCGTATGCACGCGCTTGGAGGCCAGCGCTCACGGCTGGTGCGGGTGGCTTCGCCTGCTTGCGCTGGCAGGCTCCCTGGCGCTGCTTTTGGGGTGGATAGGCTTTTACAAGCGTCAGCAATACTTGGGCATCAGCGGCTTGCACGGCCTGGGCAAACCGCAACTCAGCGGGGAGTTGCTCAAGTTGATGGCCTGCTGCACTCTGTCGTGGTTTGCCTATCGCATTGGCGAATGGCCCACCAGCCCAGGGCGCGTGTGGCTTGCGGCCAAGGGTGTGATATGCGTCCTGATAGTCAGCGCAGGGGGGCTGATTTTGTCCGACGACAAAGGCCCCATGCTTGTGCTCGCGCTGGCGGTGCCCTTGCTGTTCGGCATCCCTTTGCTGGGCCGCACACGCTCGGTTTTGAGCAAAGCCGTCCTTTGCGTCGTGCTTGCCGTGGCCTGCGTTGCTGTGTGGAACCTCATCCTGATGGAGGTGATTCCCCTGTTTAGCCGCATGGGGCTGTTGCGTGCGCAAATGGCAGAGAACCCCTACAACGCCTATAGCCCCACGCTGGCGCTGGCCATGTGGCTTATGGACGCCGTGCCATCACGGCCCTGGGGCCTGGGTGGCTTTGGGCTGGGGCAAGTGCCCTACTGTGGCGCAAGACCATTGTTTGCACTGGCCGAGTGTTCTCTGGGCACCGGTGCGCCCATTGTGATGCCCTCTGACCTCGGCTACGCCTTGTTGTATGCCAGTTTTGGTGCCACCGGGGCCCTGCTCATAGCCGCCTGCCTGGTGGGCTGGAGCGGCAGCGTATTGGCCGCTTCATTACCAGCAGCCAGCACCACGCCCGCTGCCAAGCCGGTGGCGCTGCTCGGTGCATGGATGGTTGCCGTTCCCGTACTGGTATGCATTGCGCAGGTGCTGGTATCTGCCGGCGCCCTCATGGGTTGGTCTTCGCTCACGGGCGTTACTTTCCCCATGGGGTACGGGGGGATAGCGCTTATGGGCACGGCAATGTGGGTGGGACTGGCCCTGGGGCGCGCAGGCTAAGGCAGGTTTGCGCCTAAACCGCCGCCAGCGCCGTAAAGCCAATACCACCACAGGAGAAAAACATGAAGACCTCGCCGCAAAAGCCGCTTTCAACGCATCTGCCCCACATGGTCTGGCTGGCCTGGGTGCTGGGAGCCATCACCATTGCCCTGCTTGCGATGCTCAGCATCCAGTTTCAAAGCCGCGCCATTCCTGACCGCTATGTCCAAGCCAAGGACAAAGTCAACACGTCCCAACAAGCCAAGCCCCCCGAGAAACGCTTCAACCGCTTTCGTTTAGCCGGTTGCATTGCTCTGCAAGGTAATGACGAGTGCACCAGTGGGTTGGAAACCCTGTTGCCCCATGCAAACACCGTGCAGGCGGCCCTGCAAGGCTTTGTTCGCCCCACGCAAGAGAATAGCCCCAACACAAGAGTGTTTGACCTGAATGGAGCGCTCATTGCGCCCATCAAGCAGGGGCGCAACGTCACCCTCACGCTCGATCCCACCTGGGCAACGCGTGCCCAAACCACAGTGGATTGCTACACCGGCATGCGCTCCGCCTGCGTGGCCTGCCCGTGGTGCGTCAGTGTGGCAAACGACGCCATGTACGAGGGCGCACCTGTGCGCTCCATGGGGCTACTTGTGGTGAACGCGCATACGGGTGGCATCACAGCTGCAGCCAGCGCCTACACCCCGTGCTACGCCCAGCTGTATGGCAGATCCGAACTGGGTGCCGACTGCCCGGATCTGCCCGATGCCCCCATCCACACTCCTGACATGCTTGGCAGCCGGGTATTCGATCAACAAGCCAGGCCCGGCAGCATTACCAAGCTCATCATCTACCTCGGCTTGTTGCGCGTGGGCTTGCGCAGCGCCGAAATGGCGCAACTCCCAACCATTCTGGCCCGCTCCCAAACCCTGCCCCTCATTGACATCATCTTTTGCGAATCCGCGCAGTTCAATGCCACCTGCGCCGCGCAGCGAGTCAACTCGATTGCTCAGGTGGCGGCTCAAGTCGGTTGGAACGGCATGTACCAGGACAGTCTTGACCTAGGCCAAAGCGCAGACCTCAACGTTCCGCGATTTGGTGCACGCTTTATGCACCTAGCCAACGGCAAGCCCATGACCGTGTGGCCTCATGAATTATCTGAACAAGAGCTTGCCGCCTGTTCTAGTCGGCAGTGGAAATCCTGTAAAGGAATGCGGCTTGGGCAGCTGGTGAGCGAGTTTTTTGGAACCGGCGATGCCTTGGCAAGTCCCCTGGGCGTGGCCAACCTGATGCTTGCCTTGCACACCAGCGCCACTGATCGCCCCGCGCTGCAAGCGCATCTGATTGCGGCAGCCCAAGCGCCCACGCCCCGCGCAGAAGACGCCAACGTTCCTATCGCCCTGTCCGACACGCCCCATCCCCGCCAACTGCTCAATGATCTAGTCGGAGGCATCGCGTCGTTTGGCACCGCCCACTCGGCCTGCACACGGGCAGCCCGGGCCATGCCTGGCGGCCATCTTCCCTGCACAGGCAAAGCGCGCAGCGAAGCCACTTTGGAGGTGTTTGGCAAAACTGGGACCACGGTGTTCAGTGCAGATGTGGACAAAAGCCACTCCACCCCGCTGCCGCAATGGAGCGCAGCGTGCCGTGAAGACGCGCAGAAGCTGGCAAACATGAACAAGGAGACCGACCGCCTTCACCACGTCGTCAAGAACCGCGTAGATAAATGCGCCATGCCGCCGAACAAGCTCTATGTCGCCCTGGTACGGCAACCACAAAGCGGCCAAGCCTTCGTCATCGTCACTTTTGCCGAGCGCAACTGGAACCGCAACACTCAGCTTATTGAAGGGCATAACGAATCGACCGCCAACATTGCGACCGAGGCAGCCCTATCGCTGGTCAACCGCATGTTCTTCCCGGCAACTTCGGGCACGAAACCAGCCGGTACTTCAAACGCTTCACTTGTTGCAGGAGCCCAGCCATGAGCAAACCCATACTTACAAAACAGCTACCGGTCCTGTGTAGCCGGGCCCGAAGCTGGGACGCACTGTTTGCATTCGTGAACGACGGCGTGGTTGATGCACTGCATCACACTGCCGCTTTGCGCGGTGCCCGGCCCCATGCCAGCCTGCTCATCAGCCGGGCCTACCTACCCACCCATTTGCTCACCCCACATGAGTTGGACAACAGGGTTCGAGCCCTTTGCGCTGCACTCACGCCCTTTGGCATGAGCGGCAGCATTGACCAGGTCCCTGCGGGCAACCTAGAACCGCCGTACCACACCCTGCTCATCAGCTTTCAAGAAGCATTGAGCCGTTTTTCGCGCTAGAGCCGTAACAACAAGTACCGCACTGTCGCGGTGAACTTCACGGAGTACCAATCATGCAAGCACAATTCTTCACCCACCCCAGCGCACCCGCTTTTGCCCCCAGCGCCAAAGACGCCGGTATCCTGAGTGCTTTGCGCACCTGGCTGCGCGGCGATCCTTTGGCTGGCGAGCGCCAAAGCGAGCCTGCTGGCGTCATCTACCAGTCACCTCCCGAATTGCCTCAAGTGCAAGAGCCGCAAGAGTTTCGCATCGCCTTGCCTGAACGTGGAAACACGCCCATGCGAGCATTTGGCAACGTGCTCACGAGCTCCATTACCGAAGTGGTGGCCAACACGGCCGACCTACAAGAATGGGCACCTGATGAAATGTATGGTCTGCGCGTGGTCTACATCGACCTAACCGGCGCCCCCGACCGCATGGTGCACTACCTCAACAGCCTGCAACCCCAAACGCTGGCCCATGCGGTCAAAAACATCATCGCAGCCGCACCGGGGGCCAGTGGCACCATCGACATGGGCGACTACTTCGGCTGCACCATCGTGGCAGACATCCACACCGTCAACGGCCACCCGGTGGAGCGGCTGGCCAGCTTTGGTGGTACCAACTTCAAAGTGCGCTTTGCTTTTGACGGCCACCCCGTAACCCGCCCCAAAGCGCCACCACTGCCCGTAACCACGGTGGCGCAGGAGGCACCCCAGCAGAGCGGCGAGCCAAACCTGGTAGGCAACACCCCCCCCCCAGCGGGCCCTGTCCCTGCCGACCGTTACTTTGCGGATTCCGAGACAAGCTCCCCGGAGTGCAACTCTGGCGTAGACGAGGTCAGCAACACCCCCATCTCCAAAGCCCGCGCGCAAGGCTATATGGACGTGAGCGATACCCCTTTGTCAAGCATTGTCGGCAACAAGCCTGCCGCCGTTGCTCAAATGCGCCTGCGCAGCCGCAACGGGGAGGTGCTGGTGCCCTTGCTGGCAGACAACTTTCCCTACACCATCGGTCGCCACCCCAGCATGCGTGGCTACGCCGTCAAAGGCGAGCAAGACACCACGCCCGCCCATGTGCTGGCCGACGCGGAGCCCCAAAACTTCGTCAACTTCACCTCGCGCGACCACCTCGTTTTGGAGAGTTACAACAGCACCACCCAGGCGTTCTGCGTCATCAACAAGGGGCGCAACGGCACCTTCTTTCGGCGCAGTGCCATGCCGAGCCACTTCTTGCTGCCGCAAGACAAAATGGCCCAGGGCGAGTGGCTCAAGCTGGGCGGCACAGACGGTGATGCTATTCTTGAACTTCGCATGGAAGCCGCATGAATACCCAAGCAATCGGAATAATGCACTTGCCCCCCACCGATGCTTCCGTCACCACCAGCGTGGCCACAGCGCAGCCCCCTGCAATCGACATGCGCATGGCCCGCTGCGGTGCCGAGCAAACGAAATGTTGGGACATTGCGTGGGCGCAGGTCATTGGCGTACACCATCCGCACGTCTGTGAGGACAGCGTGGCGCACCAATGCCCCAACCAACAGACCGTGTTTGTGAGT